>JBBRPS010000147.1:0-15644 GCA_038227745.1 Gemmatales bacterium | reverse complement strand
GGCGCCGAAAGTTGGGCGCCGACTTTTCGGCGCTTGTCAACTGACGACGCAAGCGGAAGGCGGGACGCTGGTTGTGGCAAGGAACCGCGACGGCTTGCACGCCTGCCGGTTTGGCAGATGGCCGAAACGATGACCGAGGCCGAATAACATTTAGAGAGATTTCGCAAGCGGCGATCCCGGGGCGTCGGGTTTGCGAAAAACGCATAGGGAATGGATTATACGGGAGATGACAGCGGCAGGCCAGGCCTTCTTATGGGTTTTGCTTCCTCGGCCCTGGACAACTGACCTGGTGGGTTGGATCATTAAGTTCCTCACCAGCGAGGAAGACCACCGAGTTCATCCCCATCAAAACGTGTTTGCCCCATGCTGCAGATTCCCCGTCGTTACACCGTCGCGGGCCAGGACCCCTTTGCCGCCTTCACGTTCGTGGCGCGCACGTCGCGCATCACCAACCCCGACGGGTCGGTGGTGTTCGAGATGAAGGATCTGCTGGCGCCCGAGTCGTGGTCGCAGGTCGCGGTGGACGTCCTGGCGCAGAAGTACTTCCGTAAGGCCGGCCTGCCCGAGAAGTCCGAGCGCGTCGCCGAGGCCGGCGTGCCGGAGTGGCTGCAGCGCAGCCGGGCCGCCGAGGGCGACCCCAGCACCGGCCAGGAGACGGACGCGCGGCAGGTGTTCCGCCGCCTGGCGGGCTGCTGGGCGTACTGGGGCTGGAAGGGCGGCTACTTCGACAGCGAGGCCGACGCGCGGGCGTTCTACGACGAGACGTGCCACATGCTCGCGGGGCAGATGGCGGCGCCGAACAGTCCGCAGTGGTTCAACACCGGGCTGAACTGGGCGTACGGCATCGAGGGGCCGCCGCAGGGGCACTACTACGTCGAGCCGCAGACGGAGGAGGTGAAGCGCTCGACGTCCGCCTACGAGCGGCCAGCTCCACACGCATGTTTTATACAAGCTATCCAGGACGACCTGGTGAACGAAGGCGGCATCATGGACCTGTGGGTCCGAGAGGCCCGCATCTTTAAATACGGGTCGGGTACGGGGACAAATTTCTCCGCCCTGCGCGCCGAGGGCGAACCGCTCTCCGGCGGCGGCAAGTCCAGCGGGTTGATGAGCTTCCTCAAGATCGGCGACCGCGCCGCCGGGGCCATAAAGTCCGGCGGGACAACACGTCGCGCGGCGAAGATGGTGGTTCTCGATCTCGATCATCCGGATATCGAGAGCTTCGTCAACTGGAAGGTGGTCGAGGAGCAGAAAGTCGCGTCCCTGGTCACGGGCTCGAAGCTGCTCAACCGCCACCTCAACGCCATCCTGCGTGCCTGCCACCGCTGGCCCCGCGCCGAGGACAGGTTCGACCGCGACCGCAACCAGGAGCTGCGCAAGGCCATCGCCGAGGCGCAGGCGGCCCTGGTCCCCGCAAACTACATCGAGCGCGTCCTCCACCTCGGCAAGCAAGGCTTCACGGCGCTGAAGTTCGAGGAGTACGACACCGACTGGACCTCCAAGGCGTACCAGACGGTTTCCGGGCAGAACAGCAACAACTCGGTGCGCGTCAGCGACGAGTTCATGGAGGCGGTCCAGAAGGACGCCCCGTGGCACCTCTACTGGCGCACCGAGAAGGAGAAGGCGAAGCGCGAGGGCCGCGCCCCCAGGCCGCACAAGACGCTGCAGGCCCGCGAACTGTGGGAGGAGATCGCTTACGCCGCGTGGGCCTGCGCCGACCCCGGCCTGCAGTTCGACACGACGATCAACGAATGGCACACCTGCCCCGCCGACGGCAGGATCAACGCTTCCAACCCGTGCGGAGAGTACAATTTCCTCGATAATACAGCGTGCAATCTCTCCTCTTTGAATCTCTTAAGGTTCTATAGCGCGAAGTCCGGCCGCTTCGACGTCGATTCCTTCCGCCACGCCACGCGCCTGTGGACGCTGATCCTGGAGATCTCCGTCTACATGGCCCAGTTCCCCAGCGTCACCGTCGCCCAGAAGTCCTACGACTTCCGCACCCTCGGCCTGGGCTACGCCAACATGGGTGCCCTGCTCATGGTCCAGGGCCTGCCCTACGACTCGCCGGAGGGCCGCGCCCAGTGCGGCGCCATCTCCGCCCTGATGCACGCCGCCTCCTACGCCACCTCTGCGGAGATCGCTGCCGGCGTCGGGCCGTTCCCGCGCTTCCAGCACAACCGCGACGCCATGCTGCGCGTCGTCCGCAACCACCGCCGCGCCGCCTATAACGTCCCGCCGGAGGAGTACGAGGGCCTCACCATCCCGCCCGTCGGGATTGACGACAAATACTGTCCCGATTACCTCCTCAAGGCGGCGCGCGCGGAGTCCGACCGCATGGTCGAACTGGGCGAGAAGCACGGCTACCGCAACGCCCAGGTCAGTTGCATCGCTCCGACCGGCACTATTGCGTTGGTCATGGACTGCGACACGACCGGCGTCGAGCCGGACTTCGCCCTGGTGAAGTTCAAGAAGCTCGCGGGCGGCGGCTACTTCAAGATCATCAACGCCTCCACCCCGCCGGCCCTTGAGCGCCTCGGCTACACGCCGCGCCAGATCGAGGACGTCGTCCGCTACTGCCGCGGCACCGGCACCCTGCACGGCTGCCCCCACGTCAACCGCGCCTCCCTCAAGGCCAAGGGCTTCACCGACGAGATCCTCAAGCGCGTCGAGGGCCTCCTCCCCGGCGCCTTCGACCTGTCCTTCGTCTTCAACCGCTGGACCATCGGCGACGACTTCCTGCGCGAGCGACTCGGCCTGGCCCAGGAACAGCTCGAGGCGCCCGGCTTCGACGTGCTGATCGCCTTCGGCTTCAGCCGCGCCCAGGTCAACGAGGCCAACGCCTACGTCTGCGGCAGCATGACCATTGAGGGGGCGCCGCACCTGAAGCCCGAGCACTACCCCGTCTTCGACTGCGCCAACAAGTGCGGCAGGTTCGGCCAGCGCTTCCTGTCCGCCGAGGCGCACATCCGCATGATGGCCGCCGCCCAGCCGTTCGTCAGCGGCGCCATCTCGAAGACGATCAACATGCCGCACGAGGCCACCATCGAGGACGTCAAGAACGCCTACCTCCTCAGCTGGCAGCTGATGCTCAAGGCGAACGCCCTGTACCGCGACGGCTCCAAGCTGAGCCAGCCGCTCAACACCGTCATCGACGCCGTCGAGCCGGAGGCGGCCGCCGAGGAGACGAAGGCCGAGCCGGTGCGCATCGCCGAGAGGATCGTCCACCGCTACATCGCCCGCCGCCGCCGCCTCCCCGACCGCCGCGCCGGCTACACCCAGAAGGCCCGCATCGGCAACCACAAGATCTACCTGCGCACCGGCGAGTACGTGGACGGCCAGCTGGGCGAGATCTTCGTGGACATGCACAAGGAGGGCGCCGCCTTCCGCAGCATGACGAACTGCTTCGCCATCGCCATCTCCCTGGGCCTGCAGCACGGCGTGCCGCTCGACGAGTTCGTGGATGCCTTCGTGTTCACGCGCTTCGAGCCGAACGGCATGGTGCAGGGCAACCCGCACATCAAGATGACCACGTCGATCATCGACTACATTTTCCGCGAGCTGGCGATCACCTACCTCGGTCGGCACGACCTGGCCCATGTCGAGGAGGAGGACCTGCGCGGCGACGCCCTGCACCGCGAGGAGGGCGAGCCGGAGTTCGTCGGCGAGGAAGTCGTCTCGGAGCGCATCTTCGAGCCCAAGCCGGTCGCCAAGGCCTTCGCCACGCCGCGCTCGGAGCACCTACACCCGTTGCCGGAGAACGGCAACGGCCACAAGACCGCCGTCAAGCCCGCCGGCCTGTCCACGCGCGAGGAGAAGGTGCGCCTCGCCCGCCTCAAGGGCTACGAGGGCGACCCGTGCGGCGAGTGCGGCCAGCTCACGCTCGTCCGCAACGGCGCGTGTCTTAAGTGCGACACCTGCGGCGCGACCACCGGCTGCAGTTGACGGCATTGCGAGGGTCGGGGAGAGAAGAACGAGGGCCGGGGGGCCGTCGAGATGCGACGGACCCCCGGCCCTCGTTCGTTTTCGGAGGCGCAAGCCTGCCGGGTGGGCAGCGTCGCCCCGGACGCTTCCTTCGTAGGGTTGCTGGTGGACCTGTCCGAAACAGGCGGCGGGCGGCCGGGCGGAAGCCCCCGGGATGACGGCCGAGGACCGGGAATGCGTGCGGCAGCGGCTCCGCGACTGGCCGTGAGGCGGCCAGGCCGCGTTTCACCGGGCTGGCATCTTCGGGCCGACGCATCCTCAGGACGGCCCCGTCCCGCTGTTCCCCGCAACAGCCGGTATGGGGTTTGCTAGTTCCTTTAAGACTGGGTGACTCGTCATTGGGTCGGTAACCTTTTTTCGGAAGGACATCCTTCATGTTGCGAAACGGGCTGAAACGACTGGGCAGCGTACGCTGGGGCTTGGCCGCGCTGATCCTGGGCCTGCCATTGCCCTTCGTCCTCTTGGCTTTCCTTTTCGGTGGCTGCAACCGCTGATGAGTAATCCCCTGCCCATGCGCAGGCGCCAGCGTGGCTGCCTTCACGCACAACACATGATTTAAACGAGATCTTTGCCAGAGGGAAGGACAAGTATTCATGGCTGATTCTGTAACCGCGCCTCGTGTGGAAGACCTGGTGTCCGTCGGCACCCGTATCCGATGGAGCGCAATCTTCGCGGGCGGCATTCTAGCGCTGGCACTGTATTTCCTGCTGTCCCTTTTGGGGGGGGCGGTGGGGCTGACCGTAAGCGAGCGCATCAATCCGACCAACCTGCACACAGCGGCATTGGTGTGGACGATCCTGATCACCTGCGTGGCGCTTTTCGTGGGCGGGTTGGTGACCAGCCAGTTTACGGTCGGCGAGAATAAAGTGGAGGCGGCGCTCTACGGGATCATCATGTGGGCTCTACTGCTCGCCTTCCTGCTGGGGCTGGGGGCGGCCGGAGTCCGAGCCGGTTTCAGCGCCATGGTGGGGGCGGCCAACCTCTCGCACGTGGACTCAACCCAGAACTGGGAAACGAACTGGCGTAATGCAGGCGTGCCGGCCGATCAAATCGAAGCTTGGCGACGCAGGCTGTCGGGGGCCGCCGACAAGGCCGCCCAGGAAGTACAGGACCCCCAGAACCGGGAGGCCATCAGGGAGGCGGCAACCCGGGTCACTTGGTACGCCTTCGCGGGCCTGTGGGTGTCGATGATGGCGGCGGCGGCGGGAGCGGTGTTCGGCGCGGGGCCAACATTCCGGATCGTGGCGGTGGGCGAGACGAGCCGCGTGATGACGCGCTGACCTAGTGCCCCCGCCGCAAACGAAGGCCCCGATCCCAAGCAGGACGGTCAGCGTCACGCCAATCACCCACCACTTCGCACAGCGGTCCGTTGAGTCCCGCCCGGAGCTGCGGATCATTTTCCCGTCGTGCGGTCAGAACCTTCGACCCGGCCCATTCGCTCGGTGCCGAACCGGGCTAACATTTCACGCAGGGCGTCCAGGTCTACGGGCTTGAGGAGATGGTCGTCAAACCCCGACTCCCGGGAGAGTTCATAATCCTCGGCCCTGCCGTAGCCGGTCACGGCCACCAGTCGCACCTGCCCCAGGCCCTCCTGCCAGCGCAGCCTCCGCGCCACCTCATGCCCGTCCATGCCGGGCAGGCCGATGTCCAGCAGTACGACATCCGGCGGCGCGGCCCGCGCCGCCGCCAGGGCCGACTCTCCATCGTGGACCACTTCCGTGTGGTGGCCCCACAGCCGCAGCAGGGTTGCCAGGCTCTCCGAGCCGTCCAAACTGTCGTCCACCACCAGCACGCGCAGCCGCCGGGCTGGGGCGGGGGCCGTCTCCACCCAGACCTCGGGCGGCGCGGCGGAGGCGTCCGGCAGGGCGGGCAGGCGCACGACGAACTCGCTGCCGTAGCCGAGGCCATCGCTGTACGCCTGCACGCTGCCGCCGTGGAGTTCGACCAGGCCCGCGACCAGGGACAGGCCGATGCCCAGGCCCCCTTGCGCGTGGTCGCGCGCCCCCTCGACCTGGGCGTACAGCTGGAAGACGCGGCGAAGCATCTCAGGGGCCAGGCCGATGCCCGTGTCCCGGACGCGCACCACTGCTTCGCCCTGCCCGCGCTCGACCACCAGGCAGATGCGCCCGCCCACCTCCGTGTACTTGGCCGCGTTGTGCAGGAGATTGACGACTACCTGCTCCAGCCGTGACGGGTCGGCCTCCAGTGGCACCGGACCCAGCGGGAGTGCGACTTCCAGGTCGTGGCCGCGCCCGTCGATGAACGGGCGGGCGGCCTCGACGGCGCGGGCCACGCAGGCGTTCAAGTCCACCGCCGCCTTCTGCAGGTCCATCTTGCCCTGCCGCACCCGGGCGAGGTCCAGCAGGCCCTCGATGAGCCGGGTGAGCTGGTGAACCTGACGCATGGCCAGGTCCAGCGCCTGCCTCCGGACGGCCGGGTCGCCACCTTGTAGGTGGAGCAGGCGCAGGCCGTTCAGCAGCGACCCCAGGGGGGTGCGCAGCTCATGTGCAAGTTGGGCCAGGAAGGCGTCCTTGTGGCGGTCGGCCTCGGTCAACTGCCGGGCCTGTTCGTGCAGGGCCTCTTCCGCCTGCCGGCGGTCGGTGGTCTCGACCACGACGCCACGCATCCGCACCGGCCGCCCAGTCCCGTCGGCGTCGAAACGCCCCGCGCCCTGGATCCAGTGGATGCTGCCGTCGGGCCAGACGACCCGGTACTCGTCTCGGTACTCCTCCTGAGTCTCCAGGGACTGCCGGATCCGCCGCTCGGTCGCGGGGAGGTCGTCGGGATGAATACGGCGGCGGAACGCCTCAAGGGTGTCAGCGGCCTCGCCGGGGCCATAGCCGAACAGCCGTTCGTGGTGTCGGCTCCAGACCACGCGGCCGGTGAGCAAGTCCCAGTCCCAGGTGCCCATGCCGGCGGCGTCGAGGGCCAGGGACAGCCGCTGCTCGGAGGCACGCAGGGCCTCCGTCGTCCGCCGCCCTCGTTCGACCTCCGCTTCGGCGGTGGCACGGTCGGATTGCTCGCACTGGGCCGCTGCCTCAGCCGCCTCCCTCGCCGACGCGGCGCGCAGAGCGGCGGCAGTGAAGGCGGCCAGGCCGGTCATAACGCGCACGTCCTCGGCGTCGAACTTGCGGCTCTCGTCGTGGGCCACGATCCAGATGGTGCCCTGGGGCCGGCCGTCGCCCGGCAACGGGATCACCAGGGCCTCCACGATGGGCGGCTCGATGCCGTCGAAGTAGGTGAAGTGGCGCGCGGGGCGGGCGTAAAGCTGTGGGGCCTGCCGCTCCAGACAGGTGCCGCAGGGGCTGAACGCAGCCGGCGTGGTGCCGCCCTCGTAAGGGGCATAGGCTCCGGACAACGCCACCCAGCGGAAGACCGCCTCCCCGGCGGGCGTCGCCTCCAGCAGGCTCAGGCCGGCAGTCCCGGCGCGGCACAGGTCCAGGGCGACGGCCACCAATTCTCGCAGGATCGCCTGGGACTCGTCGGCCAGGTGGAGGCCAATGGCGTGCAGCGCCCGGTTTTCGGCCTGGAAGTCCGGCGGGCGCGGCGGCCGGGAAGACAACTCGGCGGTGATGAGGATGTCGTCCAGGGTGAAGGCGGCAGGGGCGAGGAGGAGCGAGTCCGACTGCTCCGGCATGGGAAGCCCTTCGGGGAAAGCCCTTCAGCCCGTTCGAGCCTTGAGCAGCGGGCCGTCGCTCCCCAACGCGAGGGGGATGCGCCGCCTGCCAGCTGCCGACGCGACAGCGGGGCGCGAACTGGTTGAAGAAAGTAAGTGTACGGGTCGAGCAGGCGCCGTGTCAAACCGAACGGGTGCTTTCGGCAGGCGGGGGAATTCCGGTTCGCCTGTTGCAGTGGTGGCGTAAGATTGGTATAGACGAAAAAGCGGCGGTCGGTCCCGGCGGCGGAACGAGGGACGGAGGCACGCAGGGGACAGGCCGGTGACGGCGACAACAGGGGCTCGGTCCGATGCCCCGAATGGCCGCGGAGGCGCCAGGCGTTCTCGGGCCGAGCGAGCGCGAAAGGAGAACTCGCCATGATCTATGGCGAGCCAGAGACATTGCGGTTTCTGGCGGCGGTGCAGCGGCTGAAACGCCAGCGGCGTCGAAAAGAGCGTCAGACGCGCCTGGCCAAGCAGCGGGTCCGCCTGGTCCTGCGGAAGATGCGCGAGTGCTAGCAGGACCGCCGGCCGGGAGTCCTCCACGGCGGGGTGATTCCCGGCCCGACCCGCGGCGCGTGCCCTTCTGCGCCGTCCGGCAACGCGACGAGGGCCTGCCGGAGGAACGCGCCTCGCGCTCCCCGGCAGGCCCGCGCTTTTTCCGCCGGCCGTCACCCGCTCACGGGTAGTACGTCGTCGCGGCGAAGACGCGGCGCGGCCGGAACAGGCCGCGGTAATAGTACGTCGTGGACGCATACCCTGGGGACACGACCACCGGGGCCGAGTACGTCACGACCGGCGCGTAGTAGGAGTAGCGGACCGGGGCGACGTAGCGCGGGGCGTAGTAGGAGACGACTGGGGCCGGGGCGTAGTAGGAGACGACCGGAGGCGCGTAGGCCACCACGGGAGCGGGCGCGGCGTAGGCGACGAACGGGGCCGGCGCCGAGTAGGCGAAGACCGGGGCCGGCGCCACGATCGTGGTGCCGCAGTCGTAATACTGCGCCCGGGCGGAGGAGGGATTCGCACAGGCCAGCAGCCCCCACGCCGCCAGCGTCAAACCCGACATCTTCACGAAGCGATTCACGGCAGGTCCTCCATGGGTGGTGATGGAACGCACGGCCGTGACGGCCGCACCCATTCCCGTAGACACGACGACCACGTCGAACACTCTCCATTTTCCGGCCGGGCGGGCTGTACTGTCAACTCGCCGGCCGCATTTTCGCCACGGCCCGCGTAACCCGTCTGTGAAGCTGTGCTGCCTGCGCGGATTGGGGACGCGACCGCAATCGCCCTGACTGCCTCTGAGCTGTGCGCCTGTTTAGCCGCGAGCGGCGAGCGCGGGTCCCACGCTCGCCCCCGCGTAGCGGGATCTGGCTCACCGCTCGCGGCTAAACAGGCGAGCGCTGTCTAAACAGCTCCGTCAGAGAATACCGTACTCGGCGAAGACCTCGCGCAGACTGCGGCCCTTCGCCAGTTCCGCCCGCACCCGGTTCTCGCCGGCCGCCTTCTCCAGCGCCCGCGCAAAGGCCGCCTCCGCCAATTCCGCAGGCACCACGACGACCCCGTCCACGTCGCCGAATACCCAGTCGCCGGTGCGCACCACGCAGTCGCCGACGCGGATCGGCTCGCCGTGACTGACGCACTCCAGGCGGCCCTTCGAGTCCAGTGGCGAGAAGCCGGCGGCGAACACCGGGAAATCCATCGCCACGATCCGCGCCGCATCGCGCGTCAGGCCGTCGATCACCGCGCCGACCGCCCCGTGCGCCTGGCTGGACGTCGAGAGCAGCTCGCCCCACAGGGCGCTACCGCGGTCGCCGTTCGTCGTGGCCACCAGCACGTCGCCCTCGGTCAGCGCATCGACGCACTCCATCTCGACGACGTAAGGGTGGCGCGGCTCGTACGCGATCGTGACGGCGCTGAGGGTGCGCGCCCGGCCGAACAGCTTCCATTCGGGGCGGAGCGGCCGCAGCGAGGGCGGCAGCGCCGAGGTGCGGTGGCCCAGGCCATCGAGTACGTCGGCGAGGACGGCGCTGCCCAGGATGTCGGCGTGCTGGCCGTACAGGGAGCGGGGGTCATTCACGGAGCGTTTTCCTCCGCAAAGCCCACGGGTTGCGACCCGTGGGCCTGGGCGAACGGCAGGACCCACGGGAAATCGCTGAGCAGGCGGCGCAGCAGGTCGGCGTCGGCGGTGAAGGGGTTGGCCGCCATCGTCGGCGGCGGCAGGCGATGGCTGGTAGCGAAGGGCGTGCCGTCCACTTTGCGGTTGTAGGCCTCGACCATCAGCGGCTCGAGGTTCAGCGCGTCCTGCACGTTGTACGCCAGCAGCGTCTCCAGCGCCCGCGGGTCGCGCCGCCTGCGGAATTCGTGCCACAGCAACACCGCCACGGAGCCGTCCACGCTCTCCAGGCCCGGCCGCGCCACGCCCAGGCCCTTCTCGCAGTTCTTCAGCCCGCCGCTCAACCCGAGGCTCTTGAGCACGTAGCGCAGGTCGATGTGCGCCTGGCGGATCTCGCAGCGGAACTGCCGCTCCAGGAAGGGCAGGTCGAAGGAACTGCCGTTGTAGGTCACGACGAGGCGGTAGCGGGCGAGTACGGCGGGGAAGTCCTTCAGGTTCTCGCCGTGGACGAAGTGCTGCACCGAAACGCCATCGTAAAGGGCGATGGCCGTGATGTAGTCGCGCGGGCTGCCCAGCCCGGTCGTCTCGATGTCGAGAAAGGCGCAGCTCTCGCGGAAGTCGGCGAAGAGGCGCCAGCGCTGGTTCGAGGGCAGGCGGTCGGCGAAATACTGCGGGTTGCGCTGCTCATAGTGGGCGACGGACTCGCGCAGCAACTCCTGGCAGGAGCGGCGGACGGGGTAGCGGGGCGGCGGCTCGGCAGGGTTGAGGAGCGCCTCCCAGGAAGTGAAGCCGGCCTGCCACAGCCTCAGTTCGCTCTGCGGGCCGATCCCGGGGATGTGGCAGAAGGTATTGCGCAGCATGGCGGTCCTCGAAGAGGGTACACCACCAGGTTACGGGAAAGAGGGAATAGGGAGTAGGAGGGAAAGCCCACGGGTGGCCACCCGTGGGCTCGCGTGTCTTTTTCACAAGATCCGGGAACTTTGTCGAACGGGGCGGCGTCGAAGCAGTGTCCAGGGGGGAAGAAAGTCGGAGTGGCCTCTTGACAACCGCCCTAACTCCGGACAACACTAGAACTATCGACATGCCCGGGCCTCGGGGGCTTGGGGGGAACTCACTTCTGAAGGCAGGTGTTTGGATGGCGAACCAACCGGGAATGAATCGGCGGCACTTCCTCAAGCACGTGGCGGCCTACTCCGCGATGGCGGTGCCCGGGCTCGAGTTCATCCGCAACATCAACGCCAACGCGCAGACGCTGCGCCGCAACAACAAGAGCGTGATCATCTTGTGGATGGGCGGCGGCCCCGCCAGCATCGACATCTGGGACCTCAAGCCCGGTCAGAACACCGGCGGCGAGTTCCGCCCAATCAACACCAGCGCCAACGGGGTGCAGATCAGCGAGCACATGTCCCGGACCGCCCAGCAGATGCATCACCTGGCCATCATCCGATCGCTGACCACCACGGAAGGCGACCACATGCGCGGCACGCAGTTGATGCACACCGGCTACACCCCGAACCCCGCCATCGCGTTCCCCTCGCTCGGCGCCGTCGCCTCGATGGAGATCCCCAAGCTGCCCGGCTACCGCGACATCTCCCTGCCGAACTACATCACGATCGGCGGCGGCCGCCAGGCGGAAGGCCCCGGCTTCCTCGGCATGAACTACGCCCCGTTCACCGTGCAGAACCCCGGCACGCCCCCCGAGAACATCCGCCCGCCGTCGGGCCTGGGCAACGGCGCCATCGAGCAGATGGAGCGCATCCGCCGCCGGCAGCGCCTGTTCTACGACCTGGAAGACCAGTTCATGACCGGGCGGTCGCCGCACCTCGAGACCGAGAAGGACCGGGCCAAGTTCGCCGACGCCTCGAAGGCGCACCAGGACATTTACCGCAAGGGCTTCAGCCTGGTGGCCTCGAAGGAGGGCAAGGTCTTCGACCTCAAGGGCGAGCCGGCCCGGCTCCAGGAAGACTACGGCAACAACGGCTTCGGCCGGGCGGCCCTGCTGGCCCGCCGCCTCGTTGAGGCGGGCGTGTCGGCGGTCGAGATCAGCCTGGGCGGCTGGGACACGCACAACCAGACCTTCAACGCCCACAGCACGCGGCTGCAGCCGACGCTGGACCGGGCGATGGGCACGCTGGTGCGCGACCTTGCCGACCGCGGCATGATCCAGAACACGGTCATCATGTGGATGGGCGAGTTTGGCCGCACGCCGCGCATCAACCAAAACAACGGCCGCGACCACTGGGCGCGCTGCTGGTCGATCGTCGTGGGTGGCGGCGCCATCCGCGGCGGCCAGGCCTACGGCTCGACCACCGCCGACGGCATGGCGGTGGCGAACAACCCGACGACCATCGCCGACGTGTTCGCGACCGTCTACCGGGCGCTGGGCATCGATCCCGCGACGCAGGTCCGCGACCCGATCGGCCGGCCGTTCAACATCTCCGGCACGAACGGCCGCGTCATCCAGGGCCTGCTGTAATCCGCCGCGGCGGCGCCAAAGCATGAACGGGGGGCGAAACCTTGAGTTTCGCCCCCCGTTCGTTTTTCTGATGATGGGAACGAAAAAGGGTGCCGGGACCGCCGTCCCGACACCCTTCCGTTTGTCCGTCCGAGGACGGATCAGTTCCCGAACTCCGGCCGGCGCTTGGCGAGCTGCGCCTGCAGCCGGGCTACAATGCTGGAGTGCATCTGGCTGACGCGCGACTCGCTCAGGTCGAGCGTGGCGCCGATCTCCTTCATCGTCATGTCCTCGTAGTAATAGAGGATGATGATGAGGCGCTCGTTGCGGTTCAGGCCGCGCGTGACCAGGCGCATCAGGTCGCGGTTCTGCAGCCGATGCGTCGGATCCTCAGCCTTCTTGTCCTCGAGGATGTCGATCTCGCGGACGTCTTTGTAGCTGTCGGTCTCATACCACTTCTTGTTGAGGCTGACGAGGCTGACGGCCGTGGCATCGCCGGCGATCTTCGCGAACTCCTGCAAGGACACGCCGAGCTTGACCGACATCTCGTCGGGCGTGGGCGGCCGGCCGTGCGCGGCCTCCAGGGACTTGCGGGCCTCTTCGAGCTTGGTGTGCTTGCTGCGCACCAGGCGCGGCACCCAGTCCATGGTCCGCAGCTCGTCGAGCATGGCGCCGCGGATGCGCGGCACGCAGTACGTCTCGAATTTGACCCCGCGCTCGAGGTCGAAGGCGTCGATGGCGTCCATCAGGCCGAAGACGCCGGCGCTAATCAGGTCATCGAGGTCCACCCCCTCGGGTAAGCGCGACCAGATCCGCTCCGCATTATACTTGACCAGTGGCAGGTAATGCTCGACGAGCTGGTTGCGCAAATCCACGTTGTGCGGCTCGGCGCGATAGTCGCGCCAGAGCTGCGGGACATCCACGTCAACGTGCGTCACCATGGACTCCTCCCTGATGTTAGGCAAGCGCTGGTGGTCTTCCCCCGTCCTGCAAACAGTACGGTCTCCCCCCGCTTCCTCGTCCCCGGTGTCCGCACCCTGTTGCGCCGAAGCGTGGCGGGAACCCGACCCCTCGTGGGCCGGAACGTGAGGCCTGCCGGCCCGAACGGGTTGTGGGCGCCCGTTCGGCGGCTGCCGTGCGGCGCCGGCGTCTCCCCCAAGACACGCCCGCGCCCGCCACGGCTCGACCCAAGGAAAGCGGACCGGACCGCCGCCGGTCCCGCCTCTTCTGTTCCGGTGTCGGACCTGACCAATCCCCCGCTCACCTGACCCCGTCTCTCGAACGCATCGACCGCGGCGCTCGACAGGAGTTGCCGCAGCGAATGCCGTCTCAATCCAGGCCGTTCGCTTCGCTGGTATCGACCGCGGTGGCCGGTTCCCTGAAGCAAAACATGCGAATTCCGAACGGCCGCTCACCCCGCGCACCCCGGACGCGACGGGTGGGCGTTGCAGTCGCCAACCGGGCGAGGAGGTTCCCCCGAACCCCCCGGCGCGGCCGGCGGCGCCCGTCAGTCCAGTGCCTCGCGCGGGCCGATGCCCGCTCGAGTCGGGTGCGACCAAGGTGATCGCTCCCCTCTTTCGTGAAAGAAGTTGGAGGGCGGGCTGATACTCGATCGGGCGGGGTTTGTCCAGAGCAAAAAGAAAAAGCCCACGGGTTGCCACCCGTGGGCTTGCCCTCGCTACCCGGTTGTCAGCGCCGTGGTCCGTACTGCTCCACCATGCGCTGGACGTACTCGAAGTGCCGGCGTTCGAGGGGGGCGAGGTCGGCGCCGAAGGCCTGACGGAAGTCGGTGAGGCGGTGCTCGGGGGCGCGGCGGCCGGCGATCAGGGCAAGGTAGGCCTTCAGCGCCTGCGGCCGCTCTTCCATCAGCATGCGGAATAGCGCCCAACTCTGGGCGTAGCCCGCCATCACCGAGGCGCCGTCCCTGCGCCAGTCGTCGCCGCCGGCGAGTCGACTGACCGACAGCAGCCGGCCAGGCCCGCGCAGCGCCGCCGTGAGGGCGCGGACGCGCTCCGGGTTCGGCGCGCCGATGCCCTGCCAGGCGCCCTTCTCGGCGGGCTCGCAGTAGCACGCCAGGCCCTCGGCCAGCCAGACCGGCACGTCGCCGGTGCGGCTCAGCAGGCCGCAGTTGAACGACATCTGATGGGCGACCTCGTGCATGGTCGTGCCGATGTTCGCGTCGCGGACGAAGTCCCGCGCGTGCCGCTCGGCGGCGCCGACGAACTGCACCCGGTCGATGTCGAACGGGATCTGCTGGCTCACCTTCAGCGCGTGCTCCTTGCCCGCCTGGACGCCGCGGTTCCTGTCCAGGTCGTAGACGATCAGCCGGTTCGTCCCCGGGTGGTACAGGCCGACGAGGGTCGGCGGCATCTTCTGGCCGAGGTAGGCCTCGAAGCCGCCCTGCGAGTCGAACAACGCGACCATGAGCCTCGCCGCCGGCGTGCGCACCGTGAAGCCCTTGCGGCGGAAGTGGGCGAGGAAGTTGTCGTACATCACCTCGCAGTTGCGCAGCCGCGTGGCGGTGAACTCGGCGTCGGCGTTGCTCCAGGCGGTGAAGTGCTTGCTCTCGTAACGGGCCGCCCGCGGCAGCTTGTGGTCGCGCACCAGGCCCTGCATGAAGTTCCCGAACTCACGCCATTCGCCGTCGCCCGCCGGTTCGAGGCGGAAGCCGCCGGCGACCAGGTGACAGCCCGGCCGATCGTCCTCGTCCACAAGGGCGATCTGCAACGTCTTGCCGACGTGGGCCGAGACGTCCCAGCGGTAGGAGCACGGCCGGCCGTCGGCCGTTGTCAGCAGGGACGGGGCCGCCCCCCAGGCCGAGCCGGTGCGGACTTCCCTGGGTACGACGCGGTTGCCGGCGCCGAGGAGGAGGACGTCGAGGCGGCCGGTCGCCGCGCACCCCGGGGCCAGGACCGCGTGGCACTCGAAGGAGATGGTGCCGGCGCCCGGCGGCACCTGGAAGACGTAGCGGAGCATCCCTTTGCGGCGCGGGTTGCCGGCGTCGGTGCTGGAGACGGTCGGCGCGGCGCCGGGCGTCAGGGTGAAGCCCTGGCCGAGCCAGCCCTTGAGCGTGCCCTGGCGGAAGTCCACGTTGGGCAGGGGGACTTCGGGGGCCTGGTGCAGGCTCAAGCAGACCAGCGTCAGGGCGGTGAAGGTCACGAACTTAACTCCTTAGCATGTTTCGCCGCGAGCCTCGGGCGAGCGGGTGAGCCAGATCCGCTGCGCGGGGCCCGCGCTCGCCCTAGACTCGCGGCTAGAGCGCATTGCGGTCGTGTGGCGGGGCGCGCTTTGGAGTGCGGCGCTCGGCGCCGCTTTCACTCTTTCATTTCTGTGCGCGGACGAGGCGCAGCGCGACAAAGAAAGTAAGCGGCGCAGAGCGCCGCACTACAAAGCGCGCCCCGCCACACTACCGCAATGCGCTCTAGCCGCGACTC
>JBBRPS010000146.1:0-15671 GCA_038227745.1 Gemmatales bacterium | reverse complement strand
GGGGTTCTTCAGCAGCTCCCGCAACACGGGCAGAGTTGCCTCATCCCCCTGGCGGGCGCGCTGGACGATCTTCCGCAACTCCTTCGGATCGGTAGGGACGATTGCCGTTCCCATGTCGCTTTCGCCTCCACTGTCGCTTGTGCTGATGAAACCCGGCGGCCAGCAGCGCGGCCGCCGCGGCCAGGTCGGTCAAGTCGATCAACGCCGCCACGTCGGCCTCGATGGCGTCGAGCCGTGCCTTCTCCTCTGCCCAGGCGGCCCGCTCGGCTTTCCGCCTGTCGCGTTCAAGGGCGTCGAGTTGCGCGGCCAGCTCGGCAACCTGGCCGGTGCCGACATATTCGCGGACAACGCGACCGCTCACCTTGCGAACGCGGTAGTAGTAGCCTCTCTCCCATGCCATCGGTTGTGCTACCTCGAAGCGCCTGCCCCGCTTCCAGTCTGCCGGGGCGGCCGAAGGCGGCATCGGCCCAGCGGTGCGTTGCCGTCCGCTCGCTGGTCCCGGCAGCTTCGCAGCAGCCCGAAGGGTTTGCCCGGTCGCCAGAGCAAGCGCCAGGGGTTCGTCGGCGTTTCTTCGGCCACGGTGTGCCACGGTCGGCCCCCTTCGGCGTCTACGGCAGCGCTACAGCCCCTCGGGAGCTGTCCCCCGCCCGTTCCCCTCCCCGCTCGCCCCGCGCTCGCCAGCGGGCCGCGTAGAGCGTTTGCCGGGCCATTCCCCGGCGATCCCCTGTTTCATGCTACTCGTCAGGCAGGATGCGCGACGGTGCCGATCAGTGCCCGGATCGCGGCCTTGATGGGTTCGGGGAGTGTCGGCCACGCGGCCACGAGGGCGGCCAGGTCGGCGTCGGGGATGCCCCCTTCGCTCTGGTCACTACGCCCGGCACTACAGCGGGCGGCGTCGGCTGTTGTAAGTTGCTTGCGGGGAATGGGGTTAAGCTGCGAAATGGGCGGACTGTCGATCCGGTGATTGCGGGTTCGAGTCCCGTCGCCCTCGTTCAGAAGTGTTGAAATGACAAGGACTTGTGGCGAGTGCCACAAGTCCTTGTCTGTTTGAGTGGCGAATCCCCCTCAATTCCCCCTCAAATCCCCGTCAGTCCCCGTGGCTGCCTGCGGCTCCCCGTGACCCGTAAACCGCTGCGCGGCCTGCACCTCCCGCATCACCGCCTCGGCTTCCGCCTTCTCGTCCATGCCGACGTAGTGGGCCATCATCGTGCGGACGTTACAGCCGTAGGCGATGGCGGCACGCTGCGGCTCGATCTTGAGCTTCCACGCTTCGGTCATGGCGTGCTTTCGGAACGAGTGGGCGCTGAAATGCTCGACCGCCGGGTGGGCCTCGCAGTAGTCCGCGATCTCGTCTTGCAGCCACCACTGGAGCCGGTCGGGGCTGAAATCGGCCCGCAGGTTCCGCATCGTCTTGCCCAGCGCCTCGGCCCGCTCCTTCAGTTGGGACGGGTGGCCCTCCCACACGAAGGTCGCGCCGGCCTGCGCCTGGACCTCGGCGAACACGTCGGGCGGCAGGACGGCAATCCGCTCCTTGCGGCCCTTGACTTTGTCGGCCTCGAAGACAATCTGCCCGTTGCGGATCTGACCGGAGCGGAGGGAACACAACTCCGCGATTCGGCAGCCGATGTGCGCCTTGACCGTGAGCATCAGGACCGGCAGCCGCCACCCGCCCCAGCGGGCGTCCAGCCAGGAGAAGAAGGCGACGATCTCTTGGGCGGTCAGGACGCGCGGGGGCGTCTTGTCCACACGGAGAGGAGAAACTTCCTTCCACGGGTTGGAGGTCAGGAGTCCAAGTTCCCGAACGAACCACTTCCCCCAGACGACCCGAAGCTTGCGGAGCCGGCTCTTGACCGTACTGGGGCTTCGGGCGTGTTCGGTCGGCAGGGGGCGGGGCTTCGGCTTCCGACCTCGCCCCTGCCACACCTTTGGCTCCCGTTTCTTGGCGCGGCTGAACGTCCCGGCGGCGTATTCCGCCTTGAACCGCTTGGCCAGAGCGGGGGTGATGTCGCCGGGGCCGACGCTGTCCGTTCCGACGACGGCCTTGTAGACGACCCGCAGTTGGGCCAGGGCGTCGAGGTAGTCCTCGACCGTGGCGGGGCGGTTGTTGTTGCCGGTCATGGCCGTCCGCAACTGCCGGACGGCGTCGTCCCAGGACACGGGGGCCACCTTCTCCTCGGGCAGGCGGTACTCCTCCTCGATCAACTGAAACGCCGCGTCCCTGGCGCGGTTCTGGCTCGTCTCCTTGGTGCTGCGCTCCAGCCGGCGACCGTCACGGTCACGGAAGGTGGCGAAGTAGAACTGCTCGCCGGGGCGTTGCTTCAGCGAGAACGGGACGCGCTGTCCGCCCGACAGGGCGCAGACGTGGGGTGCTTGGCGGGCCATTACTTCTTTCTCCCTTCGAGGTAGTTGTCGAGTTGCTGCTTCGTGAACCTCAGCCGCCGGTGTCCGGGCAGAGGCTTGAGCCTGCCGCGATC
Source organism: Gemmatales bacterium (assembly GCA_038227745.1). Taxonomy (GTDB): domain Bacteria; phylum Planctomycetota; class Planctomycetia; order Gemmatales; family Gemmataceae; genus DASPXY01. The sequence continues at coordinate 13,197 of JBBRPS010000146.1, read as the reverse complement.
CCGCAGCCCGTACAGAGCCTTGACCGAAGGCAGCCCCAGGTAGGCTGCGGCCTGTTCCGCGTCGAGGTAAGGCGATTCGATGCCACCGGCCTGTGGCCGTTTTTGCGTGCCGACGTTGCTCTCGACCAATGGCTGAGTCGGCACCAACGACTGCCGGGCGAGGTGCTTGGCCCACTCGTCGGCAGCCGCCTCCGAGATGCGCACGCTCCCGTCAGGGAGCGAAAGCACGGGCAGCCCTGCCGCCATCCAATCCCGCACCTGTTCGACGCCGACCTTAGCGAATGCGGCGAACTCTTCCACGGTCCAGAAGTTCAGCCCGATCAGGATTTCGTCCGCGTACCAGGGGTCATCGATGCTGCGGCAGCTCGCCTCCCAGCTTCGCCTGCGGCGGGAGCGGGCGGCGGGCCGGGGGGACGGGGCGACCGGCACTTCGGCGTGCGCAAGCTCCGGTCGGTATCGTTCGACGGCACGGGACCGCATCACTCGACTCCCTTGTTGCTGAGTACCCGGAAGATTGTCCGTTTCGACAGCCGCAGCGCCGTGGCGATCTCGGCGGCATTTTTTCCGGCGGCGTGCATCTCGTTGATCCGCCGCTCTTTCTCGACGGTCAGGCGAATCCGGCACCCGCTTCGCCGCCCGCCCCAGCGGCTGCCGGCGGCACGGGCGCGGGCGAACCCGTCTTGTTGCCGCTCGGCCTGGAGCCGTCTTCGGGCCTCGGCAGCCTCGGCCAGGAACAGTGCCATGCGGCGACCGTCCGGCGTCATCGGGTCGATGGGGTCGTTCACGCAGACCAGGGCAACGCCCGACCGCCCGAACTCGTCCAGCAACGTGTTCAGACCGACTGCCGCCAGACCGAGGTCGTCCAGGCGAGAGATGGCTACCCAGGTTACTGCACCCGCCAGGACTTCGGCCGGTAGCAATAGAAGAATGACGGCACGGGCTTTCTCCGGTGACGGTTGATGTGGTATCAACTGTCACACGCCACCAGCCCGCCAGTCTCGGAAACCGTGTTGGTGGGACGGCGCGGAACGGTGCAGAACTCCCAACATCGTCCCGGTAGTCCGGGGCCGGGCGTGCCGCCGGGACCGCCGAGATGTGCGCCGCGACAGCCTTCGCCACGGCGTGGATGTCGTCGCGGGTGAGGACCATCGAGCCGAGGAACTCGTCGTGGGGGAGGGCCGGGCAGACATCTTCAACTTGATCTTCTTAACTTGCGTTCAGGTCCGCGCCCATCAGCCGCTTGCCAAGCTCCTCAGCAAAGTGTTCCTCTGCAAACTTCTTCGCCTTGGTGGTTGCGAGCGCGAATTGCCTGTCAGTTCCGCTGCGGAAATACTTCACATGTCGCCCGGTCCAGTCGTAGAGGGCAACCCATCCATCTTCGTCGGCTAGTAGTTCGTAGAGAACCACGTCGTGAACGATGCCATGTAGGAAGAACCCGTTCGCGGATTTCTTACCGTGTTTGCTCTTCGTGTCCATCAGCCAATCGATCATGTTTGGACTCCAGACATCATGTTGTGGATCATCCCGCCACAGAGTCAGTATAGGCAGTAGCCCTTCGTTTGTAAAGCGGCCTGGATAGCGTAAAGGCTGCTGGCGTATGTTGTTAGGCTAGTTGTAAAACGTCTTCGACATTTATTTCACGTCATGTCATGGGCGTCTTCACATGTCATCGGGCTTCATCGCGTTGACGTGTGGGGTGTTCGTGTTCGTGCGCGGCCATGTCATTGTTGACTGAGCAAGAAAAATGACGGTCTTCTGGTTTCGCACAATGAGGGTTGATTGTTTCACATCGGGGGTTGTGTTTGGCAAAAATGGGGCTGATTATGACAAAACGTGATGGGAATGGGGAGATGGCGGGCTATCTGAAGTGGGCGGGAGTCGGCTATAATACGCTGGCCAAAGAAGAGAGCGCGATAGCAGCCTTCGTTCCTTGGGTTGCCGTGGTGTCGAGTGGGGTAGGACGCTCACCCAGTTCTTCTTCTCTTAGTTGTTGTTTTTGTTTTCTGAGACTCCGGTGGGAACTCGAATTGAGGCACCCCGGCGACTGGAGTGGAACTCAAGTGGAGCGAAACAAAAACAACAACTAAGAGAAGAAGAACTGGGTGAACGTGGGGCGAGGACAAAGGAAGATCAACGCCAAGGAAGGAAGGCTGCTATCGCGTCTTTTGGTCCAGACTAGAATAGATACACACAGGCACACATGACGAGATGCTGGCACCCAAAGAGGACATGACGACTTGAGTCAAAAAGGAAACTCCCCGCAAGCCGCAGTGGAAAGTTGCTTGCGAGGAGTTCATAAGTACCGATGAAAGTATATACCCCGACACGATCAAAAACAATACCCATCCTCTGGACCACCAAGCCAGAAATGGGCCACAAGTACCATCACAACAGGGATGTCACCACTGTCTACGGACGCCGTGCCGCAAGCCGTAGACGTGTCGCCCAACTCATCGCAAACTACAGGGCCATTGCAGCCAAGATCGGCGAAGACTACTTCTACCCCTACGCCGTGACACTCAAGGTTCTCGAACAACTCACAGTAGAGCAGCACAAGGAACTCTGGACGGCTCTTTGGAAGGAGATGGTACGCCTGGGCGTTGTCGCTGCCTGGGAACGAGAAATCACACGGGCAAACAAGATCGACTATCACCTTGTCGTCAGGTCGGCCCCAGAGAACTTCATGCGCAACCGGGCAAGAAAGTTAAGGGAGAGCCTTCACAAGATCACCGACGTAAAGCTCAATATCAGGATCAAGATTATCCCTTCTCGCAAAGACTGTAACAAGTGGATTCGGTACGTCAGCAAGGTCGTGATTGCGGAAACCAAAGAGAGTCAGTCAGATGACATCGACGTGGTCCTTAACACGAAGCTGAATCAGGACATCTACGCCCGGAAACGTGTGTACTTCCTGAAAGCCAAGAAGGGGCAACCGAAGTTCCACACCACCGGAGACTTCGGGAAGTTCTTCGAGTTGTCGCCCACGCAACAAGACAAGGCGTACAGGGCCAAGAAGAAACAACGTGATGCCAAGAGAGCAGCCAACCCCGACATCGAGTTCGCAGCGAAGGAACTGGCCGACCTGACAGCGGCGGACGCCATCAAGATCGAAGACAAAATGTATGGCGATGTCGAAGCCGAGACAGACCCAATCAAGAAGGCGAAACTGGTCAAGCAGAATAAGGAACTGGCGCTACAATATCATGGTGGCGAAGAAGAATACGCCGACTTTCTGCGAACCCGCGCAGAGCAACGAGAAGCGGAAGAGCAACGGCGCAAGCTACGACAGCGGCAGCCCAGGACTACGAAGAACCCGAAGATCAAGAAGCCCTGGCATCCTGACGACATCATCGAATCCATCACCACAGGATTACAGCCATGAAAACGAAGAAGCTCAAGCCCATGAAGTCCGTCAGCGAACCGGGCATTCCCCAGCATGTCGTCAAGAGGCTGCTAGAACACTGCGACACCCTCAGACACCGCGACACGGCCAGACAGAAGGAACCGTGCTGCTTCTGGATCGCAGAGTGTGACGGGCAGCCCTACACGGTCGCCATCGACTACGAGCAGCGCAAGGCTATGGTCATCCGTGGGGATCGAAGCGATCTATAATTGCATCAACATCTCAAAGGGGAACTATGTTTACTTACACCGAAAACGTGACAGTGCTTGCCAGCTTCGGGCCGTGTGAAGTCGTCCAGCATTGCCGAACCTATGGAAGACTGACGACTACAGTCAGAGCTACAGACGTGGTGGACGTAGTCGGACATGGTGTCATGCTGGCTGTCGCAGTGGTCGGGCAAGGCAGTCGCAAGAGCTACTTCGATGTCAGGACACGGCTGACGGAGATTGTGATAGATGGCCGCGTCGTCTGGGACAATCGAACACTGTTGGCCCGAGACGTGTTGACCCGAGAGAGTATTGCCGCCGAAGCACGACGTGACAGCGAACTATTGCACAAGCAGTGGGAACGGGAACGCGACATCATCGCGGACTCAGTGCGATGAATTACAGCACGTCGTACACCAGCCGCTTCTCATGGTCGTCGTAAGCGAACCGCACTCTCGCCCCTCATTCGGATCGTGGTGTGGGGCCATCAGGCCCGAGGTGTCGAGTGCCGGATATGTTGCCATTCGGACGGTACGGCGGTGGGCGGCGTCAATTCGGGTCGGCCTGGAGTTGGGCTTCGCACTCCCGCTTCGCGCGGAAGAAACTGGCCCGCGACTTGTCCGTCATCTCCCTCCAGACTGACTCTTGGAGCTTGACCGACGCGGGGTGCCGCTCGACCGCGATGGTCATGCACTTCAAGTCGTGGGCCTTGCTGTCGAGGGGGCGAAGGGCGCTCTTGGGCTGGCCGAGTTGGTCCAGTTGACTCCGAACCAATTCCTGCCAATCAGTCCCCGTCTGGAGGGCGTATTCGACCTTCCGCATGGAACTCTCGAACAGGCGGACGGACAACTGGCGGCTGCCGCCGGCCCGCGCGACGTACTCCACGACCTCCAGGCACGTCGCCGGTGACACGTCGTTGAAGCCCTTCGCAGCCATTGTCCGCATCAGTTCCAGCACGTCGTCGTTGGTCGCGGTGAGTTCGTACACGTCCACCCGGCTCAGGACGGCCCGGAACGGCTCGTTGCGCTTCGGGACCACGTTCGCCGTGCAGATGATCCGGCTGGTGAACTCGAAGCTGGACGGCACTCCCTGTAGCTGCGACGACGTGTACGTCACGACCCGCTCCCCCTGGCCCCGGCCGAGGCTGACAAGGAGGGTTCGCACGGAAGGGAAAGGGCGACGAGCCGTGGTTGGCCGGCGACGGGTCGGTGAAGTGTGGCTTCGTCCTTGCACGGGTGTATTTTGCCGGATCGAGCTATCAATTCCCTTGAGGGGGTTCGGATCGGGTGGCACAAACTCAGTAACCAAGTAGCTTTCGATGAGCAATCGGGATCGCCTGCCCGGTTGCACGTTTCACTTGGCCGCTAATTATTGGTAACAAGGTGGGCGCGTTTAATATCCGCCGGGCTGCCCGCTTCGTGTTGCAAGGCCATGCCGCTCGGTCGAGCGGAAGGTAATAGCAATCGGCTTCGCCAAAAGCCGTGCCGGGTTTCGGATAATAGGGAAATGTAGTTGAGAAAACTTCGCTTACCTCCCCTGTCGGCTTCCTTCAGCTTCACCTCTTCGCTGTTTCTTTTCTATCAACTATCGGACGTTCGCTCTCCCAGGCTTGGCTGAGAAAGCTGATCACACTTCGGCCTGAAAAAATCGCCGGATGCCCGCCGGCGGGGCTAGTAAGGGCCGGCCTATTAACCGGAATCCGGCCCGCCGGACTCTCTGCCGCGACGGCCCGGATGCGCTCGCACGTCGATGCCGTCGAGGTGAGGGTCGGCGACTTCGTGCCGCGACGGCTTGGCCGGCGAAGAAGGCCGAGAGGAGCCTGGAGGTTCCTCGACCTGACTGTGACGCCTGGGTCGCGGATCATACCCCGCGATCCCGGTCAGTTTACAAACCCCACATTGTTGCCGATATTGAGGGTAGAGGTGGCGTCAATGGACGATCCAACAACTACAGCAGTGGGGCAACTATGAACGTCGAAGACGAGGTCGAAAAGCGGAGCCGCGTTCAGGACGAGGTCGTCTTCCGCCGGCTGGACGACCCGGTGGTGTCGTGGTCGAAGGCAGGGATTCGGTGGGCGGTCGAATACTGGCAGAGTGAGATGGCCTACCCGGTCGCGCAGGCGTGGGTCGTGATGAACTACGGGCCATACGTCGATTGGTTGCACGTCATGGAAGGCCACCGGCGTCAGGGCATCGGGACGGCCCTCTTGAAGGCGATCACAAAGCGGTGGCCCAACGTGGAGTTCGATGCCTTCACAGAGTCCGGCGAGTTGTTTCTTGGCAGCAATGAAGCCTGGAAGGACGAGGCTGATTACGGCGATGACGGCATCCCACCCAACGATGCACTCGCCCGGACGTAGGTATCCGGCGCGTATGACGCGCCGGCTTTTGCCCCCAATGGTGTCGGGCGACTGTGAGGAGCGTCCGCATAGCCAGCCGACTTCGCCCAGGTCGATCACCGCCACTAACCACCAGTTGAGGATCAGACATGAAAAAGCAAGTCGTAAAAGTCCACGTCCCGTTGACGTTCTTCGTCCTCACTGGCCGTGTCCCACCGACCGAGGAGCAGGCCCGCGCCTTCAGGACGAGAGAGTGGTTCGGCGGTGCGCTCGACGGGTTGGCCGCGCAGATGCCGAACGTGGTGGACTGGTCCCGTTCCGAGGCAGACCTGTCACCGCTCGTCCCCTGGCTAGGGAACCCGGACTCGACGTGGGCGCGGAAGCTGGCGAAGGCGCTCCCGACACGTTGGCCCGAACTACAGGGTCAACTGGAAGTGATCGAACTGGAGGCCGAGATCATCGGCGAAGGCTACGCATGGGGCGACTTGTACCCCATTCGGATTGTTGGGACCGGGCGTTGGAAGTAGTCCAAGACGGCTCCCGTTAAACCCCGCACATGCCGTGGCACTCGCCGACCGCCATCGGGTCGAGGGTGTTCGGGGCCAGGGCGTCGAAGTCGATGAGCGGCATCGGCGGCGGATCATTCTGACTTTGCCGTCCGGCCCTTTCGTGAGCGCCGGGATCAAGACGAACCGTTGGCCGGTGCTGTTGGTGCCGCCGATCAGGTTCCCGCCGAGGCTGTCTACCCATCCAGTCCGACTGACCAGCCTCCGAGGTGTTTTGGTATGCTGACCGGAATTGTGCGGATGGCCAAAGGGCAGGGATCATGGGCAGACTCACGGTCGAGCTTGTTGAAGAACTGCAACAGGCGGTGCGGTTGGACAGGCCGGTCGCCGGACACGTCACCGGGCTGACCGATGTCACCCTCGCCGGGTTGCTGGAATACGGGTGTCTACGCTACGCCGTTGCCGACAACGCCGTCCTGCCCCCGCTCCCGTCTGCCGTCCTTGCCAGTCCCCTCGGTCAGGCGCTCCGCGCCGTCCGGTCCCCGCTTGCCGCGCGGACAACGGGGCGGCAGAAGCCACACGTCAGAAACGTCGATCCCCACGAAGTCGAGTTTCACGTCCTCGACGGCGACGAGGCGTCCGTTCAGCCCGATTGGGAAGATTTCTTGACCCGCTTCTCGAATTCCGCCGTAGCAGCGGGGTTCACCCGGACCATTGCGGACGGCCTGGGCGCTGCCTTGCAGGAGATGGCCGATAACGCCTGCGAACATTCCCGGTCCCCCGCCGGCGCACTGGTCGGCTACCACACCGTCGCGGGGACCGCTGCCTTCTGCGTCGTGGATGTGGGGATCGGCGTATTGGAGAGCCTCCGCAGTCACCCCGACTACGCCCATCTCCACCTCCACCGTGACGCGCTCCGGGCGGCGCTGCGGGACGGGGTCAGTTGCCGCAGGCTGGAGCCGGGCGGAACCGGGTTCCGCCAAGTCTTCAAATCGCTGGCCGACCAGCACGGCCACCTCCGGTTCCGCAGCGGCCAGGGGTGCATCACCATGACCGGCAGCCACTTCGACGCGACCGTGGGCGACGAGACGTTTCCCGAGGCCATGCCCGGCTTCCAAGTGACGGTTTGCTGCCGGACGGGCGGCGGTGTTTCCGCCGTGTCGATGATCTAATTTCGCTCCGAGGACTTGCCTTCCTGGCGCTCGTCGGGTACTATCTTAGTAGGTCGAGCTAAGAATTGTGAGGTTGCCATGATCCTGAACGTGGGTGAGTCCCTCGGCAAGCAACTGCAAGGCCGGCTCCACGGTCGTCGGGACTTCGCCCGCCTGTGCGAGTTGCTGTCTGCCGAGCCTCCGGGCGCTGTCGTATTTCTCGACTTTGCCCAGGTCGATCTCGTCACTGGCTCCTGGCTCAACGCGGCCCTGGTGCCGCTCCTTCGCTGGGCCGCAGACGAGCGTAACGACCTGTTTCCGGTCATCATCAACGCGCGGCCCGAGTGGCTGGACGACCTCGCCCTGGTCGCGGAATTCGCCCACCAATGCTACCTCCTGGGCGAAGGCCAGACCCCGCGCCGGGCGGTGCTGGTCGGTTCGCTCGACCCCGGCCAACGAACGACCCTCGAAGCGCTGTTGGAAGTGGCCGAAGCGACCGGGGCGGAACTGGAGCGGCAGAGGCCCGGCGACGGGGTCAAGGCGACGGCGTGGAACAACAGGCTGCGGGATCTGTACGAGAAACGACTGCTGCGGCGAGTGCGGCACGGGCGCGAACAGCGATACTCCCCGGTGGTGAAGGAGGTGGTCCTTGGGTGACAATTTCTTGGCCGGGCAGCGGAGCCATCGGCAGCGTGGGCGGGAGCAGGCGACGGCGGTCCTGAGCAGGCCGACCCTCTTCACCCGCCCCGACATCGTCAACACCGCCTACCCCGTGACGCCACTCGAAGGCGTCACCTTCAGGGTGGGCGAAGTCCTCGACGGCTACATCGGCGACGTGAACCACCGGGTCAACTTCGCGCGGGAGATGTGCGTCATCGGCTCCTCGGACGGCGACTCGGCGACGGCCTTGCGGCAGGCGATGGTCGATACCGGGCAGGAAGCCCTTCGTCTGGAAGTTACCAAAGTGTCGGCCATTTCCGGTGTTGCAGAGGCCCGCATCGTGCAGGAGGATTCCGGTGAAGAGTCTCACCGTGCTTCGGCGTGAACTTCGGCCCCAAGGGGCGGTCCTGCCGGGCTGCCCGACCTGTCCGCTGTTCGCCCGCTGCGGCGGGGTGCAGCGCCAGCCGCAACTGTTCGCCAACACCTGTTTCGACCGCCATTGCTGCGGCCAGCCGGACGGCTGCCAGATGGTCTGTCGTGGCAACCGTCGCTGGGAGCGCGACCTGCGCGACCACGGCAATCTGCTTTTCAACGATCTCCCGCCGTTGAATCAGCAGGGGGTCGAGTTGCCGTCTCACGTTCCGCTGATCGATCACCGCATTGCCGACCTCGGCGTGCTTGATCTCCCGGTCGTGGCTCTGAAGACTTCCCAGGTGTTCCGCTTGAAGGGTCGTCGGTTCGCGCCCGTGGCCGAAGACGCGGCTGGCCTCCGGGCCTTCTTCCGCCTTGCACCCGGCACCCGCATCGTCCTCCGAGGGACCGACAAAGACCCGGCCCTCAAACGCTACTGGCAGCACCGCCTGCGGGACCGGGTGCCGGAACAGATGGCGCGGCTCGGGATCGATCTGGTGATCGGGCCGAACTTCTCGCACCCGCTCGACGTGGTCCGCACCGAGACGCTGGCCAACCGCTGGCGGCAATTGAAGTGCTTGGAGGAGATGCAGGCGGCTGGCCTGTCACCCGTCCCGCACCTGAGCGCCGTCCAACCGCCGGACTGGGTCTTCTGGCGCTCCTACTTGAGTGAACGGCCCGGCGTCCGCTTCGTCGCGGTCGAATTCCAGACCGGCAACCGCGACCCGAGGCAGGGGTTCCGTGTGATCGACCAGATCGCCGGGATTCAGGACGCTATCCGTCGCCCGCTTCACCTGATCGCCATCGGGGGCGGGCAGTACGCCGCCCGCCTGTCGGCCTGCCTGGGCGGCTTCTCCGTCCTCGACTCGCTGGCGTTCATGCGCGCCGTGAAGCGACGGGGGTTCTGCAACGAAGCAGGCCGGGCGCGGTGGCGGCTCCGCTGGACGGAAGGCTTGCAGCCCATCGACGGGCTGTTGCACGACAACCTGCGCGACTACTCCGCTTGGATCGAAGAGCAGGCCCGAGTGGGCCGCTGCGACCGGCGGATCTCGTTGAACTAATTGAGGTGAGGGACGGTAGCACTCATGACGACGGCGACCCGGACGATCCCCGAGCAGGGCCAACTGGTCAACGTGCGCTCCCGGCAGTGGACGGTGCAGCACGTCCGCGCCGGCACGCTGCCGCCGCCGGCCCTCCACCCGGCCTTCGGCGGGCCGCAGCACCTCGTCACCCTGGCGTCCGTCGAGGACGACGGCCTGGGCGAGGAACTGCAAGTCGTCTGGGAGGTCGAGCCGGGGGCCAGGGTGGTCGAGAAGGTCGCACTGCCCACGGCAGAAGAGTTCGACCCGCCCGAGACGCTCGACGCCTTCCTCGACGCCGTCCGCTGGGGTGCCGCGTCGAGCGCCGACGTGAAGACCGTCCAGGCTCCGTTCCGCAGCGGCATCGACATCGAGGACTACCAGCTTGACCCGGTCGTCCGCGCCGTCCAGATGCCGCGCGTCAACCTCCTGATCGCGGACGATGTCGGCCTCGGAAAAACCGTCGAGGCCGGCATGACGGCCCTGGAGTTGATCATCCGGCACCGGGCGCGGCGCGTCCTCATCGTCTGCCCGTCGGCGCTCCAGATCCAGTGGCGCGAGCAGATGCGCGACAAGTTCGGCCTCGACTTCCGCGTCGTGGACAGCGACCTGATGAAGCAGCTTCGCCGCAGCCGGGGCATCCACGTCAACCCGTGGTCGCACTACCCCCGGCTCATCACCAGCATCGACTTCTTGAAACGCGAACGGCCCCTGCGTCTGTTCCGCGAGACGCTGCCCGGCCCCGACGAGCCGGCCTATCCTCGGCGCTACGACCTTCTGATCGTGGACGAGGCCCACAACTGCGCCCCATCGGGCCGGGGCAAATACGCCACCGACTCGATGCGGACCCAGGCGCTGCGCGAACTGGTGCCGCACTTTGAACACAAATTGTTCCTCAGCGCCACGCCGCATAACGGCTACCCGGAGAGTTTCTCGGCACTGCTCGAACTGCTCGACAACCAGCGGTTCAGCCGTGGCACCGCCCCCGACCGCAAGCAACTCGACGCCGTCATGGTGCGGCGGATGAAGTCGGACCTTCCGCCGAAATGGGACGGCTCGCCACGGTTCCCGAAGCGGGTGCTGGCCCCGCTGGAGGTGGCCTACACCCCCGAGGAGAAGGCCGTCCACGCCGCGCTGCGCCGGTACACCGAGTTGCGGCATCAGGGGATCGAGGATGCCACCGAGCGGTTCGCCTCCGAGTTCGTGCTGAAGACCCTGAAGAAGAGGCTGTTCTCCTCGCCGGCGGCGTTCGGCGACACCCTGGCCCGGCACCGGGAGACGCTCCGCACCGCCCGCAAGGCCCGGACTTCGGATCGCCCGAAGTTGAACGTGCTGCAGCGCGAGATCGACCGGATGGACGAGGAGTACGCCCGCGACGAGGAGTACGAGGAGGCGACCGACGACGCCCTCGACGCCGCCAGCCGGCTGTTCCGCGAGCCGACCGGCGAGGAGACGGGACTGCTGGAGCAGATGGAGACGTGGGCGTTGCGGGCGCGGTCGCAGCGCGACACCAAGGCCGAGACGCTCGTCCGCTGGCTGAACGAGGTGATCCGGCCCGGCAGCAAGTGGGGCAGCGAGCGCGTCATCATCTTCACCGAGTACCGCGCCACGCAGAACTGGCTGCGCGACGTGCTGGCTGCCGAGGGCTTCACCGGGCAGGGCCGGCTGATGACCATGTTCGGCGGCATGGAGCCGGACAAGCGCGAGGCGGTCAAGGCCGCGTTCCAGGCCAGCCCCGATGTCAGCCCGGTGCGCATCCTGCTGGCGACCGACGCGGCCAGCGAGGGACTCGACCTCCAGAACTTCTGCTCGCGGCTGATCCACTACGAGATCCCCTGGTCGCCGACCAAGATGGAGCAGCGCAACGGGCGCGTGGACCGGCACGGCCAGAAGGCGAAGGAGGTCAACGTCTACCACTTCGTCGGCAAGGGCTACCGGCAGCGCGCCGGCAGCTTCTCGGACGTGGGCGATCTGGAGGCCGACCTCGAATTCCTGATGCGGGTCGCGCTGAAGGTCGAGACGATCCGCGAAGACCTGGGCAAGGTCGGGCCGATCCTGGCCGAACAGGTCGAGGCGGCGATGCTGGGTCGCCGGCCCACGCTGATCAGCGACGACGAGGCCCGGCAGAAGGCCGACCCCGTCCGCAAGATGCTGAAGTTCGAGCGCGACCTCGCCAAGCGCATCGGCGAGTTGATGGAGCAGCACCGCGAGACGCAGCGGGAGCTGCGCCTGACGCCGGACAACGTCCGCAAGGTCATCGAGGTCGCGCTCGATCTGGCCGGGCAGCCGCCGCTGGAGCCGGTCGATCTGGGCGAGGGCCGCAGCGGCTTCCGGTTGCCCGCCCTGAAAGGAAGCTGGTCGGCCTGCGCCGAGGGTCTGACGCACCCGCACACCCAGGAGGTCCGGCCCGTCGTCTTCGACCACGCCGCCGCCCAGGCCCGCGACGACGTTGTCCTCGTCCACCTCAACCACCGGCTGGCGCAGATGAGCCTGCGGCTCCTGCGAGCCGAGGTGTGGTCCGACCAGGGGGTGCGCAAGCTCCAGCGGGTGACGGCGCGGACGGTGCCGGACCACGTCCTGGCCACGCCGGCGGTGATCGCGCACGCCCGGCTGGTTGTCATCGGCGGCGACAGCCACCGGCTGCACGAAGAGGTGATCGTGGCGGGCGGCACCATCGACAAGGGCCGGTTCCAGCGGATGCGTACATTGAAGGAGATGGACGAGTCGCTCGCCGGCGTCACCTGTCGCCTGCCGTCCGAGACGGTGCGGCAGACGCTGCTGGGCCTGTACCCGAGCCTCGTCCCCTCGCTCACCCAGGCGCTGGAGGCCCGGATGCGCGACCGCATCGACGGCTTGCAGCGGAAGCTGGGGGAGCGGGCGGCGAAGGAGGCCGGCGACATCCGCGCGATCCTGACGGAGTTGCAGCAGGCCATCGCCAGGGAACTGGACGAGCCGGAGTTCGTCCAGTTGTCGCTGTTCGAGGACTACGAGCAGGAGCAGTTCCGCCGCAATCAGGAGTCGATGCGGGCGCGGCTCAAGGAGATCCCCGCCGAGATCGAGCGCGAGACGGCGGCGATCCAGGCCCGCTACGCCAACCCGCAGGCCCGGCTGTTCCCGGTCGCGGTCACGTTCTTGGTGCCGCAAAAACTTGCGATGTAAGGAGTGACACGCCTTGGGAAGTTGCAAGGGGAATCGTGGTAATCTGATGCAGCACTGGGTCTTTTCCGAGACGCTCTCTCGGATAGCTGCACTTGCCCATGAACACCTATTGTTGGTGTGTACTCACTCCATGTCACCGAAGTCGGCAGTGTCCTCGCCTGACCGTCATTTCAAGTCGGCGTGCAGCGGCTTGAAGAACAACCAAGGCCAGCATTCACACTACGAGAGGGCGTGGGGGGCGTTGACCGGCGGGGATGAGAACCCGTACCCAAATTCAGCGGGGC
>JBBRPS010000145.1:0-15690 GCA_038227745.1 Gemmatales bacterium | reverse complement strand
TTTCCCTCTTTCTTTAGCGCCTCCCGCGTGGGGGCCAGGGAAAGAAAGAGGGAAAGCGGCGCCGAGCGCCGCACTCCAAAGCACGCCCCCCAGATGCAACGCGGGCTGAACGAACGCGCTTTAGCCATGCGGGACCCAGTAGCTGTCAGGATCGGAGTCCTGACCCACAGGCCACGATCAGTGCTTCTTCATCGCCTCGACCTTGGCGACGCCGATGACACCGCCGCCGACGCGGCCGCCCGCGTCCCCCGTGGGCTGCGTCTTCTCGTCGTCCTTCTTCGCGTGGACGATCAGGCCGCGGCCGAGGATCGAGTGCGGCCCGTGCAGCTTGAGGATCTTGTCGGTCATGTTGATCTCGGCGATGCCGTCCGCGTTCGCCGTGATGTTACCGAGGTCGCCGACGTGGCGCTTCTCCGACATCGGGCCGCCGTGCGGCAGCCCGTCGGGGTTGAAGTGGCCGCCCGTGGACATGCCCTTCGGATCGGTCAGGTCGCCGAACTCGTGGACGTGGAAGCCGTGCTCGCCCGGCGTCAGGCCGCTGATCTTGCCCTTGACGTGGACCGCGTCGCCCTTCTGCGTGAAGTAGACGACGCCCTTGACCTTGCTGCCCGACAGGGCGTGGACGACGCAGATCGCCTTGGTCGGGCCGTGGGCCATCTTCTTCTTCTCGCCGCTCGTCCCTTCGCCCCCGCCCGTGAGCCACAGCGCGGGCACCAGCAGAGCCAGGGTAACGGTCGCGAACCTGGTCATCGGCACTCCTCCCTCAAGGTGAACTTCCCGAGCGAGCCGCCGCCGCCGCGACGTGCGGCGGCCGCGGCCCGTGCCTGTCGTAAGAGATACGGGTCTGCGCGGCCTCGTCTACGACCGCGGGGGAAAAAGCCCTGCAACGCCCCTGGCGAGCGGCGGGGCTTGCCCCCTGCCGTCCTCCTTCCCCACCAGGGGGCCCAGCAAGCCCACGGGTTGTACCCCGTGGGTTGAGCCGTCCCGCCCCGCTCACTTCCTCCCGGGCATGGGGGCCGCATCGACCGGGGCACGCCACAGCCGCACCGTGCCATCGCGGCCGGCCGACGCCAGCGTCCCGCCGTCCGACGACAGGGCGACGGCCTGCACCGGCTCCTCGTGCCCCGTCAGCGCGAAGCGCTCGCCGGCGGTGGCCGGGTTCCACAGGCGCACCGTGCCGTCCGCGCCCGCCGTGGCGAGCAGCAGCGCGTCGGCGGGGTTGAACGTCAGCCCGTTCACCGCGGCCGTGTGCCCGCGCAGCGTGCTGGACTCCTTGCCGTCCTGCACGTCCCACAGCTTCACCGTGCGGTCCGCCGACGCCGAGGCGACGTACTTCTTGGCCGGCGCCCAGTAGGCCAGGGACCGTACCTCGGCCGTGTGCCCCTCCAGCGGCCGCCCCGCGGGCTTGAGCGCCTCGACGCTCCAGATGCGCACCGTCCGGTCCGCGCCGCCGCTCGCCAGGATGGGCAGGGGCGACAGGAACGTCACGCACCGCACCGCACCGCGGTGGCCCTCGAAGGTGTGCAGGAGCTTCCCGTAATCCTTCGAGTCCCGGTCCGCGTCCCACAACCGCACCCCGCCGTCACTCGCCCCCGAGGCGACGTACTTGCCGGGAGTGAAGAATGCCACGGCATGCACCGCGCCCTTGTGTTCCTTCAGGACCGTGCGCGCCGCGCCGTAGCTCTTCGACTTCGCGTCCACGTCCCACAGGCGGACCGTCCCGTCGGCGCCGGCCGAGGCCACCGTCTTGCCGTCCGGGCCGTACGCGACCGCCAGCACCGCCCCCTTGTGGCCCTCGAGGACCTTCTCCTCCTTGCCGGTCGTCACGTCCCACAGCCGCACCGAGCCGTCCGCCCCGCACGACGCCAGCCGTTTGTCGTCCGGGGAGAACGCGACGCCGTTTACCCAGTCCTTGTGGCCGTGCAGCACCTCGTCGGTCCCGTTCCCGCCGGGGCTCCAGAGCTTCACCGTCCGGTCGTAACCGCCCGAGACCAGAGTCTTGCCGTCCGGCGAGAACGCCACGCACCCCGCCCAGCCGAGGTGGCCGCGCAGCACGCCCTGCGGCCGGCCCGTCACCGCGTCCCACAAGCGCACTGCGTCGTCCTTACCGCCGGTCGCCAGCGTCTTGCCGTCCGCCGAGAACGCCAGCGACGCCACCGCCGCCGGGACCGGATTCAGGGTGGCGAGTTCCTTCCCCGCGGCGTCCCACAGCCGCACGAAGCCGACCGGGAAGCCGTCCTTCGACTCCTCCCCGCCCGCGGCCAGCGTCTTGCCGTCCAGCGCGTATGCCAGGCCGCGGACCGGGGCGTTGGTCCCCTTCAGCGTCTCGCGCACCTTCTCCTTGCCGGCGGTGCTCACGTCCCAGAGCTTGACCCCGGCCTCGGCGCCGCCCACCGCGAGCGTCTTGCCGTCCGGGGCGAACGCCAGCGCGTACACCGTCGCCTTGCCGCCGTCGAGGGCGGCGCGCTCCTTCTCCTTGCCCGCGGTGCCCACGTCCCACAGCTTGAGTGTGCCGTTCGCGCCGGCCGCGGCGAGCGTCTTGCCGTCGGGGGCGAAGGCCAGGGCATGGAGCACCTCTCCCTTGTCGCCGCCCAGCGTCTCGCGCGGCGTGGCGCTGTCGGTGTACTTTTCCTGCCCCGCGGCGGCGTCCCAGAGCAGCACGGCGCCGTCGGCGCCCGCCGTGGCGAGTGGGCCGCCCTTCGGGGCGAACGCGATCGCGTTGACGGCTCCCCTGTGCTTGCGGAGGGTGGCACGGATCTCCCCGCTCGCCGCGTCCCAGAGCTTGACCGTGCCGTCGGTGCTGGCGGAGGCGACCACCTTGCCGTCGGCACCCACCGCCACGGCCGTCACCTGCCCGAGGTGGCCGAGCAAGTTGTGCCGGGCGCCGTCCAGCTGACGCCACAGGTACCACCACTCGAAGCCGCGGATGTCCTCCTCGTCGCCCAGCGGGCGGTGCGCCACCAGGTACTGTCGGGCGCGCAGCAGGTCGCCGGTGCGCAGCGCCTCGCGCGCCTGGCTCACGTGGCCGGCGTACAGCGGCCAGCGCGAGCCCTCCGCCTCTGTCTGCCAGACCTTCACGCTGTCCTTGAGCTTGTTGTACAGCGACTCGTTCTCCTTTGTTCCCGCCTCGGTCGCCCAGACGGCGCGCATGCGCGTCCAGGCGAATACGCCGACGAGGATGAGCAGCGGGATCATGACCCAGAGCGTGTCGGCGATCCGCGCCCCGGCGTACTCGCGGCGGCGCGCCTCCTCCGCCTGCTCCGCCACCGCCGGCGCCAGCGCGGGGTGGCCGAGGCTGACGTAACGCCCCTCCTTGCCCTCGACGTCCAGCCAGTCCTCCTCCAGCAGGCGGACGTCGCGGGCGGCGGCCCGCTCGAGGATCGTCTCGAAGGGCGTCGCGCCCCGCCACTGTTTGAGGATCTCCTCCTCGGGGGCGAGGTCCGTGGCCGCCGTCCCGTCGGGCTGGCGGAACTGGAGCATTTCGAGGAGCCTCTGGAACGCGGCCCGGTCGGAGCCGGACCGGCCGACGAGGACGTCGCGGCTCAGGTACTCGACGTAGGCGGCCAGCGTGGCGCCGCTGCCCGCCGTGGGCGGCTTCACCGGCGCGAACAGGTGCGCCGGGGCGAAGAAGATACGCGCGGACACGGACAGGCCGGGAGCGCGCCACCAGCTCGGCGTCGTCACGACCTCGCGGAAGTCCTCCATCCGGACCACCCGGTCCGGCCGCCTGAGCGCCACCCGGTAGAGCTGGGCGCAGATCACCTGCAGGAGGACCAGGGGGCTCTGCCGCCGCCGCTGCTGCGCGACGAACGCTTCGCGCGCGATCGCCTCGGCCACGCCCTCCTCGAAACGGAAGCGGTAGACCTCGTGCGGCACCTCCGAGCAGCCGGGGAGGCTGCCGGTGGCCGTCGGCCGCAGGACCGCCTGCACCATCTCGTCGCGGTCCAGCTCGCGGAGCAGGTAGTCGCACACGCGCGCGCGCTCGGCCGGCTCCTGCACCAGGGGCTGGAGCAGCCGGCCGTGGTACTCCGTCATCAGCGAGACGATCACGCGGATGTTCGCGGCGGAGTTCATCAGCCCTTTGAGGACCGCCAGGGGGCGCGACGCCTGTCTCGTGTCGCCGAGCCGGTTCGCCAGGCTGAACAGCTCCTCCCCCTGCTCGATCACCACGACCAGCTCGTGCGGCAGTCGCTCGGTCAGGGCCGTAAGGATACGGCCGAGCAAGCTCACATCCTGCCGCAGGGCCAGGCGGATGTCCTCGACGCCGGGCGACTCCGCCTCCGGCGGCAGGGGCGGCGGCCCCCCGGGGGCCGGCGCGCCGACCGCCTCGGCCGCCTTGATCGCCGACTCCTGCCCGGCCGCGGGCCGCGCGCCGACGGTCGCGTCCAGGATCCCCGACAGATCGACCTCGACCGTCGCCCCCGTCGGCGTCGTGTAGCGGTAGGGCTGCGCGCAGTAGACGGACAGCGCGAGGGCGAGCTGGCCGGCGAGGTCGCTGGTGGCGCGGACGGCCAGCACCGGGTAGTCGTCCTCGTTCGCGTCCCCTTCCTCCTCGTCCTCTTCTTCCTCGGGCGGGGAGCGGTCGCGCAGGGCGCGGTAGCCGGTACACTCCTCTTCGAGGTAGGGGATCACGCCTGCCCGCAGCAGTGACGCCTTGCCGACACCGCTCGGCCCGTGCAGAACCGCCAGGCGCACGCCCGGCGCGTCGAGCGCCTCCGCGAACGCCTCGGCGTCCTCGTCACGACCGACGAAGAGCGGGCGGTCCTGGCTATCGTAGGGCAGGAGCGGGAAGTACGGGTGATCGGGCAGCGCCAGCGGCTCCAGCGGCGGCGGGCCGGACGCCGCGCCCTCCGCGGCCGGCCGCTTCTCCCCCGCCTGGATGGCCTCCTCCGGAGGCGGCCCGGCGATGACGCGCAGGTCGGGCGGACAGCAGGCGGTGTAGAGCAGCGACACCGGGGCGTGCCGGGCGTGCAGCTGGTGCAGCAGCCGGCCCACGGGCTCGCCGCGGGTGAGGAAGCCGGTGAGGAATTCCAGACCGACCTGGTCGGCGATTTCCGCGGCGACGGGCAGGCGCGGGGCCAGGGACGCACGGCAGCCGAGGGCCTCGACGACGGCCGCGACCGGCTCCTCGTCGCCGCCGCGGCAGGCGTTAAGGAAAACGAAGGCGTCGCTCCGTCCTCCGCCTGCGGTGCGGTCGCCGCGCAGCCGCCGGCGCAAGTCCGCCGCCGGGACGGCCTGGTCACCGAGGAGCAGGGCGTCGCCGCGCAGGCGGCAGAAGAGGTAAAGGACGTAGGGCGTGCCGGCCTTGAGTTGGTCGGCGAGGTCGGGTGCCGTCTCGACGACGGTCAGGCCGTTGGCGCGGGCGAACTCGCGCAGGCTACCCTGCCGGTCCGCGGGCAGGGCGCCGGCGTCCAGCACGATCAGGGTGCTCGGCCCGGTGAGGACTGGCCGGCGCCGCAGGGGGTTGACGCGGTGGCCGGTGACCAGGGGGTAGCGGGCCCCCCAGAACGCCTGCCAGCCCTCCGGGCTGCCGGCGCCGGCGCGAAGCGAGTCCTCGTCTTGCGAGCCTTCGCACAGAAAGTTCCACGGCACCTGCGCCGCGCCGTCGCCGAGGAACTCCAGGGCGTCGAGGGAGCCGTCGCGCGCCAGGCGGTCGAGCCAGTTGCGAATCTCGCGGGCGCCCTCTTCCTGTCCGGCGTCGGCCTGGAAGAGGGCCTCATGGAGGTGATGGCCGGCCTCCGCCAGCCGCAGGGCCGTGTCCCCGGTCGGCGGCGCGGAGGCGCCGGCCATGTCGCGCAGCAGTTCGTCCGCCCGTTCGGTCCGGAGCTGGAACTCCTGGAAGTGCGAGCCGGTCAGGTGGTACGGCGCGAAGGAGGCGGTCCCGTCCGACCAGAGGAAGGTGAGCTGATCCGGGTTGTGGAGTACCTGACAGACGACACGGGCCATGGAGTTTCAACCTCACGGGGGACAACTCTGCTGCACGCGGCATACGATACGAGGAAACTGGGAAAAGGGAAAAGGAAAAAGAACTGCCGCCGCCCCTTGAGGGAAAACCGGGCAACCTGCGGTACGCGAAACGCCTCGGGACCGCACAATCGTTAATCTCCGGACAAGCGCCGGACCGATCAACCCTCGTACGGGCCGTCCCTCCGCGTGAAGGCGCCCCGATCGCGTGCCGCTCGAGGGCCGGGGAATGAGGACAGGAGCAGTTCTGTGCGTCGCGGCGTGTTGCGCCCTCGGTTCGGGCTGTAGCCTGCCCGTGGACGTCGAGTCCAACGTCGGCGTTCCGGGGTGCGTGTGCGTCGAGGGCACGCAGGACAGCCTGTGCGGCCGAAAGATCGCGGACGAGGCCTGGGAAGCGACCCGGGCCGCCCACCCGGACCTGACCTGCTCCGCCGACTATGCCCGGGGGTTCAAGGAAGGGTTCGCGGAGCACCTCCCGGACGCGGGCACGGAGGAATCGCCGCCCGGAGTTGCCACCGAGCGGCGGTATCCGCCGCCGGAGGACAGGGCCGGTGCGGACTGGGCCGCGGGGTTCCGGCACGGGGCCGCGGTTGCCCGGCAGAGCAAGTGTTCCCGCTTCGTGACGGTGCTCGTGGTGCTGAAGGACATTCCCCAGGCGCCTGCAGCCCCGGCCCCTGCTCCGCTCCCGCAGGCCGTGCCGGTGCTGCCGCTCGCCCTGCCCCCGGCGCTTCCCCCGGCCCAGGGACAGCGACCCGCGGTCCGCGAACTGCCGCCGCCCAGGCCCATCGCCTCGGGGAGGAGGGAGGCGAAATCACGGCAAACTCCCGGGCCGTCGGGGTCCGTGCTCGTGCTGCCGGAACTGCGGGCCGGCCCGGACCTGCCCCCGCCGCGGGCCGAGTTGGGCAGGCCGCTCGCCGGTGTCGAGACCAAACCCGCGCCGCCCCCTACCTACGTGGTGGCCAATCCCCTGCCGGGGAACCTGGCACCCCCCACGTCGGCAGTGCCTCCCGCGCCGCCGTCTCTGCCCGCGTTGAGCGGCAGCGGATGGCGTGACGCCTCTCCGATCCTCCCCAGGCGCGCGCACTGATTCATGGTCCGGCTTTGCGGGGGAGCGCCGCTCGGGCTTGCGGTATACTCGCTTTCATGAGTACCAACTCCAACCTCGTCACCAGCCCGACCCTGCTCGGCGGGCTCCAGAAGATGGACCCGGCGAGCTGGGGCGAGTTCGTTAAACTCTACGAACCTCTGCTGCGTGCCTACGTCGCTCATTGCATCCGCCGTTACAACCTGGGCCTCCAGGAGGACGACCGCGACGACATCCGCCAGAACGTGCTGATGAAGCTGTGGAAGACCATACCGTCCTTCACCCTCGATCACCAGGGGAAGGGGCGATTCCGCACCTGGCTGTGGCGCGTGACGCACAACTCCACCATCGACTTCGTGCGCCGCACGGGCCGCGAACCCAAAGCCAGCGGGGGAGGGGTCGGCCCGGATGGGGGCGAGGACTTCCCACCGGTCGCGGGCCCCGACCCCGAACCGCCAACCACGCTCCTGGAGGAGCACGACTGGGAGATGCGCCGCCAGATCCTCGCCCAGGTGAAGGAGGAGACGCAGGCGTCGCGCAAGTGGGATTGCTTCGAGCAGCACTACCTCCTGAAGCGGCCTAGCGCCGAGGTGGCGACGGAACTGGGCATGTCCGTCAGCGCCGTCAACACCTATACTTCGCGGGTCCTGGCGCGCATCCGCGAGCTGTGCCGGTACAAAGAGGTGGAACTGTAGATCCCCGCCGGGGCCGTGTTCGAGAGGGTTTGCCGATGTCGGAGACGATCTGTCCTTACCGCGACGCGGACGTGCTGCCCTTGAGCCTCGGCGACCCCGTCGCCGACGAGATCCGGACTCACGTGGAAGACTGCCCGGTCTGCCGGGAGCGGTTGGAGCGCTTCCAGGCCGAGAGCACGGTCCTGCGCCGGGCGGCGCAGCGGCTGGCCGCCCCCGCGCCCGCGGGCGCCACGGGCGAACCCAGCGCGATCGGCAAGTACTGCGTCGTCGGTACCGTTGCGACGACGCCGCAGGCCAGCTTCTACCGCGCCATGCACCCGAAGTTGAGCAAGGAAATCGTGGTCAAACTGTACGCCGAGCCGGTGGGCGCGGGCGAGCAGGGGCGCGAGACCTTCCTGCGCGAAGCCCGGGCGCTGGCCGACCTGGTCCACCCCAACCTGGCCCGCGTCCGCGACGCGAACGTCCACGATGGCCGGCCGTACCTGGTGATGGACGTGCAGGGCGTGACACTCCAGAAGCACGCGGCGCGGGGACCGACCGAGCCGCGGCAGGCGGCCGGCCTGGTAGTGCGGCTGGCGCGGGCCGCCGCGGCGGCCCGCCGCGAGGGCGCCGCCGCCCAGAGCCTCGCCCCAACGACGGTACTTCTGGACGACGTCGGCGAGCCGCGGCTGATCGACCTCGGCATCCCGCGCGACGGCGACGGCACCAGCGCTGCCGTTCCTGCCCTCGGTGAACTGCTGTACTTGCTCCTGGTGGGCCGTGAGCCCTTCGCGAAAGCGTCGGCCGGCGCCGACCGCTCCGCTCAGCGCGAGGAACTGCGCGCGGCCCTCCGTGGGGCCGGGGTGCCGCCTCGACTGGAGACGGTCTGCCTCCTGGCCTCGACCTCCAAACCAGGCGAGGGGTACGCGGACGTGGACGACTTCGCCGCGGCCCTGGAACGCACTCAGCGCGGGTCGTCGGCGCTGCTGTGGCTGGCCGGCGCCGGCGCCCTGCTGCTGGGGTTCGTCGCGTTGTGGGCGTTCCTCGCCCCGTGACTGCCGCCGCAACGGGCGATAGAATGCGCGGCATGCGAGCTCTGCGCGGCGGCTGCTGGTGGCCGGCGTCCTGGTCTTCTTCCTCCCCCTCTTCGGGCCGCTCCGCTCGGCCTCGACGTCAAACGGTTCCTCGCCCGTCGAAACCAACATTCAACCCTCTCCCGTGGGAAGGACATCATGAGACTTGACCTCTTCCTCGTGTTCATTACCGTCGGCGCGGGCGGCTCGCTCCTCGCCGGCCAGGATGCCCCTGTTCTTCTCTGGCCGCAGTTTCGGGGCACCGGGGGAAGCGCGGTTGTCCGTGACGCCAAGCCGCTGCCGGCGGAGTTCGGTCCCGCGAAGAACGTGCTGTGGAAGATCGCCCTGCCGTCGGGGTTCTCCTCGCCCTGCGTCTGGGGAGACCACCTCTTCCTGACGGCCTTCGATGAGAAGGCGCGGAAGCTAGAGACGTTGTGCCTCGACCGGCGCAGCGGGGCAGTCAAGTGGCGGCGAGCCGCCCCCGCGGAGAAGGTCGAGCGCGTCTACAAAGTGAACAACCCGGCGTCCGCAACGCCCGCGACCGACGGCCGCCGTGTCTACGTCTCCTTCGGGTCCTACGGCCTGCTGTGCTACGACTTGCAGGGCAAGGAACTGTGGCGGCGGCCCCTCCCGACGCCGCGGACGAACTTCGGCTCGGCGACGTCTCCCATCGTGGCCGGCGACCTGGTGCTGCTCAACGGCCAGGGCAAGGACCTGCACCTGCTCGCCGTCCGTGCCGCGACGGGTGAGACCGTGTGGACGACGGCCGGCACGCCATTTCCGTCGGATTACCCGGTGCCGCTGCTGTGGAAGCAGGGCGCGATCACCGAGGTCATCGTGCCGGGCCGTGGCGGACTGCTCGCTTATGATCTGAAGGACGGCAGCCGGCGCTGGTGGGTGCCGGGGCTGTCGCCGGAGGTCGCCTGCTCGCCGACGCTCGGCGGCGGCCTGCTGCTCGTCGCCAGCCACCTGCCCGGCGGCGACCCGGACCTGCGCATGAAGCTGCCCGACTTCGAGGATCTGCTCAAGAAGCACGACCGCAACGGCGACGGCAAATTGAGCCAGCAGGAGGTGCCGAAGGACCTGGTGATCTTCAGTCGCGGCGGCAAGGAGGGCGTCGGCGAGATCCGCCTGAACCAGATGTTCTGGCTGTTCGACCGCAACGGCGACGGCCACATCGACCGCGGCGAGTGGCAGGCGATGCTCACCACGCCGTTCACGAACTCGCTGCTGGCGATCCGCCCCGGCGGCCTGAAGGACGTGAGCAAATCGCACGTGGCCTGGCAGGCCCGGCGCGGCGCGCCCGAGGTGCCGTCGCCGCTGCACTACCGGGGCCGCGTCTACCTGATACGCAACGGCGGCGTGCTGACCTGCCTCGATGTGAAGACGGGCAAGGAAGTGTTCCCGCGGGCGCGGTTGGGGGCGGGCGGCATGTACTACGCCTCGCCGGTCGCGGGCGACGGTAAGGTCTACCTCGCGTCCGACGCCGGCGTGGTGACGGTCCTGAAGGCGAGCGATCGCTTCGAGGTACACGCGGAGAACGACCTGGGCGAGACGATCCGCGCCACGCCGGCGCTGGGGGACGGGAAGATCTACCTGCGCACCGCGAGACACCTCTACGCCTTCGGGGAGTGAAAACGCCGTCCCGCGCGTCGCGGGGAAAGGAGGGGCCGTGAACTGGTTCACCTGGGCGTGCCTGTCGGCGCTGTTCGCGGGGATAACGGCGGTGCTGGCCAAGGTCGGCATCAAGGACGTCAATTCAGACCTCGCCACCGCCATCCGCACGGTCGTCGTCCTGGTGTTCGCCTGGGCCATCGCCCTGGGGCGGGCCACGCAGCCGCTGGCCACGATGTTTGCCGCAATCCCCTCGAAGGCGTGGCTGTTCCTCGGGCTGTCCGGGCTGGCGACCGGGGCGTCGTGGCTGTGCTACTTCCGCGCCCTGCAGCTGGGGGAGGCGTCGCGCGTGGCGCCGGTGGACAAGTTGAGCGTGGTGGTCGCGATGGCCTTCGCCGTGCTGTTCCTGCACGAGGCCATGACCTGGCGGCACTGGGTCGGCGGCGCCCTGATCGTCGGCGGCGCCCTCGTCCTCGCCTGGGAATGACCTGACCGAGCGCTCCCGGAGCCTGCGGCAAGTCCGCGTAGCCCTTATGGGCAGAGAGAAAAGTACGGCCCCCCCAGGCCGCCTCAAGCGTCCTCTGCCAGCCGGATGCCGGTGAACGGCCAGCGGTCGTGAGGGTAGAAGAAGTTCCGGTACGTCGGCCGCATGTGCGACTCGGGCGTGACACAGCAGCCGCCGCGGAGCACGAGCTGATTGACCATGAACTTGCCGTTATACTCGCCCAGCGAGCCGGGCAGCGGGCGGAAGCCCGGGTAGGGCGAGTACGGCGACGCGGTCCACTCCCAGACGTCGCCAAACCATTGCCCATCGCCGCCGGCCGGCGCGGGGTGCAGTAGCTCCGACTCGACGAAGTTGCCGCGCACCGGCCGGCCCGCGGTCGCGACCTCCAACTCCTCCTCCGTTGGCAGACGCCGGCCGCCCCAGCGCGCGAAGGCGTCGGCCTCGTAGAAGCTGACGTGGCAGACCGGCTCGTGGTCCGCCAGCGGCCGCAGCCCCGCCAGCGTCATCTGCCACCATTTGTCCCCGCTTTTCTCCCAGTAGAGCGGCGCCTCCCATTTCTCCTTGCGGCAGACCTGCCAGCCGTCCGCCAGCCAGTGGCGCGGCTCGCGGTAGCCGCCCGCCTCGACGAACTCCAGGTACTCGCCGTTCGTCACGGCACGCGACGCCAGCCGGTGCGGCCGCAGGAGCACGCGGTGCCGCGGCGTCTCGTTGTCGAACGCGAACCCGTCACCGGCGTGGCCGACCTCGAACACGCCCTCGGGCCGCTCCAGCCAGGTGAGGGCGGCAGGGCGAGCCGGCGCGGGCGCCGGCGGCGTCGTGCGGTACGCCGGCCGCAGCGGGCTGGCCGCGAAGTTGCGCTTCACGTCCATCAGCAGCAGCTCCTGGTGCTGCTGCTCGTGGTTGACGCCCAGCGTGATGCGGAACACCAGCTCCCTGTACTGGTCCGGGGGCGCCTCGGTGACCAGCGCGCCCAGGCACTCGTCCACGCGGGCGCGGTAGCGGTAGACCTCTTCGACCGTCGGCCGCGAGAGGTGACCGCGCTCGGCGCGCGGGTAGAACGTCCCGACCGTCTCGTAGTAGGAGTTGAACAGGTACTCGTAGCGCGGGTGGAAGGGGCGGTAGGCGGGCAGCAGCGGCCGGAGCAGGAACGTCTCGAAGAACCAGGTGGTGTGCGCCAGGTGCCACTTGGGCGGGCTCACCTCCGGCACACTCTGGATCTGGTAGTCATCGACCGCGAGGGGGGCACAGAGCTGTTCCGTCCGGCGGCGCACCGCCCGGTAGCGCGCGAGCAACGCCGCGCGCGGTGTCATGGCCATGTCACTGACGATCATCGACTTCTCCGGGGTTGGTCTGCGGGTCGTACCCGTCCGCCGCTTCCTCAGATCCTAGGAGGCAGAGGAGAGCGGTTTCAACCCCCCGGAGATGATTCACGCCGCCCGGCGCTCCGCGCGCTCCTCCAGGTTCACCAGGCTGCGCACGGCGTACGGCGTCTTGCCCTGGCTCTCGTGATAGGTGCGCGTCAGCAGCTCGCCGATCAGGCCCATCGAGACGAACTGCACGCCGATCATCATCAGCATGGCCCCGATCACCAGCAACGGGTTGGCCGTCATCCCCATGCCGCCGTAGTACTTCATCCACACCGTCGCCAGCAGACTGAGCGCGCCCAGGGCCATCGAGCACAGCCCCGCCATGCCCATCACGTGCATCGGCCGCGTCAAGTAGCTGTGCAGGAACTTCACCGTGATGAGGTCGAGCACGACGCGGAAGGTCCGCGACAGCGTGTACTTGGTCTTGCCCGCGGTGCGCGGGTGGTGGCTCACGTCGATTTGCGCGAGCCGTCCGCCGTACTGCTGCGCCAGCACCGGGACGAAGCGGTGCATCTCGCCGTAGAGCGGCAGCCCCTCGGCCAGGTCGCGGCGCATCGCCCGCAGGGTGCAGCCCATGTCCTTGATGGGGACGCCGGTCACCTTGCGGATCAGCCAGTTGCCCAGCAGGCTCGGGATCTTGCGCAGGAACAGGCGGTCCTGCCGCTTCACCCGCAGGCCCAGCACGGCGTCGTAGCCTTCGGCGAGCTTGTCCAGCAGGCGCGGGATGTCCGCCGGATCGTTCTGCAGGTCGCCGTCGAGGGTGACGAGAACGTCGCCGCACGACCAGTCGATGCCGGCTTGCAGCGCCGCGGACTGACCGAAGTTCCGCCGCAGCTGCACCACCTTGACGTGCGCGTCCTGCCGGGCCAGTTCCTCCAGCACCGCGAACGAGCCGTCGGTGCTGCCGTCGTCTACGAACAGGATCTCATAAGAGTGTCCCAGCGGGGCCAGCGCCCGCAGCAGCCGGTCGTGCAGGGGCCGGAGGTTGTCGCGCTCGTCCTTGATCGGAATTACGACGGACAGATCCATGAGTCGGGTTCCTTGAGCGGATCGAGGAAGGAACCGTTTAGCCGCGGTTCGCAGAACCGCGCGGTTCGGCGAACCGCGGCTAAACAGCAAAGTATCTCGGCTCACGCGGCGTGGCGCTGCTCGGCGCTGAGGGCCGGCGAGGCGGCTCCGGCCGTCGCTTCGTCGCCGAGGTCCGAGGTGACGACGGGGCGCGAGAAGCGGCCGAAGAGGTAGACGATGCCGCCCGACAGGCTGGCGACGGCGTAGACCGCGAACCAGAGCAGGGCCAGCACAATGGCGGTGTCGCGGTCCACGCCGAACGGCGCCAGGAACAGGGCGGCGCACCACTCGCGCACGCCCATGCCGTTGAGGCTCACCGGCAGCATCGTCAGCAGCGACACCATCGGCACCATGATCCAGTAGTAGGCGCCGGGCACGTCCACGCCGACCGCCAGGCCGATGAGCCAGACGATAACCACGTTGGCGGCCTGCACCCACAGCGACATCAGCGTGGTGCCGACGAGCACGCGCGGCGAGCGGATGACGGTCAGGGCGGCAAGGAGGCGCTGCCGCCGCGACGCGCCCTTCTCGCCGTGGCCCGCCAGCAGCGGCACGGCGGCCAGGCCGAGCAGAGCACACGCCGCCGATCCCCAGACGAACCAGCCCACCCACGCCGGCAGCGTCAGCGGCGTCAGCACCAGGGCCACGCACGCCAGCGCCAGCAGCACCAGCAGGCCGCTCACGCGGTCGAGGAAGACGCTGACGAAGGCCGCCATTCGCCGCCCCGAGCCGGCGTCGAGGTACCACGCCCGCACCACGTCGCCGCCGACCGAGGTCGGCAGCAGCAGGTTGAAGTACATGCCGATGAAGTAGATCCCCGTGAGCTGCTTCAGGGGGCGGCGGAAGCCGAGCGCCACCGCCAGGAACTGCCAGCGCACGGTGCTGACCACCTGCGTGACGGCCAGGAGGGCGAGTGCGGCCAGCCACAGCTCCAGCCGCAGCCCGGCGAACGCCTGCCCGAACTTGACCCAGTCGGTCCGCCAGGCGATCAGGCCGAGCAGGACGCCACTCACCGCGAAACGAAGGATCTTATTCACGGACTTCCAGCTCCTCTTCCAGCGGTTCCGAGCCGGTCTGGAAAAACCAGCACTGCTGTTCGTCCACCAGGTCCACCATGAGACGGTAGCGCCCCGGCCGGGCCAGCCCGGGCAGGGGCAGTGTCAGCTCGATGCTCTCCCCCGGCCGCACTACCGCGTCGAACAGGCCCGCCTTGTCCATGCCGACCTGCCGGTCCTGCTCGTCCCAGAGGTGGAAGCCGACATGCACGCCGGCGTTGACCGTCGGCCGGAAGTGCCAGGGCTCGACGCCAAGGTTGCGGGCGCGGACGCGCACCGCGGCCGGCCGGCCGGGCCGCACGGTCAGCGGTCGCGGCGACAGCAGCTCGATGGCCGCGTGACACGGGCCGGCGCGGTAGTCGTGCAGCAGCCAGTGCCGGAACACGGCGCGGGAGTGCTCGCGGCCCCGCGCCCGCAGCCAGGCGACATAGAGGTCGAGGAACTGGTCGAGGTGCGCAGGCCGCCCCAGCCGGACGTGGCCGTAGCGGATGCCCAGCTGCCGGCCCGCCTCGGTCAGGCCCGTGTCGGTGAGCAGCAGCAGTCCGATCGCGGACGCCAGCCCGGTGCGGTCGGCGCCGCGGCGGCAGTGCAGCAACAAGGGGGCCTCGCCCCGTTCCAGCACATCCGCCAGGCGGCGCAGCTCGGGGACCGATGGCAGCCGACCTGCCGAGAGGCAGACGTCTTCCTGGCAGATGTCGAGCCGCTCCGTCGCCCGGCACTCGTCGAGATACCACGGGAAGGGGTCGCAGCAGCCGCGCAGGTTGACGACCGTGCGGATGCCGTGGGCGGCGACCAACTCCTCCAGGCCGCGGGCCGTGGGCTGGGCGCAGCGGTAGACCCTGCCGGGCAGGACCGCATGGAAGTTGGAGCCGAAGAAGACCCGGGCGGCCTCCGGGGCCGCGAGCAGCAGAGCGAGCGCGAGGGCGCCTTTCAGGATTCGTTTCAGCCGTTTCCACCGCCCCCTCGGGGGGGCCGTGTTCGGTGTGGCGAGTTCGGCCTCAGGCATAACGCTCCGCGGGTGTCCACCATCCCTGCGCTCGGGGACCGGCCCCAGGCAAACGGCGAGCATGATGCCAAATGAGGCGGGACGTGACTAGGCCGATTTGTGCGGCGCGGGCGGCGGCGCGGGCGGCAGGGGGGATGGCGAAGTTTAGCCGCGGTTCGCAGAACCGCGCGGTTATGCGACCCGCGGCTATTGCGGTTGGCTCCGGCGCGTAGCGGTTGGTGGCCGACTCGCTCCGCGAGTCGGGGGGTTTTCAGCCCCCGACTCGCGGAGGGAGTCGGCC
>JBBRPS010000144.1:0-15727 GCA_038227745.1 Gemmatales bacterium | reverse complement strand
CCGCGACCCGGCCAGAGGAAAAGAAAGAGCCAAAGCGGCGCATAGCGCCGCACTCCAAAGCGCCCCCGCTCTGGCCGCGGTCCGCAGGGACGTGGCTAGACAGGCGAGTCATCCGGAACAGGGGTTAAGCCGATGGCTGAAGTCTGTGTAATCGGTCTGGGTTACGTGGGGCTGCCGACGGCGAGCCTGCTGGCCAACGCGGGCTTCTACGTCCTCGGCGTGGACATCGACCGCAACATCGTCGAGATGCTGCGCTCGGGCCGGACGCGCCTGGAGGAGGCGGGCCTGGCGACACTCGTCTCCGCGGCGTGTAACAGCGGCAACCTGACGACCGCCCCCGACCCGGAGCCGTCCGACACGTTCATCATCTGCGTGCCGACGCCGGTCACGCCGACCAAGGGCGCCGACCTGACCGCCGTCGAGAGCGCCACGCGCTCCATCCTGCCGGTGCTGCGGCCGGGCAACCTCGTCATTCTCGAATCGACGTCGCCGATCGGCACGACGCGCAACGTGGTCGGCCGCATCCTGCGCGAGTCGGGCCTGGAGCCGGGCCGCGACTTCGACCTGTGCTACTGCCCCGAGCGCGTGCTACCGGGCAACACGGTCAACGAGCTGATGAACAACGATCGCGTGATCGGCGGCTTCTCGCCGCAGTCCGCCGAGCGTGCCCGCGAGATGTACGAGCGCTTCTGCCACGGCAAGATCACGCTGGCCGACGACCGCACGGCGGAGATGTGCAAGCTGATGGAGAACACCTACCGCGATGTGAACGTCGCGCTGGCGAACGTGTTCGCGCGCATCGCCGAGGACGCCGGCATCGACGTCTGGCAGGCGATCCAGCTCGCCAACCTGCACCCGCGCGTGAACATCCTCAAGCCCGGCCCCGGTGTCGGCGGCCACTGCATCCCCGTGGACCCGTGGTATCTCGTCCAGGCCTACCCCGAGCACACGGCCCTGCTGCGAGCCGCCCGCAAGGTGAACGACACCCAGGCCGAGCGACTGCTCGGGCTGTTGCTGGCGACGGGTCAGCTGAAGGCCGGCGACAAGCTGGCGGTCCTCGGCGCGGCGTACAAGGCCGACATCGATGACCCGCGCGAGAGCCCGGCCGGGCTGCTCGCGGCCGCGGCGGTGCAGAAGGGCCTGGAGGTGGCGGTCCACGACCCGCTCGTCAGAGAAGGGACGCACCACGGCCTGCAGGTGAGCAACGACCTGCCGGGGTGCCTGGACGGCGCCGCGGCGGCGGCGCTGCTGGTGGAGCACCGGGCGTACCGCGGGCTGTCGGCGAAGTTCATCGCCGAGCACATGAAGGGCCGGCTGATCGGTGACTCGCGCCACTGGCTCAACCACGCCTCGCTGCGCCGCGCCGGCTTCACGGTCGTCGTGCTGGGCGTCGGCGAGGGGTAACCCATCGTTCGCGAGCCGCCCCGACGTTTAGCCGCGTTTCGCAGAAACGCGGTTCTCCGAACTGCGGCTAAACAGCCGTCATCTACCCAACGAGGATACCCCATGTCCGCCGAAGCCTTGCTCTCGGAGAAACAAGCCCCGCCGCCCCCGGCCGCCCCCACGGTCGGCAGGGTCGAGTGCCTTTTCGAGGTGGACGCGGGCGAATGGGATCGCCTCGTCACCGACCTCGGCGGCTCGTTCTTCCACTGCCACGCCTACACGCTCTACGAGGCGGCCCAGGCCAACACGCGGCCGCTGTTCGTCAAGGTCCACGCACCCGGCGGCGAGTGCGTCGCGGCGGCGACAGCCGCCGTCATCACACCGCGGCGCTGGCCCTTCGCGCGCTACTGCAAGGAGGTCCTCTTCGACGCCCTCCCCGCCACGCGCGACAGGACACCGGAGGCCGTCACGGCGGCCCTCGCGGCGGTGGAGCGCGCGCTGCGGCGGCTGGGCGTGTTCCGCGTCCAGGTCCACGCCTACGCCTCGCCCCTCAGCGGCCAGGTACTCCCAGGCCTGGGCTACGACCTCCGCGAGCGCCACGAGTTCTACGTGGATCTCGACAAGCCGATCGACCAGGTCTGGGACACCCTCCGCTCCGAGCGCCGCAAGAAGATTCGCAAGGCGATCAAGGCGGGTGTCCGAAGCGTCGAGGAGAACTCCCCCGCCGGCCTGCGTCTCCTGTGGGACCTGCACCGTGAGGCCCTGCTGCGGCGCGGCATCGAGGTGGCGCCGACGGACGAGCAGGTCGAACGCATGCAGCGCCTGCTCCTCGACAGCGGCCGGGCGAAGATCCTGGTGAGCTACGACGGCGCCGCCCCGGTCGGCGCCCTGTTGTTCGCGACGTTCGGTACGGAGGCCTGCTCGCTGCTGAGCGGCTCGTCGGTCGCCGGGAACCGCTGCGCCGCGCCGTCGCACGCCAACTGGACCATGATGGAGCTGGCGAGCGCCGCGGGCGCGAAGACCGTGAACATCGGCGGGGCGAGCGCCGAGGCCGGCGAGGGCGAGGGCCAGGACGGGCTGTTCGCGTTCAAACGCGATTTCGGCGCCACGCCGGTGCCCCAGCCCGCGGGCAGCAAGCTCCTTCCCGGAGCGGGGCAAGTGCTGGACCGGGTGCGCGGGTGGCTGAAGCGTGGGCGTCGGCCGACGGTGGCGAAATGACGGAGGCGGGAGTGCCATGCACGAGCGCTTGAATGGACGACCAACGCGGTCGCAGGTGGCGAAAATCGCGGTGATCTTCGGGACGCGCCCCGAGGCCATCAAGCTGGCCCCGGTGGTGCTGGCCCTGAAGGAGCACCCCGCCTTCGCGTGCCGCGTCTGCGTCACCGGGCAGCATCGGCAGATGCTCGACCAGGTGCTGGACGTGTTCGGCCTGACGCCGGACGCCGACCTGAGCCTGATGGAGCCGAACCAGACCCTGGGCCGGCTGACGGGGCGCGCCGTCCTGGCGCTGGACGCCTACCTGGCGGCGGAGAAGCCGCAGCTGGTGCTGGCGCAGGGCGACACGACGACGGTCTTCTGCGCCGCGCTGGCCGCGTTCTACCACCACATCCCGGTCGGCCACGTCGAGGCCGGCCTGCGGACGGGGGACCTGCAATCGCCGTGGCCGGAGGAGGCCAACCGCGTCCTCACCTCGCGCCTCACCGCTCTGCATTTCGCCCCGACGGCCGCCAGCCGCCGCAACCTCCTCGACGAGGGCGTGCCGGACGAGCGCATCTTCGTCACGGGCAACACCGTCGTGGACGCGCTGTTCCTGGCGCTGGAGAAGGTCAAGGCCGACCCGCCGGCGATCCCCGGCCTGTCCGCCGAGCGGCTCGCCTCCTGGGAGGGCAAGCCGGTCGTCCTGATCACCGGCCACCGCCGCGAGAACCACGGCGCCGGCTTCGAGTCGATCTGCCGCGCCATCGCCGAACTGGCCCGGCGCTTCCCCAATGTGCAGTTTGTCTACCCCGTACATCTGAATCCCAACGTCCGCGAGCCGGTCGGGCGCATCCTCGGCGTCGGCCAGCGGGGCAACGTCCACCTGATCGAGCCGCTGGCGTACCTGCCGTTCGTCGCGCTGATGGGGCGGGCGGCGGTGGTGCTGACCGACTCGGGCGGCATCCAAGAGGAGGCGCCGAGCCTGGGCAAGCCGGTGCTGGTGATGCGCGACACCACCGAGCGGCCCGAGGCGGTCGAGGCGGGCACGGTGAAGCTGGTCGGCACGTCGTTCGAGCGGATCGTCGATGAGGCGGCGCGGCTGCTGACGGACCGCCCCGCCTACGAGGCGATGGCGCGCGCCCACAACCCCTACGGCGACGGCAAGGCCACCGGCCGGATCGTCGAGGCGTGCTTGAACTTCCTTGGGGGGAGCGAGTCGGGGGCCGCCGTGCCGGCCCCCCCTGCCCCCGCGCTGGCCGGGAACACGATGCCCGCAGCTTCCCTAGCTCTGGGGAGGGATGATGCGACCGCGTACGCCGCCCGTAACTCGTGAGAACGCCGTCGTCGGCGCCGGCGCCGCCCCCGCTGCGCCGCCGGCCCTGCAGCGCGTGCTCTACGCCATTCTGCTCGACCCCGCGCAGAAGTTCGGCTCACTCGAGGAGCAGATCTGCTCCCTGGCCCGTGCCTTCCAGGCCCAGGGCGGGCTGTTCCTGCCCCTGTTCCTGTGCGCCCCCGGGCCGGGCAAGACGGCCCAGTTCGAGGAGCGCGGCGTCCGCGCCGAGTGCCTCGGCCTGCGCGGCTTCCGCCTCCGCACGCTATGGCGGCTGCTCCGCCTGCTCGCCCGCGAGCGCATCGACGTGATCCACTGGAACTTCACCGACCCCCTCCGGAACCCTTACCTCTGGTGGCTGACGCTCCTGGCCCCGCGGGTCCGGCACTACTTCACGGACCACATCTCGCGCCCGGCGCGGGCGCCCGGCACCCCGGGGCGGCTGGCGCGCGTGCTCAAGCGCGCCTTCCTGCGCCGCTACCGCACGGTGTGGTGCGTCAGCCGCTTCGTCCAGGAGTGTCTCGAACGCCAGGGCACCGGATCGACCACCGTCTGCCGCCTCCACTTCATCAACACGGAGCGCTTTCGCCCCGACGCGGAGGCCCGCGCCGCGGTGCGCCGCGAGCTGGCGGCGGACGGGCGCTTCGTGGTGGCGATGGTCGCCCACCTCATCAAGGAGAAGGGGGCGGACGTCGCCCTGCGCGCCCTCGCGGAACTGCCGCAGGGCGTGGTGCTCTGGGTGGCCGGCGACGGCGGCGAGGCGGAAGCGCTGCGGCGGCTGCGGGCGGAACTGGGGCTGGGCGAGCGCGTGCGCTTCCTCGGCCTGCAGCGGGACGTGGCGCCGTTCCTGCAGGCGGCCGACTGCCTGGTCTGCCCGTCGCTGTGGGCGGAGGCGGCCGGCCTGGTGAACCTGGAGGCCCAGGCGTGCGGCCTGCCCGTCGTCGCCAGCCGGACAGGCGGCATCCCCGAATACGTCGCCGACGGCGTCACGGGCCTGCTGTTCCCGCCCGGCGACCACGCCGCACTGGCCGCGTGCGTCCGCCGCCTCCACGACGACCCGCCGCTCCGCCGCACCATGGGCCGCGCCGCCCGCGCCCGGGCCGTCGAGCACTTCTCGCCCGAGAGCCGCCTCGACAGCTACCTCGAACTTTACCGCAAGCCAGAAACCGTTTCACGCCCCCAGGAGAATCGCTCATGATCGGGCAGTTGACCCGGGAGCGCGCCGGCAACGGCACGGCCCCTTCTCACGCGGACCCGCTGGTCGCGCAGCTGGAGCGCGACGGGATCGTCTTGCTCGCCGACCTGGTCACCGGCGCGCAGCTCGCCGGCATGCAGACCGCCTTCGCCCGTCGGCTGCGGCGGCTGCGCTGGAACGATTTCGACGGCTACGAGAAGACCGAGCGCTACCGGCACATGGTGCAGGACGTGCTCACCCTCGACCAGGGCTTCGTGGACGTGGCGCTGCACCCCCTGGTGACGGAAGTGGTCCGCCGTTACGTCGGGGACGGCTTCGAGCTGGTCGAGGCCAAGGGCTGGAAATCGCAGCCGACGAAGCGCGACTTCCACGGCTGGCACGGCGACTCCTGGTACGACCAGGCCCGCGTCACCGACCGGATCCCGCGCGAGGTCAAGCTGGGCGTTTACCTCACCGACGTCACGAGCGGCGCCTTCAAGTACATCAAGGGCAGTCAAGGCAAGCAGGCCCCGCGCCCGGTGGCGCGCGATGAGGTCAAGGACGTGCCGCCCGAGCGGGTGGTCGAGGTGCTCGGCCCGGCCGGCTCGGCGTTCCTGTTTGACACCTCGGGCGTCCACCGCCAGAGCGCGCCGATCCTGCAGGAGCGGCACGCCTTTTTCCTCAACTACCACGACCCGGGCGTACCGCTGCAGGCGGAGGACGTCACGTACTACCGCTATCACCCGCTGCTGCTCAACGCGGCGCTCCTGGGCGGGTTGAGCGACGAGGACCGGCGCGTCCTCGGGTTCGGCAACAAGACGAATTACAACGCCGCGTTCGAGCGCGCTCCGGAGCACACCTGTTTCCAGGGCGTCCTGCGCCGAGGTTATGACCTAAAGTTGTTCGTTCGCGAGGTGCGCCAGCGGGCCTGGGGGAAGCTGAAGCGCCTGCTGCGGCTGGGCCGCAGCTGAAGAGCGGCCTTCGGGCCTGTGGGTCAGGATTCCAGTCCTGACAAGGCATGTCAGGACTGGAATCCTGACCCACAGGCTGGGCCGCGGCTGAGGCGGCAACGAATGAGGAGAGGGGATGGCTCCGCGGAAATTGCTCCTGGTGACGTACCACTTCCCGCCGTCGGCGGCGAGCGGCACGTTCCGCATGCTCGGGTTCGCCCGCCACCTGCCAGGGTTCGGGTGGTCCACGACCGTCGTCGCGCCCCCGGGTTTGCCCTGGGAGCCGACGGACGCCGGGCTGGTGCGGCAGGTGCCGGGGGAGACGGCGGTCCGCCACGTGCCCTATCCGAGCGGCGCCCCCAAGGCGGTGCGCTGGGCGGCGCCGTGGGGCGTGTGGCTATGGCCGGCCCTGAAGGAGTGCGCTCGCGCCGCGCAGGAAGAGCGCCCCGACGCCGTGCTGACGTCGGGGCCGCCGCACTTCGTCCACCTGCTGGGGCTTTATTTGAAGCGCCGCCACCGGCTGCCGTGGGTGGCCGACTTCCGCGACCCGTGGGTCCATGGCTGGGGGCGCGAGCGGCGGCTGTCCGCGCGCGACCGCTGGGACGCCTTCTGGGAACGGCAGGTCATGGCGCAGGCGGACACCGTCATCGCCAACGCGCCGAACGCCTGTGCCGCCCTGCGGGCCGCCTTCCCGCGGCACGCGCACAAGATGGTGACGCTCACGAACGGCTACGACCCGGAGAACTTCCCGCGCCGCGCCGAGGCGGCCGCCCTCTCCGAGTCGCTGCACATCGTCCACGCGGGGGAGTTGTACGCCGGCCGCGACCCGCGCTCGTTTCTCGACGCCCTGCAGTCTCTCAACAGCGATGGGCAGGGTGGCACGAGGGCGCTCCGCGTCTCCTTCCTCGGGCGCGGCGCGCGCGGGAACGTGGACCTCCCCGACGAGGTCGAGCGCCGCGGCCTGGGCGCGGTCGTGGAGGTAGGGGGGCAGGTGCCCTACGCCCAGACGCTGCAGGAGCTGTGCCAGGCCGACATTCTCCTGCTCCTCGACGGCCCCGGGCGGCGCGTCGGCGTGCCCGCCAAGCTGTACGAGTACCTCGGCGCCGGCCGGCCCATGCTGGTGCTGGCCGAGGCGGACGGGGACGTCGCCGCGGTGCTGCGCGAGAGCGGCGTGCCGCACCGCATCGCTCCGCCCGGTGACCCGGCGCGGATCCGGCAGGCGTTGCTGGAACTGGTCGAGGGGCTGGCCGCGGGACGGCTGGCGCCGCCGACGAAACAGCAGACGGCCCGGTTCACGCGCGCGGCCATCGCCGGGCGCCTGGCCGAGGTCCTGGAGGAGTGTCTGGCGCCGCAAGGGGCGGCAGCGCGCCTGGCGCTGCGGCTGTCGTGAGCAGGTTCGGTACAGGAGGGGTGCGATGAGTATCGCCGTCAACATCCGCCGCGGACAGGGGCCGTTCTGGGGGACGCTCAAGAAGGTCGCCCGCGCCGTCCTGCGCTTCCACGTCCCCGTCGTCGGGCCGACGCGGCTGCTGTTTCGCCTCCTCTACCGCTGCCACGTCACGCTCCGCGAGGGCTGGGCGTGGGGGACGCGCTTCTTCTGGTACGAGCCGCTGTTCCGCAGCCAGTGCGCCGCGATCGGCGACGGTTTCAAGATGGACAAACTCCCTTACATCATGGGGAGCGGGCGCATCGTCCTCGGCCGGCAGGTGTACCTCGACGGCAAGCTCGACATCGGCTTCAGCAACCGCATCCACGCCGCGCCGGAACTGACCGTCGGCGACGACACGTTCATCGGCCACGGCTGCGGGCTGTTCGTCGCCGACTCGGTGCGGATCGGCAACCACGTCCTCATCGCCGGCGGCGTGCGCATCGCCGACTTCGACGGCCACCCGATCGATGCGGTCCGGCGGCGCGCG
The DNA here is from genome assembly GCA_038227745.1 of Gemmatales bacterium. Lineage (GTDB taxonomy): Bacteria > Planctomycetota > Planctomycetia > Gemmatales > Gemmataceae > DASPXY01. Next base: position 7,777 of record JBBRPS010000144.1, on the reverse strand, counting down.
AAGGAGCCGACTCCCCCGGAAGGGATTCGCCCCATCGTCATCGGCGACGACGTGTGGATCGGCACCGGGGCGATGATCCTCAAGGGCGTGACGATCGGCGACCGTTCGATCGTGGCCGCCGGGGCCGTTGTCGCCAAGGACGTGCCGCCGGACGTCGTCGTCGCCGGCAACCCCGCCCGCGTGGTCAAACACCTCGACCGCCAGGCCCCAGCGCAGCCGCCCTCGGGAGCCCCTTGATGAACAGCGACCGTCACGACCGCCGCCTCCGCGTCGCCCACGTCTCGTGGGGCCTGAACGTCGGCGGGCTGGAGAAGCTGCTCGTGGAGTTCGCGCGCCACGCCGACCCCGCGCGCTTCGACCTGCGCTTCGTCTCGCTGACGACGCGCGGCACTCTCGCCCATGACATCGAGCGTCACGGCTGGCCCGTCATCGCCCTGGAAGAACCGGGCGGGCTGCAGCCTGGGCTGGTCCTGCGGCTGGCGCAGCTGTTTCGCGGCGAGCGCATCGACGTGGTCCACACGCACGACGAGCGGCCGCTCCTCTACGGCGCGGCGGCGGCGCGGCTGGCGCGAGTGCCGCGCGTCGTCCACACCCGCCACGGCCAGAAGGCCCGCAACACGCGCCGGCAGGTGATCCTCTTCCGCCTGGCCGCGGGCCTCGCCGACCGCGTGGCGTGCGTCTCCAACGACGCCGCCGCGCTGACCGTCCGCGAGGGTGTCGCGCCGGCGCGCGTGCGGACCGTGCGGAACGGCATTGACCTGGCGCGCTTCGCCTACTCCGGCCCCGCGGCGAACGGCCCGGTGGTCACGGTCGCGCGCCTCAGCCCGGAGAAAGACGTGGCGACGCTGGTGCGGGCCGCCGCCCTGGCCGTGCGCGAACGGCCCTCGTTCCGCCTGGAAGTCGCCGGCGACGGCGTCTGCATGCCGGCCCTCAAGCAGCTGACGGCCGAACTGGGCCTGGAGGAGCACGTGTACTTTCACGGCGAGGTCCACGACGTCGCGGGCCTGCTCGGTCGCGCCGGCCTGTTCGTCCTGCCGTCCGTCGAGGAGGGGATCTCGCTCACGCTGCTGGAGGCCATGGCGCGCGGGCTGCCCGTGGTGGCGACGCGCATCGGCGGCAACCCCGAGGTGGTGATCGACGGCGATACCGGCCTGATCGTCCCTGCCCGCGACCCGGCCGCCATGGCGCGGGCGCTGCTGCGCGTGCTGGGCGATGCCCCGGGGGGCCGGCGGATGGGGCGGGCCGGGCGGCAGCGCGTCGAGACGCATTTCGACGTGCGCCGCATGGTCGCCGCGTACGAGGCCCTGTACCGGCCGGAACCCGCGCGCTCCGTCTGTCCTGCCGTGGCCGCGCCGGCGTGCCCCGCACTTGTGACCTAGAGTTGTTTGCAGCGAGCGCCGGGAAATCGTAGCCCCGTAGGACGGCTCTCCTGAGCCGTCCCGGACGGCTTAGGAGAGCCGTCCTACGGGGAAACCAAGCCCTGCCCTTCGCCTTGCAGGTCGTGCGACGAGCGGCGGGCTTTACGCCCGCCGTCCGGAGAGTCGCAAGACAGCGGGGACAGGCCCCGCCGCTCGCTCGAGATAGCGGAGGCTCGGCCGTCGATGAACGCGGTCATTGTCGATGGAGACGTGTCCTACCCCGCGACCTCGGGCAAGCGCCTGCGGACGCTGAACCTGATGCTGCGCCTGGCCCGGCGGCACCATGTCACCTACATCGCGCGCGGCCAGGGGGATCTCGCGGCGGATCTGCGGGCCTGCGAGTTCCTCGCCGACCATGGCGTCACCCCGGTCATCGTCGAGGACCCGCTGCCGCGGAAGTCCGGAGCCGGCTTCTACCTGCGCCTCGCCGCCAACCTGCTGTCGCCGCGGCCCTACTCCGTCACCACGCACGCCCGGGCGTGGATGCGCAGCTTCGTCGCCATGCACGCCCGGGCCCACCCTGTGGACGTCTGGCAGTTCGAGTGGTTCCCCTACCTGGCGACGGTGCCCGACCCGTCCGCCCGCAAGGTGCTGATCGCCCACAACGTCGATACGCTCATCTGGCAGCGCTATTACGAGAACGAGTCACGGCCGCTGCGGCGCTGGTACATCAAGCGCCAGTGGCGCAAGTTCGAGCGCGCCGAGCGGCGGGCGTTCGCCGAGGCGACGCGCGTCGTGGCAGTCAGCCCGGAGGACGCCGCCCTGGTCCGCGACGCCTTCGGCCAGCCGCGCGTGGACGTCGTCGATAACGGCATCGACCGCGCCTACTTCGAGTCGGTCCGGCCCGATCGCGACCCGAACCGGATCCTGTTCCTGGGCGCCCTCGACTGGCGGCCCAACCTCGACGCGATCAACGTGCTGCTGGACCGCGTGTTCCCCGAGGTCCGGGCACGGCACCCCGAGGCGACCTTGTGGATCGTGGGGCGGAACCCGCCCGCCGGGCTGCCGCAGCGCGTGGCCGCGATTCCGGGGGCGGAACTGCACGCCGACGTGGCCGACGTGCGGCCCTTCCTGGCCCGCAGCGGCGTGATGGCGGTGCCGCTGCGCGTCGGCGGCGGCTCGCGGTTGAAGATCCTCGAAGCACTGGCGTGCGGGCTGCCGGTGGTGTCCACCCGCGTGGGCGCCGAGGGCCTGAGCTTGCGGCCCGGACAAGATTTCGTCCAGGTCGAGGGAGTCGGTGACATGGCCGAGGGACTGCTGCGCTGCCTGCGCGAGCCGGGGCCGGCCCTGGAGATGGCCCGCGCCGGACGGGAGGTAGTCCTGGAGCGCTACGACTGGGACGCCCTGGCGCTGAAGCTCGAAGAGGTCTGGGAGAAGTGCCTGCGTGAACCGGCCGGACAGCCGAGCCGCGCGGCCGCGGTCGCCCCTCAGTTTGTCGGCGGAGGGCGATAATGCTCGTGGTGCAGCTGATGGCCTCGCCGTTCTTCGGCGGACCGGAGCGACAGATGCTCGGACTGGCGCGCAGCCTGCCGAAGGACTACCGCTCCGTGTTCCTGACGTTCGCCGAGCGCGGGCGCTGCCGTCCCTTACTGGAGCAGGTCCACCGCCACGGCTTCGAGGGGGGGCCGCTGGAGCACAACTTTCCGCACGTCGCCCGCGCCGCCCGTGAGGTGGCGCGCGAACTACGGCGACTGCGTGCCGACGTGGTCTGCTGCAGCGGCTACAAGCCCGATCTCATCGGCTGGCTGGCGGCGCGGCAGGCCGGCGTGCCCTGCGTGTCCGTTTCGCATGGCTGGACATCGGCCACCCTGAAAGTCCGCTGTTACGAGACGCTCGACCGCCTGGTGCTGCGCTGGATGGACGCGGTCGTGTGCGTCTCCGAGGGGCAGGCCGTCAAGGTGCGCCGGACCGGCGCTCCCGAGGAGCGGATCGTCGTCATTCGCAACGCCGTCGGCCTGGAAGCCTTCGCCGCTCCGGATCCCGCCTGCCGCCGCCTTCTCGAAGGCTTCTTTCCCAGGCCGCCGCGCCGGATCGTCGGCGCCGCTGGCCGGCTCAGTCCCGAGAAGGGGTTTGACCGCCTGATCGACGCTGCGGCTATGGTGATCCGCGCCGAACCCGACACCGGCTTCGTCATCTTCGGCGATGGCCCGCTGCGCAGCGCCCTGGCCGCACAGATCGCTGAACGTGGCCTGCAGGATCGCTTCGTCCTCGCGGGCTTCTGCACCGACCTGGAGCGGTTCCTGCCGCAGCTCGACCTGGCCGTCCTCTCCAGCCTGACTGAGGGCCTGCCGGTAGTCCTGCTGGAGGCGATGGCTGCGGGAGTGCCGGCCGTCTCCACGGCGGTCGGCGGCACGCCGGAAGTGATCGACGACGGGCTGAACGGCTACCTCGTCCCCCCGGGCGACCCGGCCGCCCTCGCCCGCCGCATCCTCGACATGCTGCGCGACGATGCGGCCCGCAGGGCGATGGGGGAGCGCGGCCGGCGGCGCATTCGCGAACAGTTCACTTTTCAGACCCAGAGCGTCCAGTACCAGCGCCTCTTCGAGAAATTGGCCTGCAGCCGCCGCGGTGTTCACGAGGAGTCGGGTTCCCCACGGGCCGCGGCCGCTCGCCGGCAACTCGTCGCACAGGAGATCGGGTGACCCTCATGGGACAGCAACAGGTCCTCGCCGCCCCGCCGACCCCGCCGGCGACCCCGCCCGGGCAACTCGTCGGCATCGTCGGCAGCGGCCGCGTCGCGCGCGACCCGTTCGACAAGCGCCAGTGGTCGGGCAGCAGCTACTGCTTCTTCTCCGAGCTGCAGCGCCGCGGCCACCTACGGCGCGCCTTCGGCGTCGAGGTGCCGCCCTGGCGGCGCGCCCTGTACCTGGCGCGCAACTTCAACCTCCGCCGTGCGGTCTGGCGCGAGCACTTCTACATGGACGTGGGTTACCGCAACGCCCTCACCGACCTGGTGCGCCGGCGCCTGGAGCCGGCCGATTTCGGGCACGACTTCCTCCAGCTCGGCGCCATGTTCGACGGGCCGAGTCTCGTCCACGGCGGCGGGCGCTGCTTCTCGTACAACGACGGCAACCTCACCTCCCTGCTGCGCAGCCCGTACGCCCCGAAAGGGCTCCGGAACCGCAAGATCTGCCGCGCCCTGGACTACGAGAAGCAGGTCGCTCACGGCATGCGGAAGGTGTTCTGCATGAGCGAGTACCTGCGCCAGTCCTTCATTCGCGACTTCAACGTGCCCGAGGACCGCGTCGTCAACGTCGGCTGCGGCATCAACCTGGAAGCCATCCCCGAGCCGCCGCGCGACAAGCGCTACGACAACCGCGAGGTGCTCTTCATCGGCGTCGATTTCCCGCGCAAGGGCGGCTGGGAGCTGCTCAAGGCGTTCCGCGGCGTCACCCGCAAGTTCCCCGGCGCCCGCCTGCACGTCGTCGGCCCGCGCGAGCTGACCGTGCCCCCGGAGCTGCAAACGGGCGTCGTCTTCCACGGTTTCCTGAACAAGTCCAACCCGGACGACCAGGCGAAGCTGGCGCACCTGTTCGCGCGCTGCTGCCTGTTCGTGATGCCGTCGCTGTACGAGCCGTTCGGCATCGCGCCGCTGGAGGCGATGGTGCATCAGATCCCCGCCGTCGTCACGAACCGCTGGGCCTTGAAGGAGATGGTGACGCCCGGCGAGACCGGCGACCTGGTGGAGTGCAGCAACGTGCCCGATCTGCTCGGGAAACTGGTGGAGCTGCTGTCGGACCCGGCGGTCCTGCAGCGCATGGGCGAGGCGGGCCGGCGGACGGTGCTGGAGCGCTACACCTGGGACAAGGTGGTCGAGCGCATCCTCGCCGAGGTGGCCGCGAGTCATTGAACAATGCCCCGCCCGCACCGCGCGGCGGGGAGCGAGCCTGCGATACAACCTCGATGAACACCCTTGTGCTCCTCTTCTGGATTTGCTTTGGCTGCGTCGCCTACACCTACGCCGGTTACCCGCTCATCCTGGCCGGCGTGGCCTGGATGCGCCGGCGGCCGCCGCGCCGCGCCGAGGGCCACAAACCCTCGGTGAGTTTCATCCTGGCCGCCCACAACGAGGAGGCGACGATCGGCAGGCGGCTGACGGAACTGACCGGCCTGCTCGCCGCGGCGGGCGTCAAGGGCGAGGTGATCGTCGTCACCGACGGTTCGACGGACGGCACCGCGGCGCTCGCCCGTACCGCTGCGAAGGAGGGTAGCGTTCGCGTCCTGGAGCTGACCGGGCGCGTGGGCAAGGCGGCGGCCCTGACCGAGGGCTGTGCCGCCGCCGTGAACGAAGTGCTCGTCTTCGCTGACGCCCGGCAGACGTGGGCGCCGACGGCGCTGGCGCTGCTGCTGGAGAACTTCGCCGACCCCGAGGTCGGGGCGGTGAGCGGTGACCTGGTGGTCGAGAGCGCCCCCGGCGTGATGGCCGGCGTCGGCCTGTACTGGCGCTACGAGAAGTGGCTGCGCAAGAAGGAGAGCCAGATCCATTCGCTCGTCGGCGTGACCGGGGCGATCAGTGCCGTGCGCCGCGAGCTGTTTCGGCCGATCCCGCGCGGCACCCTGCTCGACGACGTCTACTGGCCGCTGCAGGTCGCCATGCAGGGTTTCCGCGTGGTCCACGACAAGCGGGCCGTGGCGTACGACCGCCTGCCGGAGCGGGCGCGCGACGAGTTCCGCCGCAAGGTGCGCACGCTGAGCGGCAACTTCCAGCTCGTGGCCCGGCTGCCGGCCCTGCTGCTGCCGTGGCGGAACCCGCTGTGGCTGCAGTTCGTCTCGCACAAGCTGCTGCGCCTGCTGGCGCCCTGGGCGCTGCTCGGCATGCTGGCGGCGAGCGCGCTGCTGCCGGGGCCGTTCTTCGCCTGGACGTTCTGGGGCCAGTTCGCGACGTACCTCCTCGGGGTGACGGGGATCTGGCGGGTGATGGGGACACAGCTGCGGCCGTCGGCCGCGGCGGCCTCGTTCCTGGTGCTCAACGCCGCGGCGTGGCTGGCCTTCTGGGTGTGGATCTCCGGACGGGCCGACCGTTCCTGGGGAAAGGTGTCCTACGGGGCGAGCGTCTTGCGCTGACGGACGGCGCTGGTCATGGGAATGAACGAGATGGTAATTGTCCTGGTAGCCCTGGGGCTGCTCGCCGCGGCCGGTATCGCCTTCGTGCTGCGGCAGCTGCGCCGGCGCCATTTCGACCGCATCCTGGTCCCTTACCTGCTGCAGAGCGCGAAGCGCCGCCCGCCGCGACCCGGTGAGGAGGTCCACCTCCTGCTTTGCCTCGCCGACCACTACGAGCCGAAGGCCGGCCGCGTCACGCCGGAGGTCGCCCGGGGGCGCGTCGCGCGCTGGGTGCGCGAGTACCCACGCCTCGGCCGCTTCCACGATAGCGACGGCCGGCCGCCGCGCCACAGCTTCTTCTACCCGATCGAAGAGTACGAGCCGGAACACCTCGACGCCCTGGCCGGTCTGTGTCGGGATGGCTTCGGCGAGGTCGAGGTCCACCTGCACCACGACCGCGACACGGCGGGGCAACTCGGCCGACTGCTGGAGCACATGAAGGTGCTGCTCGTGGAGCGGCACGGGCTGCTGTCGCGGCACCGCGAGACCGGCGAGCTGGCCTACGGCTTCATCCACGGCAATTGGGCGCTGTGCAACTCGCGGCCGGAGGGCCGGCTGTGCGGCGTCGATAACGAACTGGAGGTGCTGCGGCAGACGGGCTGCTACGCCGACTTCACGATGCCGTCGGCGCCGCATGTGACGCAGACGAGGAAGATCAACAGTATCTATTATGCCTGGGATCACCCCGGCCGGCCGAAGTCCCACGACACGGGTATGGACGCGGGGACGGGACCTGTGCCGCCCGGTTCACTGCTGCTGATCCAGGGGCCGCTGGTGCTGGACTGGCGGCACGCGAAGTGGGGGTTGGTGCCGCGGCTGGAGAATGGCTGTGTCCAGGGCAGCCAACCGCTCCACCTCGACCGCCTGGAGAACTGGCTGCGCGCCCGCGTCCAGGTGGCGGCGCGGCCGGACTGGTTCTTCGTCAAGCTGCACGCGCACGGGGCCATCGAGTCGAGCCACGACGCCCTGTTCGGCGAGTCGGCGGCGCGCTTCCACGAGGGCCTGGCCCGCCGCGCGGCGGAAGATCCGCGCTTCCACTACCACTACGTCACCGCGCGCGAGATGTACAACCTGGCGCGCGCCGCCGAGGCGGGGTGGAAGGGTTCTGTCGCCGACGCCCGCGACTTCCTGCTGCTGGCGAACTGCCGCCCCCAGGCGGCGAGGGGACAGGGCGCCGCGGCCGCCGCCTCGTGAAATCTACCGATCAGGGTCGGGCACACAAGCCCGAAGCGCAAGCGAGGGAGCGTCCCTCGCTT
>JBBRPS010000143.1:0-15813 GCA_038227745.1 Gemmatales bacterium | reverse complement strand
CGCCGAGCGCCGCACTCCAAAGCGCGCCTGGCCTACTGTCCAGACGCTCGCAGCTCCAAACGGAATTACCTCGGTGCTGGCGCCGCCATCGGCAGCTCTTGCCGGGCGCTCTGCTTCCCAGCGCGGCGCCCGAACAGCTTCCGCAGTATCCACATCACCGGATCGTAGAACTCATCGACCACGCGCTCCTTGAGCGGGATGATGCCGTTGTCGGTGATGTGGATGTGCTCGGGGCAGACCTCGGTGCAGCACTTGGTGATGTTGCACAGGCCAATGTTCAACTCGTCCTTGAGCAGGGGAAGCCGGTTCAGGGTGTCGAGCGGGTGCATCTCCAGGCTGGCGACGCGGATCATGAAGCGCGGGCCGCCGAACATCTCGCTCTCGGTCCTGTGGTGGTCGCGCAGGACGTGGCAGACGTCCTGACACAGGAAGCACTCGATGCACTTGCGGAACTCCTGGACGCGATCGACCTCCTCCTGGGCCATGCGCCAGGTGCCGTCCGCCTCGGGCGGCCGCGGCGTGAACTTCGGGATCATCTTGTTGACCTTGTAGTTCCACGAGACGTCCGTCACCAGATCCCTGATGAGCGGGAACGTCTTCATGGGCTGCAGGGTGATGGGGCGATCGAGCGGCAGGACGTCCATGCGCGTCATGCACATCAGGCGCGGTTTGCCGTTGACCTCCGCGGAGCACGAGCCGCACTTGCCCGCCTTGCAGTTCCAGCGGCAGGCGAGGTCGGGCGCCTGCGTGGCCTGGATCTGGTGGACGGCGTCGAGGACGACCATGCCCTCGCCGACCTCGGCCGTGTAGGGCTTGAACTGGCCGCCCTTCGTGTCGCCGCGCCAGATGTTGAACGTCGCCTGAGCCATGAGCTGTTCTCCCCCGGTGGACGCACCCGTTTAGCCGCGTCACTTCTTCTCGTCCTCGATGATCTGCTTCAGTTCCTCGGGCATCTCCGGGATCGGGTCGAGGCGCACCTGCATGTGGCCATCGTCGCCCCTCCAGGTGACCGTGTTCACCTTGCCGAAGTTGGCGTCGTCCTTCGTCGGGAAGTCGTCGCGGAACTGGCCGCCGCGGCTCTCCTTGCGCACCAGGGCGGCGCGTGTAACCGCCTCGGAAACGGTCAGCAAGTTGTGCAGGTCCAGCGCCGTGTGCCAGCCCGGGTTGTACTCGCGGTTGTCCGGCGCCCGCACCTGCTCGCCCCGGCGCTTGAGCTGATCCAGGGCCTCCAGCGCCCGCAGCATCTCCGGCTCGGTGCGGACGATGCCGACCAGGTCCTGCATCATGTCCTGCAGATCCTGCTGCACCTTGTACGGGTTCTCGTCGCCCTTCGGCTCGTCCATGAAGGCCAGCGCCCAGCGCTCGGCCTCGGTGGCCTGCTCGGCATGAACCTGTGGCATGGAGGGATGCTCGCGGACGAAGTGCGCCGCGTACTCGCCGGCGCGCTTGCCGAAGACGAGCAGGTCGGACAGCGAGTTGCCGCCCAGGCGGTTGGCGCCGTTGATGCCGGCGGCGCACTCGCCCGCCGCGAACAGGCCCGGCACCCGTGACATCTGCGTGTCACTGTCCACGCGCACGCCGCCCATGACGTAGTGGGTCGTCGGCCCGACCTCCATCGACTGCGTGGTGATGTCGATGTTGCCCAGTTCCTTGAACTGGTGGTACATGCTGGGCAGCTTCTTCTTGATGTGCTCCGCCTTGTTCAGGCCGGGCTGGCGCTGCCCGAGCCACTCGACGAACGTCTGCAGCTCGAGGAAGACGCCGCCGTGCGGGCTGCCGCGGCCCTCGCGGACCTCGCGGCGGATGCAGCGGGCGACGTGGTCGCGCGTCAGCAACTCGGCCGGGCGGCGGGCGTCGTGGCCCTGGTAGGGCTCGCGGATGACGTAGAGGAACCCCTCCTCGGGGTTGTCGGCCGTCTGCGGCTTGTAGTTGTCGGGGATGTCGCTGAACAGGAAGCGGTCGCCCTTGTTGTTCCGCAGCGTGCCGCCCTCGCCGCGCACCCCCTCGGTGACCAGGATGCCGCGCACGCTCGGCGGCCAGATCATGCCGGTCGGGTGGAACTGGATGAACTCCATGTCGATCAGCTCGGCGCCGGCGTCGTAGGCGAGGGTGTGGCCGTCGCCGGTGCATTCCCAGCTGTTGCTGGTGATCTTGTACGCCTTGCCGATGCCGCCGGTCGCCAGCACGATGGCCTTGGCGCGGAACATCACGAAGCGGCCGCGCTCGCGCGTGTAGCCGAAGGCGGCGGAAATGCGGTCGCCGTCCTTGAGCAGGCGGACGATCGTGGTTTCCATGTAGACGTTGATGCCCTGGTGGATGCCGTGGTCCTGCAGGGTGCGGATCATCTCCAGGCCGGTGCGGTCGCCGACGTGCGCCAGGCGCGGGTACTTGTGGCCGCCGAAGTTGCGCTGCAGGATGCGGCCGTCCTTGGTGCGGTCGAAGACCGCGCCCCAGGCTTCGAGCTCGCGGACGCGGTCGGGGGCCTCCTGGGCGTGGAGCTGGGCCATGCGCCAGTTGTTGACGTACTGGCCGCCGCGCATGGTGTCGGCGAAGTGGGTCTTCCAGCTATCGCGCGGATCGACGTTGGCGAGGGCGGCGGCGACGCCGCCCTCGGCCATGACGGTGTGGGCCTTGCCGAGCAGCGACTTGCACACCAGGCCGACCGAGACGCCCGCGGCCGACGCCTCGATGGCGGCGCGGAGCCCGGCGCCGCCGGCCCCGATGATCAGGACGTCATGCTCATGGATCTCGTAATTGTTCATCCGCGAACCTCAGGTGCCGGGGGTCTGAGCTGCAAAGCCCACGGGTGGCAACCCGTGGGCTTTTTCACCTGCCCCTCCTCAGAACACGATGTGCGGGTCGCTCCAGATCCCCAGCGAGCACATGCGGATGTAGAAGTCGGTGAAACCGACACTGAACAACGACATCCAGGCCCACTCCATGTGGTGCTCGTTGAACCAGGTGCTGAAGCGCCACAGCTTGTAGCCGGTGCGCAGCTTGCTGACGTTGTGGGGGCAGCTGAAGCAGTCGAGGCGGCCGCCGAGCAGGTGCCGCACCGAGTTGCAGCCCAGGGTGAAGCCGGCCAGCAAGCCCACGTTGACCACCATGATGACCGTGCCCAGGCCGATGCCGAACGCATGGCCGCCGTTGGGCGCGCCGTTGGGGCCGAGGGTCGGCCACCAGAACGCCTGCAGGGCGTCCCAGGCGAGGAGGGCCAGGAAGATGCAGGCGATGTACATGAAATAGCGGTGCGAGTTCTGGATGAGCAGCGGCCAGCGGTTCTCGCCCCAGTAGCTCTTGCGCGGCTCGCCGACGGCGCAGGCGGGCGGGTCGGCCCAGAAGGAGCGGTAGTAGGCCTTGCGGTAGTAGTAGCAGGTGAAGCGGAACAGGCCGGGGAAGGCGAGGATCAGGAAGCCCGCGGAGAACGGGAACCAGGCGGGCAGCCAGCCGGGCCGCAGGTCGCCCTTGACCCAGGCGTGATGGCTGGTGCCGTTCGGGTCGTAGATGAGCGGGGCGTAGAACGGCGACAGGTACGGGGCGACGGCCGCGTTGCCCTTGTCGTGGAAGTGCTCTGCCCCGCGCTCCTGGCGGATCTCGTAGCCGTTGCCTTGCCAGGCGGCCCAGGTGCCGTAGACCAGGAACGCGGTGAGCCCCAGGAAAGTCAGCAGCGGTCCGATCCACCAGACGTCCGTCCGCTGCGTTGCCCCAAACCCCTCCTTGGTGCCCGTCATCGTGCCCTGCGCCATGAAATCTCCCCACTTGCTGACTCGACGCCCGCGGCCGCAGTGCCGTGGGCCGGAGGACCGCCGCCCCCGCCGTCCCTGTCATTACTAGGAGAAAGGGCCAGCCGCCGCAACCCGCGGAGCGTGCGCGTGCCGCCATTTTCGGCCCCGTGCGCTCGGAGTTCCCCGCGCCCGTCACGGCCCCTTCGCTGCCCGCCGCGGGACCGAGGTCATCGCCCCGGCGCGTCCCCCGCCGCGGGCCGCCAGTCCGGCGGCAGGAAATCGCGGACGTACGGCAGCAGCCCGACCTCGATCAGTTCGTCTCGCGCCGGTTCCGTAGCCCATCGTGCCGCCCTCCTCCATCTGGAGGAGGATGTTCGCCGGCTTGAGGTCGCGGTGGATCACGCCCTTCTGGTGGGCGTAGTGGATGGCCCGCGCCAGGGTTTCGAGGAGGGCCGCGGCGTGGCGGGCGGGCTGCGGTTTGCCGCCGAGGTGCTGGGCGAGCGTGCCGCCCTCGATCGGTTCCGTGGTGAAGTAGGGCAGGCCGTCGCGGCGACCGACCTCGTAGACCTGGACGATGTTGGGGTGCCGCAGTTGTGCGGCCGCCTCCGCCGCGCCCTGGAAGCGGATCACGTCTTCCGGGGCGGCGTGCGCGCCGCGAGGATCATCTTCAGGGCAACGCAACGGTTGAGGGCGAGGTGGCGCGCCCGGGCTACCTCCGCAACAACCCGTTTATCATAGGGCGCTGGGCCGCGATCGCAACCCTGACGAGGGCTGGGGCGGCTTTCCGTAGGGCACGCGGCCCGCGTGCCGCTGGCTGCCCGGGCACGCGGGCCGCGTGCCCTACGGTTTGCGGCGCGGTGTGCGCTTCCAGTCTGAAATTCCACGAGGTGTTCCCCCGCGGGGGTGATGGTCGAGAACAGGCCACACACCGCCCCGAATTCCGGGTGCTGCTCCAGCCAGCGGGCCTGCCACGCGAGCCGGCCGGGCGGGTACAGGTCGTCGGCGTCGCAGCGCGCGACGAGGTCCCCTTGGGCGGCGGCCAGGGCGGTGTTGAACGCGGCCCCGATGCCGCTGCGAGGGCCCGGCAGAAGCCGCACGCGCGGGTCGCCGACGCTCTGAACGATCGCCGCGGAGCGATCCGTTGAGCCGTCGTCAATGATGACGACCTCCAGGTCCACCGCGCGCTCGGCCAGGATGGATTTCAGGGTGGCCCGGATGAACGGCTCCGCGTTGCGCATCGGCATCAGCACGCTGACCAGGCTCATGAAGCGTTCCCCATCGCGGGCCTGTCCCCCTCGGAAGCAGCCTCCCCTTCCGCGCGGGGAGCCGCGCCGGGCTCCGGGGACGACGGCGTTTCACCGCCGGAGGGCTCGGGCGCGCCGCGGCCACGGCGCTTGCGCACCCACAGCAGGAACAGCAGCCCCCAAATCAGGACGACGAGGCCCCCCTGGAAGAACAAGAGGACGAAGTCCTGAACCTTCGAGTTCGAGACGAAGGCGTTACAGAGTGCCGCCAGGTATCCCCCCGCGAAGGCCGCCACCGGGCTGATGGCGAGGATGAGCACCGACAGCGCGACGTCAACACGCACGGCCGACATGCCGTTCACGCGGGCCACCCATATCACGACGAGATAGCGGGAGAAATCGGCGGCGATGAAACCCAGAAGCATCCCGATCAAGCCGCCGTTCTCTGGTCCGCCCAGTTTGGCCTGATCCCCGAGCCAGTAGCCGGACGGCACGAAGACCAGCACGCCGAGCAATCGGGAGCCGTTCCCAAGCATGAGCGCGCTCGGCCGGCCGAGGGCTAGCAGGGAGGCGCCGATGGTCCCCTCCAGCATCTGGAACCAGGCCCCGATGGCCACGAATAGCAGCATCCAGCCAGCTTCGTAGTAAAGCGGTCCGTAGAGACACCGAACCCCGGCCGTGCCGGCCGCGAGCATGCCGGTCACGAGCAGGGCCGCGAACCCCGCCACCCGGGTCTGCACCTTGACGAAGCTCAGGCGGATGTCCCTGCCCTCCTGGTGCATCCGGCTGTAGATGGGGAACACCAGCTGACAGCAAAACGCCGACATCAGGCCCGTCGCGATGGCCGCCAGGCTCACTGCCCTGCCGTACACGCCCATGACTTCAAAGCCGCTGACCTTGGGCACGATGAGCCGCTCGGCCTGAAACGCCAGGAAGGTGATGATCGTGCTGAGAAAGATCCATTTGCCGAAGTGCAGCAGCTCGTGGACTGTGGTCTTATCCCAGCGGAAGCGGTTGCGGTGGCCGCGCAGGACGAAGTGACTGAGGCACAGGTTCAGCAGGCTCGCGACCAGGCTGCCGGCGACCAGGGCCCACACGGCCTTCTCCGGGGCCGCGGCTCTTTCGGAGAAAAGTGCGGCCGCCGCCAGAATAGCAAGAGGCCCTTGTCCCAGTGAAGAGCCTATCAATTCCACGGTACTTGCAACCGCCTGGTGCCTCTGCTCCAGGAACAACACCCAGGCCCAGACGAGAGTCACGCTCAGACCGAGGACCGCGCACCCCACTTCCAGCGCTACCAGGCGGCCCCGGAGCAGGTGACGCTGGAGGGTGAACAGCGCCGTCGAACAGAAGCCGTCGAGGATCGCCTTGGCCCCGATCACCGGCATCAAGATCACGATCACCGGCTTGTCGTAGAAGAGTGCGACCGGCCAGGCGATCAACACGGTGGCGAGCCAGAGGACCAGGCCGCGAAGGACTTGCAGGGTCCAGGCGGTGTTGCAGAAGTCGGGGTCGTCGCCGCGTTTGCTCTGGACGACGGAGGTGTGGATGCCAACGTCGGAGAACATGGCCAGGCCCTGGAGGAAGACCATCGCCAGGTCCATCAGGGCGTACACTTCAGGGACCACCAGGCGGGTCAGGATAATGCTGGACACCAGGCGGAGCAGGTACGTGGCCCCGAAGCCGATGCCGATCCACATGGCACCGCTGATCGCGGAGTGCTGCACGGTCGGCTGGGCCGCCTGGCCGTCGGGCGGCGGCGCACCGTCCTCCTTCGCCGGGCCGTTCTCCTGGCCTGGAACAGCCGTCTCGCTGGCGGTCGGTTTCGCCGAAAGGTCATCGCCGGTGCTCATTCCACTCCTTATCCAACTCTTCTCGGACAGAAGCGCTGTCGAACCCACGGACGATTGTCCGGCCTCCCCCTCCCGAGGTCAAGTACGTTACGGTGCCACCCCCCGTTAGACCTGAGGCAGCGAGATGCGGCCACAGTTCACGGTCGAGCCTTCAGCGCGCGGTATCCGTGCCGGGTCGAGTCCTGGGGATGGTTCAGGGCGCGCCAGCAGGATCCCGTCGACGAAGTGGGTGACCCGAACCGGCACCAGCTTGCGAATCCGCGCCGGCGCATGGCCCTCGAACACCACCTGGGCGTACCGGCAAGAGGTCCCAACCACGAACCCCGGCCGGCGCGGATCGGCGCCCTCGACCAGCACCTCCAGGCGACGGCCCACCAGGCTGCGGTGGTAGGCGTCCGCCAGCTCGCGCTCCAGGAGGCGCAACCGCTCCCGAGGCCGGTCACGAGGACTGCCGTCGGCGGCTGCGTTCGGCGTGACGGCGGATCCGGAGGACCTCCTCGGCGAGTGCGGCCCTGTCGCCGGACGCGACGGTCAGGCCTTTCCGGCACAGGTGCCGCCAGACGCGGGAATACAGGCCAGCGGTCGCGGCGTCCTGCGCGCGCGCCGCGATCGTGGCGGCGGAGCGGCGCTCGATCTCCTCGTCGGACATGTGCGAATCGAAGAAGGCGCAGCCGTAGGGGGCGCGGTCGTGGACCGCGCATTTGCCGTCGAAGTGCCAGTGGCAATGGCCGCCGGGGCCGCGCGCCGGGACGAGCGTCGGGAAGGGCTTGTCGGGGACCGCGCGCAGGTGCTCTTCGGCCCACGCGAACACGTCCTGCCCGGCGGGACAGAGGTGTGCGAGGTCGGAGACGTCGAGGCTGCCGGGGATGTATCGGCACGGGGCGGCGCAGAACGCGCAGCCACAGACGGTGCGGCGGAAGCCGTGTTTTTCCCGTCCCTCCGCAGAAATCACCCGATCCATCGTCTCGGCCCTCGCGCCTGCCTGGGTTCCCTTCAGCCGCGGTCCGCAGGACCACGGCCAGTGCGGGTTCACCGTAAGAGACGGGAGTCGGCGCCGGTGCAGGGTCCAGGGATGCTCCCCCGGAGGAGGCAATCGCTACGGGAGTGGGCTTGCCGTTTCGCGCGCCCCGCGCCTCAGGACGCCGGTCCTGCTTCGAGCGCCCGCACCTCGGCCTCCACATTCCGCCGCGCCGGTGCTTCGAGGGCGGCGAACATCTCCGCCGTGGCGTAGATCCGCTCGCGCCGCAGGAACTCGCGCAGCACCTTCGCCCGGCCGGCGCGGTAAGCCTCGTCGGGCACCCAGGCGTACTCCCGGCGGATCGCGGCGGCGTAAATCAGGTACTCCGCCTCGGGCGCTCCCAGGACCGCGAGGTCGGCGTCGAGGAGAACGCGGCCATCGGCGTCGTCCGGGTCGGCCCGGTGCGCTTTCGTCAGCAGCACGAGACGCTGCGCCTCGCGGGCCATCGCCTCTGCGGCGCCGAGCCGCGCCAGGGCCTTGCCGGCGAGAGCGGCGCTGCGCTCCTCGTTGTCGCCGGCGCGGGGATCGTAGACAGCGTCATGGAACCAGGCGGCAAAGCGCACTGCCGTGAAGTCCCGGGCCTCGGACCGCAGCCGCCCGACCGCCTCCAGGACTGCCCGCACGTGCCCCAGGTTGTGGTAGAAGCGACCCGGCCCGGTGTAGGCGGCGACGATCTCGGCGAACACGCGCTCGTCGGCGGCGCGATCCGCACCGACGTCATCGAGCAACTGCCGCCACGCCGGGCGCAATTCCTCGATGGGCGCCCCGGCCAGTCCGTCCGCCTTACGCACGAGCCGCCCTCTCTGATGTCGCCACATACGGACCGCCCTGCGACCGCCGCAGATAGTGTAGCAACGTCGCGCCGACCATCCATCACCCGCCCCGGGAGGACCGCCCGGCGCTTCCTCGAGGCGTACCGCGCCGGCCCCTCTTGAATTTTTCGCGGACTCCGAGATCCTACGTCAGAGACCCACGGCCTAGCCGAAGGAGAGACGCATGAAGGTTGTCGCGCTCAGTGATATGCACGGCCAGCTCCCGAACGACCTGCCCCCCTGCGACCTGCTGCTGCTGGCGGGCGATCTGACGCCGGTGAAGAACCACGGCCTGGCGTTCCAGGCGGAGTGGCTCGATGGCCCCTTCCGGGCCTGGCTGCGGGCGCGGCAGGCGCGGCAGATCATCGGTGTCGCGGGCAACCACGACTTCGTCTTCGAGCAGGCGCCGGCGCGGGTGCCGCGCGACCTACCCTGGACGTATCTGCAGGACTCCGGCGTCGAGTGGGAGGGCCTGCACATCTGGGGGACGCCGTGGCAGCCGTGGTTCTTCGACTGGGCGTTCAACGGCCAGCCGGAGGAGCTGAAACAGAAGTGGGCGCTGATCCCCGACGACACCGACATTCTGGTGGTCCACGGGCCGCCGTTCGGCTTCGGCGACGGCGTGCCGCAAGGCGATGGGGTCCGCCGCTGTGGCTGCCCCCATCTGCTGGAGCGAATCCTGCAAATCCGTCCGCGGCTGGTGGTGTTCGGCCACATCCATCCCGGCGCGGGTGTTTACCAGTACCAGGGAATCACGCTGGCGAATGTCAGTCTTCTGGACGATCGCTACCAGGTCGTCAACGGGCCTGCCGTTTTCTTGCTCGATGCCGACCATATTACTCCGGCATGAAAGATCCTCCCACCAGCCCGACGCGCCAGCGCGGGGTGCCCGCGCTGGCGCGTCGGGCTTGTGGGATTCCGCCCCGCCCATACAAGCCCGACGCGCCAGCGAGGGGGGCCCGCGCTGGCGCGTCGGGCTGCCCGCGACGGCGGAATCTCGCGGCGCCGCCGCCAAGGACAGGCCCCGCCTCAGCCGAAGGGCCACCAGGACGAGGAAGGGCTTGCCACGGTGTTCAGCAGCTCCAGCTGTTTCTCGAAAGCAATGATTTCCCCCTTGTCGAACCCCATATTTCCTTTCAATTTCCGCCTCGAAGCAATGTCTTCGATGAAGCCTTTCGCCTTGTCTTCCGCGATGTTCGGGTAGTGCGCCGCGATGTAGGCGCGCAGCTCGGTCTTGTTTTCCAGAAAGTTGGCGTGCCACTCCTCCGTATCGACCTTCGTCTTCTTTTGGAGGTGCGCCGGCGTCGGCGCGTTGATGGCGCTGACGTTCGCCTGGACGGCGGCCAGCAGGAGGCAATCCTGCAAGGCCTCGGGCAAGCTGTTCGTGGGCTTGAGCATGGCCTGCACTTTCATTTCCACCTTCAGCTCTCGTTTCTCGTCGTAGAGGTACTCCGCCGCCAGGCACCGCTGCTTGAACAGGTAACACAAATGCTTGCCCACTTTCACCTGCTCATCGACCTGGCCGGTGGCGTTGCCGATGCGGATCAAGTCCAGGATCACCCAGTTCCCCATGTACTCGTCGAGGTGGGTGCGCCAGGCCAGCAGGAACGCCTTCTCCTTCGTGTCGCACTGCGTCGGCGACAGCCGACGCATCTCGCTGAGCGACCACTCCGCCATCAATTCCGGGTACTGCTCGCGCGCGCGCTCGCAGAAACCCGGGCGGGTGCAGAGCACGTCCAGCAGCTGACGGTATTCGTACTGCAAGAAGTTGTGGTTGACGTCGGCCGCCACCTGGAACGCCGTGGCGCCGATGATCATGAGCCCGGACTCGGACGTCGTGCCCCCGATCTGCACCCCGCAGACGTGCTGCCAGGGGGCCGATTCGTGCTTGTCGCCTTTGTCCTTGTCGCCGAGCCGCTGGTTGATGTCGTAGATCGGCTCGAGCTCCGCCTGCAGCTTCGTGTCCAGGAACGTCCGGGCCTTCTTGTGCGGATCGTCCTCCTGCGGCGGTGCCGTCAGGATGTTCCCGACCGACTGGCCGATGGAGTAGACGAAAAAATCCACCTCGAAATTCGCTTCCTTGATGAGCGACGAGGCCACCGGCGTGCAGGTTACCCTGACCTTGTTGCCGGACTGCGCCAGCTTCAGCGATTTATCCTGGTACGCCAGGATCCGCTGGCTCGATTGACTTACGATGGTGGAGATCTTCTTTTTCTCCGATTCATTCTCACCGGGATACACATTCGCGAAGCCGCCCGTTTGGACCTGGTTGCGCATCAGCCAGTACACGTTCGCGGCCGGATAGCCGAGCGTGCCGGCCTGCATCACGGCGTCCGTACCGGCCTTCGGGCCCAGGATGGCCACTTTCTTCCCCGAGTGTTTGTCCTTGCCGATCTTCATGAACCGATCCAGGTTCATGACCTGTTCGCCGGGCAGATTGGCCGACTTCACTTCCGGCGGCATCGCGTGATAATCCTCGTGGCCGCCGTCCGCTTCAATCCCCGCCCCCGCGGCGATGACGATCTTGCAGCCGTAGTATTCTTCCTTCTGACTGGTCAAGACCTTGAATTTCTCCCGGTCCGTGAGATTAACCTTGGCCACCTTCCCCACGTAGGTGACGGTCGCCTTGACGACCACGTTGGCGACGGTTTTGAGGATCTTCTTGTTCTGCTCGGCCCAGTCCACCCGGTCCTGGGGACCCTGGGAGACCGGGGCGGTGTCGCCCTGCCGGTGTGCCAGGACCTGCGAGGCCTGGTTGATGTTCTGCCCATACGTCCCCTGCTGGTAGCCGCGTGCCCCGGCCCAGGGGTCGTCCTCGCCGATCACCAGGATTGTCAGCGGCAGCGGCTCCTCGTCTTTCAGGGAGCGGTAGCGCCGCGGCACCGATTCGAGGTAATAGGCGGCGGCGCTGCCGCGGCCGATGACAATGAGATCGTAGGGCTCGTTCAGATCACCCAGCGCCATGGTCTCAACCTTTCTGGATTGGTTCAGCGAGACCAGGAAGTAGGCCTTCGCCGTGTTCGCGTGCTTTCAGGGACTACGACGCTCTGAGATTGCGTTGCGGGGTTAGCGGGTTGGCCGTCCGGAGCGGCCCGACGGGCGGCGAAAAACTGCCGGTTCCTTCCCGCAACGGATCTTTCCCGGCGGGACTCCCTCCCGGACCTCGCCTTCGACTCCAGCAGCCAAGGGTATCTGCTCGGAGGGCCGATTGCAACGAATTTTCCGCCGCGGCACCCTCCTGGGTGTGGCAAAAGTTCCGGGGGAAAGAACGGCGGAACCGCCCGAGGCGCAGAAGCGAGCCGTGTCCTGCTGCGCCGCGGGGGCCGGCAGGGGTTGGCGAAACCCGTCGAAGTCCTAGACTTACCAGGCGATGGGCCAGGCACTCCGGGCGTCTTGTGGAGAGGCCCACGCCCCCGACGGACGACCGTTATGTCCACGATTCCTTCTCAATCCAACCTGTTGCCGCCGCTCCTGGACCGGCTCATCGCCGCCGAGGCGGACGCGCACCGGCTGCGCCACGGCTACGACCTGCAGGAGATGACCGACGCCGTCCGCCGCGACCTGGAGGAACTCCTCAATGCGCGCCGGTCCTACGGCGACCTTCCCGAAGACTTCGCCGAGCTGCGCGACTCGGTCCTGACCTACGGCATGCCCGACCTGGTCTCCAGCGCCGTCAACTCTCCCGAGGAACGCCGCCAGGTCGGCCGCCGCATCGAGGAAGTCATCGCCCGCTTCGAGCCGCGCCTGCGCGAGGTCCGCATCACGCTCACCGATTCGGCGTCCCTCCACGACCTCAGCCTGCGCTTCCACATCGAGGCCCGCCTCAACGTCGATCCCGCCCCCGAGGTGGTCTTCGAGACCGTCGTGGAGCTGGCCAGCGGCGAGACCTCCATCCGCACCGGGGAACCCAGCGCATGAGCGAGAGCCTGTTCCCCTACTACGAGCGCGAGCTGCTGTTCATCCGCCAGCTCGCCCAGGAATTCGCCCGCCAGTACCCCGCCGCCGCCGGCCGACTCCTGCTGGAGCCCAACCGCAGCGCCGACCCCCACGTCGAGCGGCTCATCGAGTCGTTCGCCCTGCTGGCCGGCCGCATCCACCACAAGCTCGACGACGAGTTCCCCGAATTGACCGAGGGACTGCTGGGCGTCCTCTACCCGCACTACCTCGCCCCGATCCCGTCGCTGGCGGTCCTGCAATTCGAGTTGGATCCGGCGCGCGGGCAGATCCCGCAGGGGTTCCTCATCGACAAGGGCAGCCGGCTCTACACCCCGCCGGTCCGCAGCCTCCCCTGTCGCTTCCGCACCGGCTACCCGGTCACCCTCTGGCCGGTGAAGGTCGCCAGCGCCCGCCTGCAATCGCCGCCGTTCCCGCCCGGCATGCAGGTGCCGCCGCGTACCGCCGCCGCCCTGCGCCTGCAGCTCGACTGCCTCTCCGGCATGACCTTCGCCGACCTGGACCTGGACAGGCTGCGCTTCTACCTGTTCGGCGACAGCCAGCTCATGCCGCACCTGTACGAGCTGATCTTCAACCACGCCCTCCAGGTGGTGTTCCGCCCCGTCGAGGGCGACCGCGGGCCGGCGCCGCTGGTCCTCAAGCCCGAACAGTGCCTGTCGCAGGTCGGCTTCGAGAAAGACGACAGCCTGCTGCTCTACCCGCAGCGCTCGTTCCTGGGCTACCGCCTGCTGACGGAATTCTTCGCCTTCCCGACGAAGTTCATGTTCGTGGACCTCGGCGGCTGGAAACAGGTGCGCCGCGCCGGCTTTCAGACGCGCGTCGAGGTCGTGATCTTCCTCGGCCGCACCGTCAAGACGGTCGAGCAGGCCGTGGACGCCTCCACGTTCCGGCTGGGCTGTACGCCGGTCGTGAACCTGTTCGAGCAGACCGCCGAGCCGATCCCGCTCAACCAGGCGCGTTACGAGTACCGTATCGTCCCCGACGTGGCCCACCCGCTGGGCATGGAGGTGTACTCCGTCGAGTCGGTCACGAGTACCGACCCGGCGACCAACCGCACCACGGAATACCAGCCGTTCTACTCGTTCAAGCACGCCCGGGGGCAGGACGAGCAGCAGACGTTCTGGTATCCGGCGCGGCGCCTATCGACGGCCCCCGACGACCGCGGCACCGACGTCTACCTCAACCTCGTGGACCTGGCGTTCAACCCGCGCCTGCCAGCCGACCAGACGCTGGTGATACGCACGGTCTGCACGAACCGCGACCTGCCGGCGCTGCTGCAGCAGGCCAGCGACGAGATGACGTTCGCGCTGGAGGGGGCGGCTCCGCTGGCGCAGATTCGCTGCCTGCGCATGCCGACATCGCCGCTGCGGCCGCCGCTGCGCCGCGGCGCCCACTGGCGGCTCGTGTCGCACCTGTGCCTCAACCACCTCTCCCTCACCGACCCCGCCGAGGGCCTGGAGGCGCTGCAGGAGATCTTGCGCCTCTACGATTTCTCCGACCCCGAGGCAGGGCAGCAGCAGCTGGCGGCGGTGACGCGGCAGCTCATCGACGGCATCGTGTCGATGAAGACGCGGCGCGTGATCGGCCGGACCGGCGGCGACACGGCGAGCGGCTTCTGCCGCGGCATCGAGGTCGCGCTCGAGTTCGACGAGCAGAAGTACGTCGGCACGGGCGCGTTCCTGTTCGCCTCGGTGCTGGAGCGCTTTCTGGGACTTTACGCCTCGATCAACTCGTTCAGCCAGCTGGTCGGCAAGACCAAGCAGGGCGAGGGGTACTTCAAGAAATGGCCACCGAGAGCGGGCGAACTCCCACTCGTTTGACGGAGGAGAGCGCGCGGGCCAAGGAGGAAGTGATCCGGCCCGCTCCCACTCTCACTCCCCCGATCTCTGCTCCCAGGACCAGCCTGGCGACGCGGCTGTTCGAGGAGTCGTACCGCTTCAACTTCTTCCAGGCGGTGCGGTTGCTGGAGAAGCTGAGCCCCGGCCGCGCCCCCGTCGGCCACGCCGCCCCGCCGGCGTCCGAGGTCGTCCGCTTCCGCGCCCACCTGTCGCTGAGCTTCCCGCCCAGCCAGATCGCGCAGCTCACGGCGCCGACGGACATCGAGGCACCGCGGATGACCGTCGCGTTCTTCGGGCTGACGGGACCGAGCGGCGTGCTGCCGCGGCACTACACCGAGCTGCTGCTGCGGCTGCAGCGCGACGCGCGCGGGCCGGAGCGCACCGCCCTGCGCGACTGGCTCGACCTGTTCAACCACCGCTTCCTGTCGCTCTTCTACCGCGCCTGGGAGAAGTACCGCTTCGCCGTCGCCTACGAGCGCGGCGAGTGGGACCGCGCGGAACCGGACGCCTTCACGCGCGCCCTGCTGAGCTTCATCGGCATGGGCACGCCGGGGCTGCGGCGGCGGCTGCGCGTGTCGCAATGGGAGGCGGGCGCGGAGGGCGGCCGCGAGCGCGTGCTGGCGCAGGTGGACGACCGGGCGTTGATCTATTACAGCGGCCTGCTTGTGCAGCGGCCGCGCAGTGCGGCGGGGCTGGTTGCCCTCCTGCAGGACTACTTCGACCTGCCCGTGGCGGTGCGGCAGTTCCACGGCCAGTGGCTGCAGCTCGACCGCGGCAACCAGTCGTGCCTGTCGGACGGCGACAGCAACAACCTGCTCGGGTCGAGCTTCGTGGCCGGCGAGCGCGTGTGGGACGTGCTCGGCAAGATCCGCATCCGCCTGGGGCCGCTGCGCTACGGCCAGTTCACCGACCTCATTCCCGACAGCGCCCCGACGGCTGAGCACAAGGCGTTCCATCTGCTGGCGCATCTGGTGCGGCTGTTCGTCGGGCCGGAACTGAATTTCGACGTCCAGCTGGTGCTGCGGGCCGAGGACGTGCCCGAGTGCTGCCTGACCGACGACGAGGAGTTCGGGCCGCGCCTGGGGTGGAACACCTGGGCGCTCAGTCGCGAGCCGGTCGAGGACGCCGACGACCCCGTCTTCGAGGGCGAGGAGGTGTTCTGGGTCAACGAGAGGGAGCGTGTGGCGGCGGCGCCCGCGCAGGAGTCCTGACCCACAGCTCGGAAACCGGCGACGCATTCCCACCCCGGCCCTTAATCCGTATTTCAACGCTAGAGTGGTTTGCGTTCGGGTGCAGCGGGGAGGCGCTTTGGAGTGCGGCGCTTTGCGCCGCTTTCCCTCTTTCTTTCGTAGTCCCGTGGCCTGGCCAGAGG
>JBBRPS010000142.1:0-15821 GCA_038227745.1 Gemmatales bacterium | reverse complement strand
TACCTCGAGTAACATGGGACTTTGGAGTGCGGCGCTCGGCGCCGCTTTCCCTTTCTTTATCTTTTTCTCCGAGGCCCACGACAAAAGAGCGAAAGAAATAGGGAAAGCGGCGCCGAGCGCCGCACTCCAAAGCGCCCACTTCAGCTCCGACAGGGAGGTTTTCCGATGCTGCACGCGATGATCATGGCGGGCGGGGGCGGCACGCGCTTCTGGCCGCGCAGCCGGCAGAAGCGGCCCAAGCAGTTCCTGACGCTCGTCGGCGACCGCTCCCTCATCCAGCAGGCTTTCGACCGCGTCGAGGGACAGGCGCCGCCCGAGCGCACCTGGGTCATCACCGCCGCCGCCCACCGCGACGAGGCTGCCAAACAGCTCGAAGCGGTGCCGGCGGACCACATCGTCGGCGAGCCGTGCGGCCGCGACACCGCCGCCTGCATCGGCCTCGGCGCCGCCCTCATCGCACGTGAAGATCCCAGCGCAACCATCCTCGTGACGCCTGCCGACCACGTCATCGAGCCGGTGCAGGAGTTCCGTCGCGCCGCCCACGTCGCCGAGCAGATGGCCGACGAGCACGCCGGCGCGCTCATCACCTTCGGCATCCCGCCGACCTTCCCCGCGACGGGCTACGGCTACGTCCAGCGCGGGCCGGAGCTGGCGCACCGCCAGGGCGTCGGCGTCTACCGCGTGCAGCGCTTCGAGGAGAAGCCTTCCGCCGACCGCGCCGAGCGCTTCCTGGTCAGCGGCGACTATTTCTGGAACAGCGGCATCTTCGTCTGGAAGGCCGCCGCCATCCTCAACGCCCTGCGCGAGCGCCAGCCGAAGCTCTTCACCGCCGTGCAGCGCATCGCCGAGGCGTGGGGGACCGCCGACCGCGAGCGCGTCTTCCAGTGCGAGTACGAGGGCCTCGACCGGCTCAGCATCGACTTCGCCGTGATGCAGGACGCGAAGGAAGTGCTGATGCTCAAGGCGCCGTTCCGCTGGGACGACGTCGGCAGCTGGCTGGCGCTGGAGCGGATGCACGCGCAGGACGCGGACGGCAACACGGTGCTGGCGACCCACGCGGGCCTCAAGACGAAGAACTGCGTGATCGCCGGCGACGCCGGACACCTGATCGCCACGGTCGGCGTGGAGAACCTGCTGATCGTGCAGGACGGCGACGCCACCCTGGTCGCCGACCGCCGCGACGAGGCCACGATCAAGCAGCTCGTCGAGCTGCTGAAGAAGAAGGGCCTGGAGCGGTACCTGTGAAAGCGCGCACCCGCCTGCTCGGGGTCGATTACGGCTCGGTCCGCGTCGGGCTGGCCATCAGCGACCCGGAGCGCCGCATCTCGTCGCCGCTGACGACGTACCCGCGGCGCGACCGCGCGCAGGATGGCCGCTACTTCCGCAAGCTGGTCGAGGCGGAAGAGGTCGGCGGCATCCTGGTCGGTCTGCCCGTCCACATGAGCGGTCAGGAGGGCGGCAAGGCGGCGGAGGCGCGGCAGTTCGGCAAGTGGCTGGCCGAGATGACCGGGCTGCCGGTGGTGTTCTTCGACGAGCGCTTCACCACGGTCGAGGCGGAGAATTTCCTCCTCGCGGCGGGGCTGACGAACAAGCAGCGCAAGGAGCGGCGCGACCGCGTGGCGGCCCAGATCCTGCTGCAAGCGTACCTCGAAGCCGGCTGCCCCGCTGAGGGATTGGCCGGGCCACTGGACGAGTGAGGGCCAGCGCCGTGACCTCGCAACCGCCCGTTCTGCCCGGCCTCTGCCCGCGAGCGTCGATCCCGCTGTGGGATTGGGCGGCTCAGGCACGTCCGAGCGGCTCACGACGATGGCGCCGCCTCCGTGCCGGCAACGGGGAGGTGCCGCGCAAACGCCGTGTACTGTTGGTCGGCCTGCTTCGCCTGCTCCACCAGGGCTCGCGCCTCCTCATCCTGTCGAGCGAGGCGGGCCAGCGCGAGCAGGAGCCGGAACTGGCGCGAACGATAGGCTCGGAGTTCCGGGCGATTCAAGCCGAGAACTTTCACCGTGGTGCGCCCGCGGCGTGTCCGTCCGTAAATACTGGCGAGTTGCGCTTCTGGATCGTAGCGGAACTCGAAATGGCGCTCAGGCTCGTCATCGCAAGGGTTGACGAGGGGCCCACCCTCTTGCCGTGACGGGAAGAGATCGGCCTTGTGGCCCGGCCCGTTGCACACGCCACAAGCGAGGAAAAGGTTACCCCAGGTGAACGTCTGCCCGGGGTAGCGCGACTTGGGTCGATAGTGTTCGATGTGTCCGTAATCGACGTGGGTGATCTTGCTCTCACAGTAAGCGCACTTGCCATGGAACATCGCCACCAGCGCTTGTTTGACCTCCTCGTGACGGTACTTCTCTTCCGCCCGCTCCACCGCCCGCTTCAGGTGCGCCGACTTCTCCGAGTGATAGGCCTCCCGGGCGGTCAACAGCCGCTGGCACCATTGGGCCGCTCTCTTCGCGAGGAGGCGTGGTTGGGCCGGCCGATCCACCTCGATCATTTCAGGACCTTCTCCAGATACGCTTCAATCCTCGCGTCGAGCGAACCCGGAGGAGGAGGACCGCCGATGGGACGGGCGGTTTCCATGAAATCGGACAACGACCGGAGTTCGGCCTCTTCTTGCGTCGTCCGCTGACCGTCCTTCTGCTGCAACGCATCGTAGCGATCGATTTTCGCCTGGGTCTGAGGGGAGTAAGCCGACAGCAGGCCGAACGCCTCGCTCTGCAGGACGCGGTCCACGCTCATGGCGGCGATATTCTCAATCGGTCTCACCACGGCCCTCCCCTCTTCAAGGACAAACCGGAGAGTCAGGGCGCCGTCCCCCGCCCCTGCCGCGATGAGCGGGCTGTGCGTCGCGACGATGAATTGGAGGTTCGGGAACTGTTCGCGCAGCCAGCCGGCGATCTGCCGCTGCCAGACGGGGTGCAGATGGATGTCCAGTTCGTCGATGAGGACGACGCCCTCTTCCCGGAGCGACTCGTCACTCGCGGGGAACGCCTGGAGGAGACGCCACAGCAGATCCCCCCCCAGGGCGATGACGCTCCGGTAGCCGTCGCTCAGCCCCGCCGTCGGGACGGTGCGACCGTGGACCGCGAACAGGAGCCGCCCGTCTGGGGTGACGCTGTCGAAGCGGGCCCCCGAGGGGAGCAGGCGGTTAATCGCCGCCACCCCCAGGTCCCGTTGATGCAGTGCGTGCCGATCCTTCTGCTTGGCGATCCGGTAGTCGAGGTAGACGATCCACCGCTCAAAGGAGGCGCGGGGCTGGTCCTCGTCGAACTGGGAGAGAAAGTTGGTGTAGCGTGCCGGGGGGTCGAGGGAAGGCACGACCACCTGGCCGGAACGGCTGAGGCGCCGAAACGCGCCATAGCCGGCGGCGAACCAGCCGGTCCCCGTCGAGGTGAACGCATGGGCGCGCAGCCAACGGAGGCGCTTGGTATCCGCCTCCTCAATGGTCGGTTCGGTGAAGATCTTGTTGCGGATGCTCAGCCGCTTCCCGCCGGTCAGGAGGAAGCCGTAGCCGATCGCGCCGGCGGTCCCGGACTTCGGGAGCGTCCCAGGATCCTTCGCGCCTTGCTGGACGCGCGTGGAGATCTTCCCGGGGCGATCCTCGTCACCGAGCCACCCCAGGGGTCGCGGCAGAAGTTGCCTGGCCCCCTCCGGTCCCGCCAACAGGAGGCCCAGCGCTTGCAACGCGGTGCTTTTCCCGCCGCCGTTTTCACCCAGGAAAGTCACCCATCGGCAGGGCTCCCCTCCGCGCGTAAAACGGAGGACCGCACTGTCGAAGCAGCGGATATTGTCGAGCCTCAGTTCTCGCACGAGCATGACGGGTCGCGCCTCACAGGGGCTGCGGGGGGTACGCCAAGGGGGCTCTGGTGAGCACCCGCGGCGTCGGCTGCCGGTCACGACTATTGTACCGACGGCGAGCCCGCTCGCGCCACCATCCTCCCGTTACCACCGCAGCGGCCGCTGCCAGGCTTCCTTCAAGTCCGCAAGGGCCGCGTCCACCAGCCATCCGCCGCCCCCCTTGATCCGCAGTCGCTGCTCCTGCACCGTCTGCCCTATCCGCCGCAGGGGTCCTTCATCGCCGAACAGCCCTTGCAGTGCCGCCGCGTTCCCCGGTGTCACTTCGAGGACAAAGCGCGTCGTGGACTCGGAGAATAGCAGCACCTCGGCCGGTTCGGCGGCGGCGGGGGCACGCAGGTCCGTGATGTCGGCGCCAACGCCGCCGGCGAACGCCATCTCCGCGAGCGTCACTGCCAGCCCGCCCTCGCTGAGATCGTGGCACGCACGGATCAGCCCGCGCAGGATCGCCTCATGGAGCTTGCGGAAGATCACCGGCGCCAGCGCCACATCGACGCGCGGGGGCGTCCCGCCCTCCACCCCGTTGACGAGGTGGTAGTGCGAGCCACCCAACTCGTCGCGGGTGACGCCGACGAGGTACAGCAGGTTGCCCGGCTCCTTGAGGTCCATCGTCACGCACCCGCGCACGTCCGGCACGCGCCCCAGGGCGCTGATGAGCAGTGTCGGCGGGATGACGATGACGCGGTCACCGGAGCGGAATTCGTTGTTCAGGCTGTCCTTGCCGCTGATGAACGGCATGCCGTAGGCCAGGACCACGTCGCGGCAGGCCTCGGCGGCGCGCACCAGCGAGCCGAGCACTTCCGGGCGGTCGGTGTTGCCCCAGCAGAAATTGTCGAGCAGGGCGATGCGCGCCGGGTCGGCGCCGACGGCCACCACGTTGCGCACCGCCTCGTCGATCGCGGCCGCCGCCATCGCGTAGGGGTCGAGGTCGCCGTAGCGCGGGTTGATGCCGCAGCCGACCGCCAGTCCGGCCCACGAACCCAGCACCGGCGTCACCACCGCCGCATCGCCCGGCCCGTCGTCGTGGACGCCGACCAGCGGCTTGACGACGGTCCCGCCCTGCACCTCGTGGTCGTATTGCCGGACGATCCACTCCTTGCTGCAGACGCTGTACGAAGAGAGGATCTTGAGCAGGTCGTCGGTGAAGTTTGTCTTCCCGGTGCGGGGGGGCGCGGGACGGTGCGGGGGCGGCTGCCACGTCGCCTGGCGCACCACCGGCGGCCGGCCGTCGTGCAGGAACTTCATGTCGAGGTCGCCGACCTGCTCGCCGCGGTAGTACAGCCGCAGCCGGCCCGTCGTCTCGAACGTCCCCAGCGCCGTCGCCTCCACGTCCTCGCCGGCGCACAGCGCCTGCAGCGCCGGCCACTGATCCGGCGGCACTGCCAGCACCATTCGCTCCTGCGCCTCGGAGATCCAGATCTCCGTATACGACAGGCCCTCGTACTTCAGCGGCGCCCGGTCGAGATGCACCTCCGCGCCCAGCTTCTCGCCCATCTCGCCGACCGCGGAGCTGAAGCCGCCGGCGCCGCAGTCGGTGATCGCGTGGTACAGGCCGCGGTCGCGCGCCTGCAGCAGCACGTCGAGCACCTTCTTCTCCGTGATGGCGTTGCCGATCTGCACGGCGCCGCCGCTCACCTTCTCCGACTCCGACGTCAACTCAATCGACGAGAACGTCGCCCCGTGGATGCCGTCGCGCCCGGTACGGCCGCCGACCGCCACGATCAGGTCGCCCGGCCGCGCCTCCTTGCGGGCGCGGTCCACCGGGATCAGGCCGACCGTGCCGCAGTAGACCAGCGGGTTGCCCAGGTAGCGCGGGTCGAAAACGACGGCCCCGTTCACGGTCGGGATGCCCATACGGTTGCCGTAGTCGCGCACGCCCGCCACCACGCCCTTCATCACCTTGCGCGGGTGCAGCACGCCCGCCGGCAGCGCCTCGGGCGGCGTGTCGGGCGGGGCGAAGCAGAAGACGTCGGTGTTGCAGATCGGTCGGGCGCCCAGGCCAGTGCCGAGCGGGTCGCGGATCACGCCGCCCAGGCCCGTGTTCGCCCCGCCGTACGGCTCGATCGCCGACGGGTGGTTGTGCGTCTCCACCTTGAAGCAGACGTGATACTTCTCGTCGAAGCGCACCACGCCCGCGTTGTCCTCGAAGACGCTCACGCACCAGTCGTCCGGCCCGAAGCGGCGCCGCAGCTCCTGCGTCGCGCCGAAGATCGTCTCCTTGAGCAGGTTGTCGATGCGCCGGCCGTCGAAGTCGATCTTGCCCTTGAGCGTCTTGTGCGAGCAGTGTTCTGACCAGGTCTGGGCCAGCGTCTCCAGTTCGACGTCGGTCGGGTCGCGGCCCAGGTCACGGAAGTGCTCCTGGATGGCCTTCATCTCCGCGAGGTTGAGCGACAGCTGCCCATCACGGCTGAGCAGGCGCAGCCCCGCAGCGTCCAGCTCGCGCAGCGGCACGACGACGAGGCGGAAAGAGTATGTCTCGCCCAGCGTGAGGTGATCGAGGTGCAGGTCGCCAGCCACGATCTGCTCGATGGCGTCGTTGGCGAGCACCTTGCGCAGCGCCGCCTCCTGCGCGGCGGCCAGGCCGTCTTCGGGGAGCATGTAGCGCCGGAAGGTGCGCACGGTCTGGACGGCGATGCCCAGGTCGCGCGTGGCGTCGCGGACGCTCTGGGCCACGGGATCCATGACGCCCGGCTTGAGCAGGACGGTCCACTCGGTCGGCGGCCTGCGGCCCTCGCCCGACGGCAGTGGGTCGCACACCGCGCCCTCGACGAGCGGATCGACCAGCAACTCCGTCATCACCTGTTGTGCCTGGTCCGCGGACAACTCACCCTCCAGCAGGTAGCCGCGTGCGGTGCCCAGGAGCAGGTGGCCCTGGCGCGGCAGCGGGTAGCCGAGCAGCGCGTACTCCGTCTCGACCCGGACGAGTTCCGTGTCGTGGGCGCGATCGGTCGGCGAGATCTCAATTTCCCAGAGCATCGCGTACCCTCTTGGCCTGGGCGAGCAGGTTGTCCACCGCCGCCATGTCGCCGGCCTCCAGGGCGGCGCGGAACTCGTCCAGGCGGGCGCCGAACAGGCGCAGGGTATCGAGCACCGCGGCGCGGTTGTGGGCGAAGATGGCGGTCCAGAGCGATGGGTCGCCGGCGGCCACGCGCGTCGTGTCGCGGAAGCCGGTCGCGGTCAGGTCGTGCAGTTCCGGCGGCAGGATGCCCGCCAGCGCCGAGGCCAGCAGGTGCGGTAGGTGGCTCGTCAGCGCCAGTGCCCGGTCGTGGTCCTCGGGGCCCATCAGGCGCACCCGGGAGCCCAGGGCGCGCCAGAACTCGCAGGTCCGCTCCACGGCCGCGAGCTCGGTGTGCGGCGCCGGCGTGATGACGGTCAGCCGGCCCTCGAAGAGGCAGGCGTCAGCGTGGTCGGCGCCGCGCTTCTCCGAGCCGGCCAGGGGGTGGCTGCCGACGAAGGCGACGCCGTCAGGCAGCCGCCCGTCGACGGCGCGAACGATGGCCGCCTTGGTGCTGCCCACGTCGGTGAGCAGCGCGCCGGAGGGGCAGACGGCCGCGGCCGCCAAAGCCTGCCGGGCGATCTGGTCCACCGGCGTGCAGAAGACGACGACGTCTGCCTCGCGGACGCCGGCTTCCAGTTCCAGCGACCAGGCGTCGAGGGCGCCGCGGACGCGCGCCCGCTCCAGGGACTCGCGCTGCCGGCCGACGCCGACGACGCGGCGGGCCAGGCCGCGCTGCCGGGCAGCCAGGCCGAGCGAGCCGCCGAGCAGCCCGACACCCACGACGGTAAGGGTCTCGATTCTCATCAATGCGAATGAATGCGTTGGCGGCGGTGGGCGACGGAGGGATTATAACTGGCATCGCGGAGGGGGGACAGGGAACACCCGCCAAGCCCACGGGCCGCGCGCCCCGTGGGTCCCGACCCCCATCAGCGGTGCCACAGCGCGACGATGGCCAGGCCCAGAGTAGTGCCGAGGTGGCTGCCGGAGAGGACCAGGCCGAAGGTCGCCATGATCATGCGGCTGCCGCGGGCGCGGATGGCCGCCACCGCCTGGCCGATGCCGAACAGCGACGGCAGGAAGCTCGCCACCCCGAGCAGGCCGGCCATGACGATGAGCCCCTGGTTACCGCCCCGCGACACCAGCGGGACGATGAACCCGACCAGCACCAGCGTCCAGGCGCCGACGCCGAAGACCAGGGCGAGCATCGCCTGCCGGCGGTGCGCCTTGACGTCCTCCGGCTTGACCTCTTTCTCGTCGAGGGCGCGCAGCACGCACGCGGGGCACAGCGCCCGGTCGTGCCAGCGCGTGCGGCACAGGGCGCACATGTAGGTCCCGCACCGTTGGCACACGCCGACGGCGGCGTTGTTCGGGTGGACGGCGCACTGGCCGACGGGCGTTGCCTCGTCGGTGGGCCGGGCGGCCTCGCGCCGCTCGTAGAGCGGCTCGCGGCAGCGCCGGCAGCGGGCGCCGACCCGCTCGGGGTCGGCGTGGTACATCTCGCCACAGTAACGGCACTCGACCATGTTGCCCTCACTCGGGCCGTGGGGCCCGCCTCCGCACAATACACTTTCATGTGACGTTCGGAGTCCCTCACCCCCACCGGAAACGTCTCGCGGGTGGGTCTCACCACATCGCCGGCGGTGGGAAGATCGCCAGGAACAGCGCCAGGATGCAGGCCACGCCCCCGGCCAGCACGCCCGTGATCGCCAGCGACCGGCCGCTCACGCGCGCGTTGACCTCGGTGTCGCGCAGCGCCCACGCCCCCAGGACCAGCGCCGCGAGCTGCGGCACCAGGGCGAGCAGCGTCAGCGCCGGCGCGTCCGAGTTGGCGCCGAGCGGCAGCAGGCAGAACGCCAGCGGCCAGCACAACATGCCGATGAGTACCGACGCCAGCGCCTTGCCGGACAGCTTCGGCGGCTTCTGCATCATGCGGGCGCGGAAGTTCTTGCACGGCCCGCACAGCGTCACGCTGCGGAACTCCAGCAGACAGTTGGCGCAGAAGGCGTCCCCACAGTCGGCGCACGTCTTCGTCGAGGGGACCTCCTCGTGGTTGAGGCAGAAGCGCGGGTCGCGCCGGCGGGGGCCGAGGCGTCGCGGCCGCGATGGCCTGTCCGCCCGGTCCGGCGGCCGTTCCCGCGGCGGCACGCGCTCCTCGCCAACTGGGACCGGCTCCAACCGCACCGGCAGCGGCGCCGCGGCGGGGGCCGGCGGGGGCGCCTCGGACACGGGCGGCGGCTCGACCGTGCTCTCCCACGGCACCGTCGTCCCGGTGCCGCAGTCGCAGAAGACCATCGTGCCGATTGAGGCCTCGGGACGGCTGTGCCGCTTGCCGCAGTTCTTGCACTGGAACCAGATCATGACACCTTCGCCCTCACTGCTGCCGGGCCGCGCCGCTCGGCGGTCAGGACCGCGGCCATCTCCAGCACGAACTTCTCGTCGCTCTCGTACTGCTGCGGCGCCAGGTCGAGCCGGGCCTTGAAGTAGTCGGCGACCGCACGGAACAGCCGCGCCCGCTCGCGCAGCCGCAGTTGATCGCGGCGCAGGCACAGGTCGAGGATGGCCTGCTTCTGCGCGCGCTGCAGCGCTTCCAGGCGCGGCCGGGCCAGGGTCGCCCGCGCCTCCAGCGCCTCGGCGCCGGCGGCGTGCAGCATGTGGATCGGCCGCGGCGGGTCCTCCGCGTAGACCACGAGGGTGCCCGCGGCCAGGTCGCCGAGGCGGCGGTTCTCGCGGTCACAGGCGGCCGTCAGGAAGCCGACGCCGTACGCCACCGGCACCAGGTCCGGAATCAGCAGGGGCAGGCCGTCCACCACGCGCAGCACGTTCCGCACCGCCGCCTCGGTGAACGTCACAGCCGTGCCCTGCGCGCGGATGACGCGGATGCCGAGCGCCTGCTTGCCCGGCGTCTGTCCGTGCCAGAGCCACTCGAACAGCGCGAAGTAGCCCCACTGCACGAAGAACGTCGCGACCAGGGCCATCCCCGCCCCCAGGCCCTCGCGGCGGACATCGAGCGCGGCACCGAGCCCGAGGACCATCGCGAACAGGACGACGATGATCCCGAGGTCGATCAGCCAGGCGAGGAAGCGCACGCCGAGGCCCGCCACGCGGTACGTGAACGGCACCTTCTCGGAGCTGATGACCCGGTGCAGCATCGCCGACTCCTGGCCGCGGCCCCGGCGTGCTGGGCGGCCCCCTTCATGAGATTATATGGGCGGACCCGATCCGGCGCGATCGGGGGAGGCCGGTTGGGTGCCGTGGCGCGACGAAGGTCCCAACGGGCAAAGCCGTAAGCGGGGGCGAGGGGGGAACGCACAATCGCGCTCACGACCCGGGCGCACCCGTCGTGAACCGCCACGTCTGCCGCCACACGCGCCCGTTCGTCACCGCCGACGCCGTCACCGTGTAGGCCGTGCTCGGCCGCAGCGGCGCCGCGGGGACCAGGCCGAGCGCCGTCCGGCCCGCCTCCAGTCGCGTCAAGCGGCCCTCGACCTCCTGCCCCATGTCGTCGCGGAGTTTGACGCTCGCCGCGTCTAATTTGACGTGGCGCGGGAAGCTGACCGTGATCGGGTAACCCGTCGGCCGGTCCTTGCCGTCCGCGTCCCTCTCCCGGCTGGTGGCCAGCACGTCCTTCTGGTCCGGCGCCGGGTAGACGACCGCCACCTGGCTAGCGCAGCCGCGGACCAGGTCGAGCACGCACACCCAGCCGCGCCCGACGTCCTGGGCGCAGCCGAAGCCGATCCGCTTCAGCCCCGGGTCCAGCAGGTACACGCGGCGGAAGAAGGTCGCCAGCAGGTCGTCCACCTGCACCTGCGGCGTCGGGGCGCGCGACAGAACGTCGGCACCGCGCCCCGCCTCGGCCCCCTCGACACTGTACCCGGGTAGTGCCGGATCCTCGCGGTGCACACTGCCGCCGCTCACGGTGGGGTGGTCGGCGTTGCGGACGAGGTAGGCGGCGTGGGCGGCACAGCCCTTCGTCAGCGTCGCGTCCAGGGCGACCGGCGGCAACCCGGCCGTGCGGCGGCAGGCGTTGACCTGGGCGTGTACCTCGTTGGCCACGTCGCCGCCCGCCGCGGCGACGCCAGTCGTGAACACCCACGTCCTCGTCCACGGGCGGCCGTCCATCGCGCCGGCGCCGCGGACGGTGTAGGCGGTCGCGGGGCGGAGCGGTTTCTTCGCGATCAGACAGACCGTCGTCCCCTGCTGGCGCGCGTGGCGCGGGTTGGCCGGTTTCTCTGGAGAGGAGAACCACACCGGCACCTCACGCCCCGAGGCGTCCTCGAGGGTGAAGCGGGCGCCCGTGACCTTCGAGCCGGCCGGGAAGGTCGCGGTCACCGGGTAGCCGGCGCGGCCGGTCCGGTCCTCGGGGATCGGGTTCGGCTCCTCGTCGGAGGGGAACGCGAGCGGCACCCCCTTCTGGCCGGGCGCGGGGTAGAGCACCACGTCCGCGGCCGCGCCGCGCTCGCGGCCGCGCGACGTGTCGAGGACCGTGATCCAGCCGCCCCCGTGGCGGGTGTGCCCGAAACCGATGCGCTTCAGGCCCGGGGCCAGCAGGGGCACGCGGTGGTAGAACGTCGCCATCCAGCCGTCCACGGCACCGAGCGGATCGACGTGCCCCAGGGTGATCACGGACGCCTTGCCGGCCTGGCGGCCCTCGTCGCTGTAGCCGGGGAGTTTAGGGGTCTCTTCGTGGACGCCCAGCCTTTCGGTGGAGGCATGGTCGGCATTGCGGGCGAGGTAATGGGCGTGCGCCCGGCAGCCCTTGCTCAGATCGGCATCGAGGGCCACCGGGGCCAGCCCGGCGAGCCGGCGGTGGTCGTTCAGCCGGGCGAGGATTTTCCCCGGCGTCTCCGGATTGGCGTCGCCGCCGGCCGCCGTGCGGAAGGTCCAGTCGCGCGTCCACCCCTGGCCGTCCACCTCGGCGCGGACGCGGACGCGGTAGGCGGTGTCGGCCTGGAGCGGCTGCTTCGCGATCAGGCAGACGCTGTTGCGCTGGGCGCGCGGGTGGGCGGGCGTCTCCGGCGTCGAGCGCCAGACCTCCACCTCGCGCCCGGCCCCGTCGCCGAGCCGGGCCTCCACGCCGCGGACCGTGAGTCCGGGCGCGAAGGTGACCGTCACCGGGTAGCCCGCGTTGACGGCCTTCCCCGGCACGAAGCCCGGAACCTCGCTGCCGCCGCTGGTCGTCAGCGGCACCCCGTCCTGGCCGTCCGCGGGGTAGACCACCGCCCGGCTGTCACCCCGGTCGCCGGTCAGATCGAGGACGTTTGCCCAGGCGCCGTCCTCGGTCGCGGCACAGCCCACGCCGACGGTGCGCAGGTCGGGGTCGAGCAGTGCGGCGCGGCCGGCGACGCTGGTCGTGAGGTCCGCGACGGCGGCGAGCGGCTCCGCCAGGACCACGTCGGCGACCCGCGCGGCCTTGCGGCCCTCGTCGCTGAACCCGGGCAGCGCCGGGTTCTCGTCGCGACTGCCATCGCCCTGAACCGAGGGATGGCGGGCGTTGCGCAGCAGGTAGCGCGCGTGGGCCGTGCAACCGGCACTGCGGCCCGCAGCGAGGGCAATCGGTGTGGCGCCCGCGGCGGCCCGGAAGGCGTTGAGCCGTGCCAGCACCTTGCCCGCCAGGTCGGGCGGCAGATCGTCCTTGAGTTTGGGGGGCGGCGTGGGCGGCCTCGTGGGCGGGTTTTTCTTCGGCGGGTCGGGATGCGTCGAGACTTGCGGTTCGGGAGGGACCGTGACGGCGGGCGGACCATCCCGCTGGGCCAGGACGACTACCACACCGGCGACGGCGGCCAGGATGACCCCCGCCAGCACGAAGGGAAGGCGAGCGCGGCGGCGCGGCGGTGCGTCGGCCTGAGCGGGGAACAGTCCCGGCACCGTAGCGGCCGGCAGCCATTTCGCGGCGCCCTCCTGCAAGACCATGTCGGCGGGGGTGAGCTGGCCCGAGGCGGCCAACCGGCGCAGCTCCCCGAAAGGAAATGGCCCGACCTTCCGCCGGTTCCGGGCATGGTACCAGCGCGGTGCCGTCGGGGCGGGAATCGGCACCACGTGCTTACAGGCCGGGCACGCCGTCTGCCGGCTCGACGGCTCGACATCGCACCGGAACGCCTTCCGGCAGTGGGGGCAGGAGAACTGCTGCCAGGCCATGTCCGTTCCTCGCTCGCCGGCCCCCGAACAAGGGGCGCCCTCTCCCTGTATCGATAAGGCGAGCGGCGGGAAAAACTGGTCCCCGTAGGACGGGTCAGGAGACCCGTCCTACGGGCGGTTTTCTTTCGCCGCTCGCCTAACGCCCACGCAAGGGCTGTGCAACAACTATATCAGGTCGCGAGGCGTCCCAAGGACGGGGGAGCCGGTGGGGACATGTCCCCGGGCGGGCCGGCTCGGGCCTGTGGGCTTTCCCCGCCGTGGCGGCAGGATACACTTACTCCCGGGCAGGGCCAACGGCGGCCCGTGTGTCAGGCGCTGTGATTCGCGGGGGGAACCATGCAACTCTGCAAGGTGCAGATCGAGACGGGCGAGACGCGCGTGGGCGTCCTCGCCGACGGCCACGTGCGCTTCCTCGACCTGGAAGACTACGTCGGCTTGCGCGGCCTCAGCGACGTCCTGCACTCCGACAACCCGGCTGGCGTGGCCCGCGACCTGCTCGCCGACTCCCGCAGCGTGCCCCTCACGGAGCTGACGCTGCTGGCCCCCATCGACCGCCAGGAGGTCTGGGCCGCCGGCGTCACCTACAAGCGCAGCGAGGAGGCGCGCAAGCGCGAGTCGGCCGGCGCCGCCACCTTCTACGACAAGGTCTACTCCGCGGCGCGGCCGGAGCTGTTCTTCAAGGCGACGCCGCACCGCGTCTCCGGTCCCGGCGACAGGGTCCGCATCCGCCGCGACAGCCGCTGGAGCGTGCCCGAGCCGGAACTGGCCCTGGTCCTGACGCCGCGCCTCCGCCTCGTCGGCTACACGATCGGCAACGACATGAGCGCCCGCGACATCGAGGGCGAGAACCCCCTGTACCTGCCCCAGGCCAAGATCCACGACCACTGCTGCGCCCTCGGCCCCGTCGTCACCCTCGCCGAGGCCATGCCGCCGCTCGATCAGGTCACGATCCGCCTGACCATCGAGCGGCGCGGCCAGAAGGTTTTCGAGGGCACTACGCGCGTGACGGAGATGGCCCGCCCGCTGGGCGACCTCATCTCCTGGCTGGGCCGCGAGAACACCTTCCCCGGCGGCGTGATCCTGCTGACCGGAACCGGCATCGTGCCGCCGGACGACTTCAGCCTCGCCGCGGACGACCTGATCCACATCGACATCACGGGCATCGGCCGGCTCACCAACCTGGTCGAACAGCCCGGGTAACCGGCGCAAACCTTGCCGGCGCAGGCCGGGCAAACCCTGACGACTGTGCAAGCGGCGCCCCGGGTTCTCCGGGCGAAAACGCGGACACCTCCTGCGGGGGCTGTTGCGCCCCCCGTCCGCCGTCCGAAAACGGAGAGAGACAGGAAGCGGCAGGCGCGGCGCTCTTGAAGGGCGGCCCGTGGACACGGAGGGAGGGTGCAGCCATGCGCCGGATCTGGAAGAGCATTCTGAGCCTGGTCCTGCTGGGCCTGCAGGTGGCAGGCACCCGGGCGGCCGAGATAGCGTGGCACCCGGCGGACAACCCTCCGGCGCCGCCGGCCGCGCCGCAGCCCACTCCGGCCATCCGCCTCGGCCGGCCCGTCGCCCTGGTGCCGGTGGCGGGCGCGCCGACCGAGCCTGCAGCGCGCGCGCCGGTCCGCCCGGCCTCGTCCACGCCGGAGCCCCCGCCGCGCTTCGTCCGCGCCCAGAGCATTGATGTGCCCGTCGGCCAGATACCGCCGCCCCCGCCCCCACCGCCGCCCCCGCCGCCGCCCGGAGCGATCACCCCCGCCGTCCCGGTCGCGCCTGCGACGAACGAGGGGTACAACTGCGCCGTGGTGACGAAGTCTGGCGGCGTCCTCGACCGCATCGGGGCGGCGCCCGCGGCGATCGGCGGCTTCTTCGCGCGCAGCGAGGGCCGCGGGCTATTTCAGAGCGACCACTCCCTGGACACGTTCATCTCGCCCGTGACGGCGCCGTTCTTCGCCGAGGACCCGCGAGCGCTCACCGAACTGCGCCCGGTCTTCCTCTACCAGACGACGCCGAACAACAACACGGGGTTCCACGGCGGCAACGCCGGCTTCTTCGGCCTGCAGGGCCGGTTGGCGTTCACCGACCGCTTGTCCCTGGTCGTCAACAAGCTCGGCTTCGTCTACACCGACCCGCACGCCACGCCGACGGCGCCCGCCGACGTCCACCACACTCTCAGCTTCGCGGAGTTGTGGCTCGGGCCGAAGTTCACCATCATCCGCAACGCGGACTGCGGCACGGTCCTCGCCGCCGGCCTGACGTTCCAGCTCCCCACCGGCTCCGCCCGGGTGTACCAGGACACGGGCAGTCTGACGCTGGCCCCCTACCTCAGCTTCGCCCAGAACTTCCTCAAGGGCCGGTTCGGCAGCTTCAACTTCATGAACACGACCGGCTACGCCTTCGCCACCGACAACGAGCGTACGGACTATCTCTACTCGACCTTCCACCTGGACTTCGACGTCGCCTGCCTGCACAAGATTTACCCGTTGATCGAGGTGAATTGTGTGCATTACACACAGAACGGCGGGGCACGCTTCCAGAATTACGAGGGGAACGACCTGTTCAACTTCGGGTCGCGCGGCATCGCCGGCCAGAACGATCTGTCGCTGGCGGTCGGTGCCCGTTACAAGTTCTCGGAGTGCGTGCAGCTCGGTCTCGCGGCCCAGTTCGGGCTGATCAACAAGCGCGACCTCGACGACTTCCGGCTGACGTTCGACATGATCTTCCGCTACTAACGCGGTGTGCGGCCGTGTGCAGGGGGGCGCTTTGGAGTGCGGCGCTCGGCGCCGCTTTCCCTCTTTCTTTCTCTGGCCCCAGGCTCAGGGGGAGACAAAGAAAGAGGGAAAGCGGC
>JBBRPS010000141.1:0-15881 GCA_038227745.1 Gemmatales bacterium | reverse complement strand
GAGACGCTCGTGCGCCCCGGGACGACGCCCGCGGAGCCCCAACCGGCCGCGCCGCCCCTCGCCGAGGACGAAGACGTTCCCCTCGTCCTCGAAGACGAGGACTGGCAGTTGCCCGCCGGGGACGAACTCCGCGACATCCTCTCGCAAATGGACGACAAGCGCAAGCAGAAGTGACCGGACGCCTGGCGGTCACAGGACGACGCGGTGCCGCCCGCCCGGTGACGCCGGCTCGGGACTGCCGGCGTCGAGGAGCGCCCTGCGAACGAGGATGCCGGACGGCGCGAGCAGGATGAGGATCAGCCCGATATCGGTCACCATGTTCTGCAGGGGAGTGCGGACGCCGTCCTGGACGGACGCGGCACTGGCCCACATCAGGCCGACCGCGGCCACCGCGACCCCGACCAGCGCCAGCAAGACCGCCTTGCCCAGGAAGTGGGCGGTGCTGCGCACGCGGATCCCGACCGACCGCGCGCACACCGGGCAGACGACGGTGTGCGTGCAGGCCCCCGCCCGCGGACGCTCCACCTTCACCTCGCTGACCACGTAACCCGGCTTGCGACCGGGCTGCCCCTCCGCACACCCGAGCTTGACCACCACCGAGCCCTTGGGCGAGCGGGTGCCGGGCGGCACCAGCACGAAGGTGGCGAGGACCACGATGGCGAAGCCGAGGTAGCAGTAGTGGAGCAGGTCGTCGATGCCGTAGCGGTCGAGGAAGAGGACGGCGTGGACCAAGCGTGCGGTGAAGGACCGGCCATCCCCCGTCTCGCCGGCGAGGGCGCGGAGGCTGTCCTCCCAGTCGGTCAGCGGACAGCGGATGCCGAGCACCGCCTCGATGGCGACGAGGACAATGGCGCTCATGTGGGTCCAGCGGAACCAGGGGTTGCGGATCCAGCGCCAGCGGAACGCGATCCCGACCAGGATCAGGAGCTGGCCGAAGACGGCGTAGGCCATGAAGCCGAGGTGGACGACGGTGAGCGCATCCGCGAGGACACGGTAAAACATCTCTGCTGCTCCCCGGTCGGGGGTTAGGGGTTGCAAACTCTACCTACTGATTCGGATCCCGGGCGCGGAGATTTATTCCCAATAGCGCGGGGTTGGGGCGGTTCGCGAGTGGCTGTAGTAGATGCCGGCGAACGGCCGGCGTGAGCCGGCTGGTACGGCACCCCACGTGGGTTCACGTACCAGCCGGCTCACGCCGGCCGTTCGCCGGGACAGGTCGAGCGACCCGCTCTACGGCAGGAAGTCGTGCCAGTCGCCGTCGGTGCCGAGGATCTGGTTCGGGGTGAAGCGGCTCTTGTAAACCATCGACGGGCAGCCGGCGACGTAGTAGCCGAGGTAGGTGTGCGGCAGGCCGCGCGCGCGCGTCTCGCGGAGCACGTTGAGGACGTTCCAGGTGCCGAGCGAGCGCTGCCGCTCCGCGGGGTCGTAGAAGAAGTAGATCGCCGACAGTCCCCCGGGCAGCACGTCCACGTAGCCGACGCCGACGAGCTTGCCGGCGAGGTAGTAGCACCACTCTTCCGTTGGGAACGGGTTGGCCACGAACGACTGGACGTAGCTGCGCGGGTCCTTGGCCGGGTGCTCGGGCCAGCCCCGCGCCCCCGCCTGGTAGGCGTGGTAGCGATCGTAGAGGTCGAGCTTGGCGCGAGTGACGGAGGGCCGGCCGATACGCATCCGAACCTCGCCGGAGTTGAGCTTCGCGGTGCGGCGCTGGCTGCGGTCGGGGTGAAAGCGGTCGGCGACGACGCGCAGGGAGCGGCAGGCGGTGCAGGCGGCGCAGTGCGGCCGAAACATCATCGAGCCGAAGCGGCGCCAGCCGGAGGCCATGCGCGCCATGTACTCGGCGGGGGTCAGCTCGCGAACCAGATCGTACTCCAGGCTCCAGAGCTGGTCCGGCAGGTAGCCGCACTGGCTGGGAGTATCGACGAAGCGGAAGAGCGATTCCATGGTCGGTTGCCGGACTGGGGCCGGGGTCAGGGCGGCACGATGTCCTTTCATGATAAGGAAGACGGCGCCCGGCACAAATCGAAAAGTGCGGCGTCACCGCGGCCGCAGGCCGCGCATCATCCGGGCGAGGAGCCAGTCGCTGACCCGTCGCGGCAACAGCCGCAGCACCCGGAGCTGCCACGCTGCCGACGCGGGGAAGGCGTGGAAGTCCTGGCGACGGCGGACGGCGCGGAGGATGCGCCGGGCCGCCTCGTCCGCCTCCATGAGCTGGCGGGCAGGGAGGTTGAGCCTGGCCGTCAGCGGCGTGCGCACCCAGCCGGGGCAGACCGTGGTGACGAAGATGCCGCGCGGCCGCAGCTCGACGCGGAGCGAGTCCATCAGCGCGTTGACGCCCGCCTTGCTGGCGCAGTAGCCGGCCATCAGGGGCAGGCCACGGTACGAGGCGAGGCTGGAGATGGCGACGAGGTGGCCGCGGCGGCGGCGCAGCATGCCCGGCAGGACAGCGGCGACGCTGTTGGCCACGCCGACGAGGTTGACGCGGATGTGCGCCTCGAAGTCGGCGGCGCGGAAGTCCAGCGCCGAGTTCTCCCGGCCGATGCCGGCGTTGGCGATCAGCAAGTCGATGTCGCCCAGGCGCTGCTCCAGGTCGGCCGTCGCGGCCGCCAGCGCCGCGGCGTCGCAGACGTCGGCAACGGCCGAGGCGACGCGGGCGCCCTTACTTTGCAGCTCGCGTTCGAGCTCGGCGAGGCCCTCCGGGCGCAGGTCGAGCGCGGCGATGGCCGACCCCTGCTTCGCCAGCTCCAGGGCGAGCGGTCGCCCGATCCCGCCGCAGGCCCCGGTGATCAGGGCGACAGGCTGCCCCGGATTGCCCTCGGCACGCTCCATTGGAAACCTCCCGGGCGCGTTCAATCGCCGATCGGGTTCGGGGCCGCGGCCCCCACGCCTTCCCGGGCCGCGAGCGACCGCAGGATGGCGGTGAGGTAATCCGTCTGCCCCTGCTCGCGCTCCAGCCGCGGGTAGCGCTCGCCATCGCGGTAGGCGAGCGCCAGGGTGCGGAAGAACTCGCCGTTCTCCAGCAGCAGTTCCAGCTTGCCGCCGGTCTTCGTGCCCGCCAGCGCCGTCCGCAGGTTCGCCGCCGACCAGCGCCGGCCGTTGACGGCGAGCAGCTTCATGCCCGGCGCCACGCCCGCCTGGTGCGCCGCCTTACCGGGGATGACGTCCGTGACGCCGCCGTCGTCCCTGAGCAGCAGGCCGACCGACGCGGTCAGGTCGATCGCCTTGTCGTCGGTCTCGCGCGCCTGGTGGAGGTCGGACGATTTCGCCGCGTAGGTCAGTTTCCAGCCGCCGCGGCGGACGCCGTCGAGCGGCGCGGCGGCGCCGGTGGCCGTCACGCGCTTCACCAGCAGCCCCTTCCAGTCGTGCGGGGCGACGGCGTTCAGCTCCGCCGCCAGCTCGTCGAGCGTGTACGTCTTCAGCAGTGCGGGGCCGTCCTCGCCGCCGAAGAAGCGCCGGCAGAAGTCGTCGAGGGAGCGTTTGCCCTTGGTCTTCTGGCGGATCAGCGTATCGACGTCGAGCCAGAGCAGCACGCCCTCGTCGTAGAAATCGACCGAGCGCCGCCAGGCGGCGCCGTCGCCGCGCGCGGCATAGAGGAGCTGGGCGGCGACGGCCGTGTCCTCCAGGGGCCGCCACGTCCGGCCGCGCTGGTTCTGTGCCCAGTCTGATATCTGGGCGAGGTTGTCGCGGAACTGCTGCTCCGTCCACAGGCCGCAGCGGGCGGTCAGCACGCAGCCGAGGTACTGGGTGAGGCCCTCGTAGACCCACAGCAAGTTCGTGCGCTGGGGCTGCTGGAAGGTGTCGGTCACCATCGCCGCGGGCCGGCGGTACTTGCCGTTCCAGGAGTGGACGTACTCGTGCGGCAGCAGGCCGGCACCGAGTCCCTTGCGGACCCGGTCGTCGAGGAGGTAGCGCTCACCCATGCGGTTGTCGCTGGACTCGTGGTGCTCCAGGCCGAAGTGCGCCACCTGGTCGCTCATGGTGAGGAGGAACTTGTAGCCGCGGTAATGGCGGGCGCCGAAGAGCTTGTGGGCCTCGGCGACGAGGCGGTCGAGGTTCGCCTTGACCTCCTTGCTCATCTCCAGGCCGGCGGCAGTGTCGCAGGCCAGGACGATGGCGTGCGGGGTGCCGGCGGCCGGCCCGAGGGCGACCTCGCGCAGGTGGGCGCCGCACAGGACCGGCGAGTCCACCAGCCGCTCCAGCGACACCGCCTCGAACTCAGTGACCGCCGCGTCCTGCTTGCCGACGGGGAGGGCCGTGCCGAGCTTCCAGCCGGCCGGCAGGCGCAGGCTGGCGCGGCACTCGATCTCCCGCGCCGGCCGGCCCGCGGGGTAGAGGAGGAACTGGTTCCAGTTGATGACGGCGAGGTGGGCGGTGCAGGAGGCGCCGGAGCTGAAGCCGGAAGTGGTGCCCGGCGTCAGGAAGTCGAGCGCCACCTCGACGGCCGTCGCGCCCTCGGGGACGGTGCAGTGGAGGGCGTACATGTCCACCTCGTCGCGCCGCCAGGCGATGGCCTTGCCCGCAGCGGTGATCTTCAGCCCAGTCAGGTCGGTAATGGGGCCTGTGGGGG
Organism: Gemmatales bacterium; assembly: GCA_038227745.1. GTDB lineage: Bacteria > Planctomycetota > Planctomycetia > Gemmatales > Gemmataceae > DASPXY01. Next base: position 11,314 of record JBBRPS010000141.1, on the reverse strand, counting down.
CGTGCTCGCCGGGGATCCACCTGGGGTAGAAGAGCTTGAGCGGGCCGGGTTGAGCGGGAATGGTGAGTTTCGCGTGGAGGATCTTGCGCGGGGCGTCGGTGGCGTCGAGGGCAAGGGTGATGGGCGGGGCCTTGGCGGGCTGCGCCCGGGCCTCCGCCGGCAGGGCGGCCGGCGCGAGCAGGGTCGCGGCGAGCAGTACGCCGCACCGAAGGGACAAGCGACACATGCAAACTCTCCTTTGAGCGTTAAGGATCCGTGGCGCAATCAGCGGTGGCGCCGCAGTCCGCCCGGGGTCCCGACCGCAACGCATCTCCCGTGATACCGAACCGTTGCCGGACCGTTCAATCCTTGCAGAAGTCCGCCACCAGCTTCACGAACTCCGCCTCGCGCTCGAACATCGGCAGGTGGCCGCACTCGGGGATCAGCTTCAGCTCGGCGCCCGCGATGTGCTTGCGGTACGCCTCGCCATAGGCCGGCGGCACCAGCCGGTCGTTGGCGCCCCAAATCAGCAGCGTCGGGCAGCGGACGCGGTGCAGCCGTGCCGCCAACTTGGGATCATAGGGCCGCTCCCACACCAGCCGCGCCAGCACCGTCAGCGACTGGTACGCCGCCAGCATGCTCGCCTCGTCGGGGTTCTCCTTGATGACCAGCGTGGCCATGTGCGACTGCGGTCGGTGGAAGAGCAGCTCGCGCAGCCGGTCGCGGTCCTGCATGATGCGGAACATGTCGGGCAGCGGCTCGTCGGGAACCCACAGCCCCGGGGCGTCGGCGATCCACAGCTTCTTGACGCGCTCCGGCCAGCGCACCGCGAACTCCGCGGCGATCCAGCCGCCGAGGCTCACGCCGCCGAGGCAGACCTCGTCCAGGCCGAGCGCGTCGAACAGTTCGACGTAGTGGAACGCCATGTCCGCGATGGTGTCGATCTGGTCGAAGCCGCTGCTCTTGCCGAAACCGGGGTGCGTCGGCACGAGGACGCGGAACTGCTTTGCCCACGTTTGAAAGAAGGGCAGCCACAGGAACGCCTCGCCCAGCGTGCTGTGCAGATAGACGAACGGGGGGCCGTCGCCGGCGTGCATTACCACCGTGGGCCGGCCGACAACGTCGATGGTCTCGGGCTGACCGCCGCCGCGCGACAGCAGCACCCGCACGCCGTATTTCAGCTTCTTCAGCTTCTCGAACATCCGCTGACCCCCATAAGCCTTCTCTCCAAAGCCCACGGGTGGCAACCCGTGGGCTTGCACTTCCTCAGCCGGCGGCCCGGCACGACGCCGACCGTACGCCCCTCGGCCATGGCCGCTTCTTTCCCCCCTGCGGGTTTCTGCTACACTGTGGGGCATTGTATTACTCCGGCGCGGAAGGTGATCCCACAAGCCCGAAGCGCAAGCGAGGGATCCCCTCGCTTGCGCTTCGGGCTTGTGTGAGGATCTTTCGTACTGGAGTAGTAGGACCTTGCCGCCCACACCCGCAATCAGCTTTTCAGGGGCCCCCGCCATGCGCCGTAACCGCCTCCGCGAACTCCTCAAAGCCGATCGGCCCAGTCTCGGCACGCACGTCCACATCTCCTGGCCGTCGATCATCGAGCTGATCGGCCACAGCGGCATGTTCGACTACGTCGAGTTCGTCGCCGAGTACGCCCCGTACGACCTCTACGGCCTGGAGAACCTCGGCCGGGCGGTGGACCTGTTCGACCACATGACGGCGATGATGAAGATCGAGCAGGAGCCGCGGACGTACCTGACGGTACGAGCGATCGGCTCGGGCATCCAGAACGTGCTGTTCGCCGACCCGCGGACGGTGGCGGACGTGGAGGAGTGCGTAAGGGCGGTTCGTCCCGAAACGCCGCAGGCGCGCGGGCGGCACGGCGTCGGCATGCGCCGCGACGTCGGCTTCGTGCTGGAGGGCGGCTCGCCGGCGTTCGCGCAGGCGCTGGACGACGCGGTGGTGGCGCTGATGATCGAGAAGGCGCCGGCGGTCGAGAACCTGGAGGCGCTGCTGTCGGTGCCGGGCGTGGACATGGTCCAGTTCGGGCCGGCGGACTACTCGATGAGCCTCGGCCTGACGGGCCAGTGGGACCACCCGCGCGTCCGCGAGGCAGAGCGCTACGTGATCGAGACGGCGCTGAAGAAGGGCATCGCGCCGCGCGCCGAGATCGGCCACCCCGACGAGACGAAGAAGTACCTCGACATGGGCGTGAAGCACTTCTGCATCGGCACGGACGTGTCGATCTTGTTCAACTGGTTCAAGCAGAGCGGGGCGGCGATGCGCGGACTGCTCGGGCGCGAGCTGCCGCCGACGGGCGCCGGCTGGCGCGAGGGCGGGTATCGCGGGTGAGGGCTGCGCGGAGGCGAGGCCCGTGATGTCCCGCCGTGCCCCGACCCCCGGGAATCTGCCGGCCGATGCCGGTTTGTTCTCCCATGGCGCGCGGAACTGCAAATTGGTCTGACACAAGCCCGAAGCGCAAGCGAGGGACCATCCCTCGCTTGCGCTTCGGGCTTGTGTCAGACCTCCCCGCGGCGAATCTAAACGGTCACCGCCCGCTGCTCCCGCGCCGACGCGGCGAGCGCGTCGAGCACCTGGAGCGTCCGCACCGCCTCCTGCGGATCGGGGCGGACCGGCTCGTCGTGCAGCACCGCCCGGCCGAAGTCCTCCAGCATGTGGACGATCTGGTCCTTGCCCTCGACCACCACCTCCTCGACGCCGTGCACGGGCCTTTTCCGGGGAGCGGCTGGCGATGGCGCGCAGCTCCGCGTTGGCCGCCCGCGCGAAGCCGGGCAGCAGGCGGCTGTTGATCTTCGCGACCCCCAGGATTCCCCAGCGCAGCTTGTCCTTTGCCATCGGCTTGCCCCCCGTCGCGGTCCGTGGTCAAGGGCCGGGGGCTATTGTACAGTGAGGGCAAGGCGGCCGCCGCGCCCTGGCAGAAAGGACGACGGACATGTGCTTGCTGGCCCTGTTCTTCCGCGCCGTTGACGACGCCCCGCTGGTGGTCGGCGCCAACCGCGAGGAGGCGTACGCGCGACCCGGTCTGCCGCCGCGGATCCTTGAGGGCAAGTTCCGGGCGGTGGCGGGCACGGACCCCGCGGCGGGCGGCACCTGGCTGGGGCTGAACGAGCACGGGCTGCTGGCCGCGGTGACCAACCGCCCCAAGGTCGGCGGCCCGGTCGAGCCGCGCAGCCGTGGACTGCTGGTCCGCGAGTTACTGCTGGGCTGCCGCAGCGCGGCCGAGGCGGTGGAAGAGGCGAAGCGCGAGCTGGGCGCGAACCGCTACGTCGGCTGCAACGTGGTGCTGGCCGACCGCGAGCGCGCGGTGGTGCTGCACGGCGGCGACTGGCTGAGCGTCTGGCCGCTGCCGCCGGGCCTGCACGTCCTGACGAACCACGACCTGAACGAGGCCGGCGACCCGCGCGTGGCGTGGTCGCTGGGCTGGCTCGGGCAGCGCGACTACGCCAACAGCCGCGCGTGCCTGGCGGCGCTGAAGGACCTGTGCGGCCAGCGCGGCGGCGACGGGCCGCCGATCTGCCTGGACCGCGGCCAGCGCGGCACGGTGTCGAGCACGCTGGTGGCCCTGCGGCCGTCGCTGGCCGACAGCGTCTACCTGCACGCCCAGGGGCCGCCGGACCGCGTGCCGTATGAGGACTATTCCCCTCTGTTGAAAGAAATGATCGGCGTCTTGCCGCCGGAGGTCTGAGCCGTGGAATACCCGCACCGCATCCGGCTGCGCGGTCCGTGGGAGTGCGCGGCCCTGAGCCGGCTCGGGCTGGCAGGCGACGAAGCCCCGCTGCCGGCGCCGCTGCGCGTGACGATGCCGTGCCGCTGGCGTGAGACGGGGCTAGGCGACTTCGGCGGCCGCGTGCGCTGCCGCCGTGCGTTCGGCTATCCCGGGCAGATTGACACGACGGAGCGCGTATGGCTGACCTTCGCCGGGGTGACCGGCCTGGCGGAGGTATGGGTGAACGGCTCCTTCCTGGGGCGGCACGAGGGCGCAGGCGACCCGTTCGAGCACGAGGTGACCGGCCTGCTGCAGGTGCGCAACCGGCTCGTGGTCGAGGTCGAGGACGCGACGGGACAGGGCGGACTGTGGGGCGAGGTGGCGCTGGAGATCCGGCGCACCGCGTTCCTGCGCGCGGTGCGGGCGTGGGCGGAAGCCGCCGGTGGCGGGACAGTGCTGCACGCGGCAGGCGCGGTCGTGGGCACGTCGGAGCGGCCGCTGGACCTGTACGTCCTCCTTGGTGGGAGGACGGCGGCATACACCACCGTGGAAGCGGCGCCGGATGGGCGGCCGTTCCACGTCACTTCTGAACATCTGGACGAGGCGCGATTCGCCGCCACCGGGGAGGGGCCGAGCGCCGCACGTCCCGTCCGCGTGGAACTGGTGGACGCCGCGATCATCTGGTACACTGTCGAGCAGTTCTGCGACTTTCCCGCAGCATCAAATCCGTCTTGACGCGGCCGCGCCGCACGGGGGCACCATGACGAGGGCGGCACGAAACCTGGGAATCTGGGCTTGCCTGGTCACAGGGGCTTGCGGGTGTACCTCGGGCGAACAGACCCCACCAGCCCCCGCCTACAGCGACGGCCTGCCGACGACGAACACCGCCGACCCGGCCGACAGGGCCGCCGTCATCGACGCGGGCACGGCGTTCGCGCTGGACCTGTACGGGGGACTGCGGGGGGGTGAGGGGAACCTGGTTCTCTCGCCGTACAGCATCGCGACGGCCCTGGCCATGACCTACGCCGGCGCCCGCGGGCAGACGGCGGAACAGCTGGCCGCGGCCCTGAATTTCCGCCTGCCGCCGGAGAAACTGCACCCGGCTTTCGCGGCGCTGATCCACGATCTGCACGGCGGCGCGCCCCAGCCCGGTGTGCAGTTGTCCGCCGCCAACGCCCTGTGGTGGCAGACGGGCCTGGCCCCCCGCCAGGAGTTCCTGCAGACCGTCCGGGCCAACTACGGAGGCGTCCTGAAGGAGGCCGACTTCCGCGGCGACCCCGCGGCGGCGCGGCGGGCCATCAACGCCTGGGTGAGTGAGAAGACCGCGAACCGGGTCCAGGAGTTCCTCCCGGCGGACCTGCTCACCGAGCAGACACGGATCGTCCTGACCAATGCGGTCGCCTTCAAGGGGACGTGGGCCTGGCCGTTCGAGAAAACGGCCTCGCAGCGGGAACCGTTCCACGTCAACGCCGGCCGCAAGGTCACCGTGACGATGATGCACCAGGAGCGCCACTTCAACCACCTGGACGGCGGCCACTTCCAGGCGGTGGAGTTGCCCTACCGAGGCGGGCGGTTTTCGCTGGTGATCTTGCTCCCCAACGAGGCGGACGGCCTGCCGGAACTCGAGCGCAGCCTGACGCCGGAGAAACTCCGGGGCTGGCTGGGGAAATTGGGCGACCAGGAGGTCCACATCGCCCTGCCGCGGTTCAAGGCCGGTGCGGAGTTCCGGCTCAGGCCGCTGCTCGGGAAACTCGGCATCACCGACCTGTTCGACCCTCCCAAGGCGGATTTATCGGGCATGTCCACCGCCGCGGAGAAGCTGTTCGTCGCCGAGGTGCTCCACAAGGCGGCCATTGAGGTGAATGAAGAGGGGACGGAAGCACGGGCGGAGAGCGAGAACTTCGGCCACGCCTGGAATGGGGCCATCCCGTTTCGGGCGAACCATCCGTTCCTGTTCCTGGTCCGCGACATCCGTACAGGCGCCATCCTTTTCCTCGGGCGCGTGACCGAGCCCGGGGAATGAGGGGCGGCACCGGCCGGCCATCTCTCGGGAGGCGTCGCTCGTCTGTTAAGAGAGACGTCTCCGTTTTTCGCGTGGCCGGTCTGCTGCAGCGCCTGGTTCGGCGCCTCTTGCTACCAGCCGGTATCGACCTTGAACGAGATTTGTGCCCCAGGCCTCAAGAGCGCTTGGCCCTTCTCCGTGAACGCGACGGTGACCACATCTTCCTTGCGCTCGACCCGGAACAGCGTCCTGTCGAAGCGCTCATAAGCGTGGAAGGAACTGGGGCCGACGTCGATCATCACATACCGTTTTTCGCCAACCGTCAGGACGAGGGGAAGGCCGACGCAGCCATATGCCAAAGGGACACCCGTCAGCCGGAAGACGACCGGCTTCGCGAACCGCTCGGCGACCTTCGTTACCCCGAACGCGCTGACCGCAAAGCGTTGGGGTTTGAAGTGGATGTGGAAGACCCCCGTCTTGGGGTCATAAGCCTGTTGCCGCCCCTCGGGCACTCCGCACGATTGCTTAAAGTTGATCTCCAGCGGTGGCTGCGAGAGGTCATCGCCTTGCTGGATTGCGATAGGATCGGGCACGTCCTGACAGCAGGCCGAACAGGAAACCGCGAAGATGAGCAACAAGCATGTCCGGCAGTGATTCATTGTCTGAGAGACAAGAGACATTCGTCACCCCCGTTTTTCCGGGCGCTGCCATTTGGTCACGAGGTCGAACCGACCATCGCCGCAATTTGCAATGATACCAAACTCACCGGGACGAGTAAGGTAACTTTTGCGCAACAACCGCGCCGCCGAACGCTAACGCTCAGCTGCCGGGCCGGCTGGCTGGACTTCATACCTCGGAACGCCGTAATGCCGGCCCGGTCAGCTGCAGCGGATTGTTCGGCCCGGCCTTTTATGTGAAAGTCTCTGCTTGCTCAGCTGCCTCTTTGTACGCACGGACCTCTTCGTCGGAGAAGCCGAGACGCCGCAACAGCAGGCACTCTCGCCATGTCCTTCGCTCCCGCCAACTCTTGCCTTTCTCTTCAGCCCCCCGCGGGTAGAAAAGAGCGAGGAGCTTTTCCAGGCCGGAGGACGGCCCGCAAGCGTTGTGGGTCAGATACGCGGTCTCCTCATAGGCACGGCCATAGGCCGAGTTCTTACCGCCGACTCCGAGTTTCGACGCCGAAACGACCTTGCGCAATGCCTCGACTTCCATCAGGAGATCGAAGACCATAGCGACGAGGACCTCCATCCTCGGGTCGCCTTCTGCCCCTTTGTTGCTGGCGGGCATGAGCAAAGCTTGCAGGATCTCGTGCTGCGTCTTGTCAAGCATGCAAGTTGTCAACCTCTTGGCGATGACTTGGGATGGCCGAACCATTGATTCGTGTGCGCCGGCGCAAGATAATCCCGGGTGGGGCGCAACCTAACCCCATAACAACAAGCAACCGTAGCGGGCCAAGGTCCGCGGGCGCCGCACAATGCTCGGTTTCGCCCTCCCTTTCTGCCTGCTGCCCGCGAACAGCAGGCAAAAGGGGCGCCGTCCCCTACGCCGTCTCGTCGGCCACGCTGCCATAAGGCATTCTCCCGCGCCCCCCTCCCCTGTCAAGCGCATTCCCTCCCGCCCTCCTCCGGGAGTTTTCCGGCTCTTCCCCCGCCGCCTGCTCTTCTCAGAGGCGGAGGGACAAAGGAGCGCGCCGGCGGCCCGTCGCGCAGCGACACCCCCACAGACCCCGCCGGGGCAAGCCCGACGGCTCGCCGATCTTCATTTCTTCCCGTACCTCTGAAGGCGCCTGCTCCATTCGAGACGTTTGTACAGGCACCCGACGATCCCGGCCGTGAAGGTTCGCCGCGGACAATCCGCGGGCGGGTGTCCCTCGTCTGTTAAGAGAGACATCTCCGTTTTTCATGGCCTAAAGGAAAGGACCGGACGCATGCGCGCGACGGGAAATCGCCGGCGGTCCCTGCTCGTCCTGCTGGGAGCGCTGGCCGTCATGGGAAGCGTGCCGCAGGGGAGTCGGGCGGCGTGCTGTTACTTCTCGGCGAAGGACCAGGACATCCTCCAGCCCGCGCAGAAGGCGTTCCTCACCTGGGACCCCGAGCGCCAGCTGGAGACGTTTACGGTGCAGCCGAAATTCGAGGGCAACGCCCAGGACTTCGGCATGGTCATCCCCACCCCCAGCCAGCCGAAGCTGCACGAGATGCCCAGAGACTTCTTCAAGCACCTCGCCATCTACTCCATCCTCAAGAAGCGTGAGTTCCCGCAATCGAAACTGCTGCCGATGGTTCGTTTCGGCGGCAGGAGCACCGGCGGCGGTGTGTACCGCATGGAAGCCACGGATGCACTGTCGCGTACCGTGACGCGCAAGCCGACCGTGGTGGTGCTGGAGGCGGGAGTCGTCGGGTCGCTGGATTACAAGATCATCAGTGCCGAGCGTGCCGATGACCTGTACAAATGGCTGAAGGACAACAAGTACAGTTACTCCGGCGACGAGGGGACGCTGAACCACTACGTGCAGAAGAAGTGGGTCTTCACCGTCATGAAGATCGACACCATGCAAATGAAGAAGAACAAGGACGGCTCCTACGCTGGCGAGGTCACCCCCACGCGCTTCCAGTTCTCCAGCGATAAACTCGTCTACCCGCTGCGCATCACCCAGATCTCGGTCAAGGACAAGACTGAGGCTCTCTTCTACGTCCAGGCCCCCTTCAAGATCGACTTGCCGGAGGACCTGTCCTACCAGCATCAATGGATCCCGATGCTCCAGGCGGCCAGCGGCTGTACGCCGGGCGGCCTGCCGGGCAACAGCGCCGCCTGGCTCAAGGCCGTCGAAGGCCAGATCCCGGCGATCCTGCGCCGCAACCAGGAACTGGGCTTCGCCTTTGTGGCGGGGCAGAGGCCTCAGCCGAACAAGCAGGGGCGGACGCCGACCACGATGGAGTGGGCGCGCAAGCTCACCGAAGGGGACGTGCAGGTGCTGCGCGGCCAGGCGCCGTACAGTGAGCGCGTGCCGGACGTCGATGAGGGCTTCACCCAGGCCGACCTCAAGGACATGAAGCGCGCCCAGGCCATCTTCAAGGTCATCCGCGCCCGCCTGGAGAAGGCGCGGCAGGAGCGGCCCCTGGGTTACCTCGTCCGCGAGGCCCCCACCGAAGACGTCCGCGCCTTGCAGCAACTGGCCGGCCACCTGCGCGCCGGCTTGTTCGTCACCAAGTTCAGGAAGATCTTCACGCGCGGCGAAATGGCCGACGACCTGCTGCTCGTGGCGGCGCGCATGGGGCAGGCGGAGGACTCCTCCGAGTATCAGGAAATCCTCCCCGTCTCTCCCCCGTGAGCCGTCTTCTGAAGTAATTACCCGGGCGACAGGCTTTCCCCCCTGTCGTCCGGGTCCATCGTCCTCGGAAGTCTCCACCAAGGATCGTCGCAACCAGGGAGTGACGCATGTGCCGCGTCGATGGTTTCCGCAGCCTCTCCGCCCTTGGTCTCCTGCTTGTCGCCTTCCTCCGAACGCCGCTGGTCGTGCCGGTCGCCGTGGCCGGGGAAACCGCCGGGGCCGCCCTGCCGCAGCGCTACCAGGCGCTCTTCAAAACTGCACGCACGAAGTTGACCGCCGTCTGGGGCGCCCCCGAGCAGGATCCCGCTTGGGGCCACAGCGTCTCCTTCTCGCGCGACGGTAAGCTCGCCCTGACGGCGGCGGGCACGTTCAACCCGTTCAACGCCACGCCGCTCGACGGCTCGCTCTACCTCTGGGACGTGGACACCGGCCGCCTCGTCCGCGAAATCAAGTTACCGAAGACAGGCGTCTCCGCGGCGGTGCTAGCCGCCGACGGGAAACGCGCCCTCGCCGCGACCTACCAGAGCGCGAACCTCACCCAGGACGACTCCGTCCTCGCACTCTTCGACATGACGACCGGCAAGAAACGGCAGGCGCTCAAGGGCCACAAGGGCCTGATCGCGGTGGTGGCGTTCACGCCCGACGGCAAGCAGGCCCTCTCCGGCGGCCTCGACGGCACGCTAAAGGCCTGGGACCTCGCCGCGGGCAAGGAGGCACTGAGCAGCCCCGCGCATCAAAACGGTGTGTTCGCACTGGCGGTCACCCGCGACGGTAAATTCGCCCTTTCCGGAGGGCAGGACAACAAAATCAAGCTCTGGGACCTGGGCACCGGCAAGGAACAGAAGGCCCTGGAGGCGGGGCCGCAGGGCGTCGTCGCGCTGGCGGTCTCCGGCGACGGCAAGCGGGCCGCCTCCACCGGCATCGATCAGAACGTCAAGGTCTGGGACCTGGCGGCGGCCAAGGAGCTGCGCACGCTCAAGCCCGAGCCGGCCGCGAACGGCCTCGGTTCGCTGCGCTTCTCCGACGACGGCAAGTATGTCGTCCAGGCGCGGACGGGCTTCGACTTCGGCGGCCAGCCGATGGAAGGCGGGACTGTCACGCTCTGGGACATCGACGGCGGCAAGGCGGTGTGGACGGCGCAGGTGCCCTTCCGCGGACTGACGGCGCTAGCCTTCCAGGGCGGCGGCAAGCGCGTCCTGGCGGGCGGCGGCGCCAACGCCTTCCGCCTGTGGGACGCGGCGACCGGCAAGGAGCTGCGGCTCTGGGGCGGGCACAAGGGGGCGGTGACGGCCGTGGCGCTCACGCGCGACGGCAAGATGGCCTTCTCCGCCAGTCTCGACCGGACCGTCAAGCGCTGGGACGCCGTCACGGGCAAGGAACTGCAAACGATCAAGGCGCACGCCGACGCGGCCACCGCCCTGGCCCTGAGCGCCGACGGCAAGCGGCTGCTGACCGGCGGCGCCGACAAGGCGCTCAAGCTGTGGGACAGCGCCACCGGCAAGGAGCTGCGCACCTTCGCCGGCCATACCGGAGTCGTGACGGGCGTCGCCCTGTCCGCCGACGGCAAGCTGGCCCTGTCCGGCAGCGGCGACCGCACCGTGAAGCTGTGGGACGCCGACAGTGGCAAGGAGCTGCGCAGCTTCGCCGGCCATTCACACGGCGTCACCTCGGTCGCATTCTCGCCGGACGGTAAGTGGGCGCTGTCGGGCAGTGAGGACGGCACCGCGAAACTCTGGGACCTCAGCCCCGACAAGAAGGACGAGGAGCCGCGGAGCCTCGACGGCCACAAGCGCGAGGTGACGAGCGTCGCCTTCTCGGCGGACGGCAAGTGGATCGTCACCGCGAGCCAGGACAGAACGGTCAAGCTCTGGGACGCCGCCGAGGGCAAGGAGGTGCGCACGCTCAAGGGCCACAAGAACTGGGTGACCCTGGCGGTCTTCGCGCCGGACGGCAAGGTGGTGCTGTCGGCCGGCGACGACCTGACGGTGCGGCTGTGGGACGCCGCGGACGGCAGGGAGGTGGATCAGCTCGACCTGGGCGGCGGCGGCGACGTCGCGCGCTCTGCGGCGTTCGCGGCCGACGGCCGCTCGTTCGTCCTCGGGTCGGCGAGCTGGGTGATCCTGCGCTCAGTCCTTAGTCCCTAGTGTCCCTGGCACGAAAACCTGCACTGAATTCAGGAGAGCCGCGACAGCCCGTGTTGTCGCGCTTTCCGCATGAATTCTGCGGTTTCCGAAGAGTGACACCACACTGTCATCGCTACCGACTTGGATGCAAGTTT
>JBBRPS010000140.1:0-15909 GCA_038227745.1 Gemmatales bacterium | reverse complement strand
TTGCCGTCCTCGACGCTGACGTCCTTGGGGACCTTCGGGAGGTGGGTGATCTCGGCGTTTTCGGCCTTCACCCCCGCCGTGGCGAGCGCGTCCTGCACCTGCGCGAACAACGCCGGGTCGCAAGTAATCAGGAACTTGTCCTCGTCGCGCTTGACGTCGTCGGCCCCCGCCTCCAGGGCGATCTCCAGCAGTTTGTCCTCGTCCTGCGCCACGGCGCTCACCGTGAAGATGCCCTTGCGGTCGAAGAGGTAGCCGACGCAGCCGGCGCTGCCCATTTTGCTGCCGCTACGCTCGAAGACCTTGCGGACCTCGCCGTTCGTGCGGTTGCGGTTGTCGGTCAGCACCTCGACCATGACCGCCACGCCGCCCGGACCATAGCCCTCGTAGAGGATTTCCTCGAAGATCACGCCCGCCATCTCGCCGGTGCCGCGCTTGATGGCCCGCTCGATGTTGTCCTTCGGCATGCTCACCTGGCGGGCCTTGTCGATGGCGTAGCGGAGTTTGAGGTTCATCTCCGGGTCGCCGCCGCCGTTGCGTGCGGCGATGATGATCGCGCGGCTCAGCTTGCTGAACAGCTTGCCGCGCTTGGCGTCGATGGCGCCTTTCTTGTGCTTGATCGTTGCCCAGTGGGAATGGCCTGACATGGCTCCTCCTTCGCTGTGCGTTGCGGGCGGCCGGGAGCGCCGCCCGCCCCGTCACCGAGGTTGTTTCTCCGTTTTCAGGAGCTCGCGTTTCTGTTGCAGTTCCCTGTACCGGCCGTCCATTCTACCGCGCCGGTCCCGCTCGTAGAAGTGGGCCGCCCGTTCCCAGGCGCCGCGCGCCCGGTCTCGCTCGTTCAGCCGCAGGTACACGTCGCCGAGGTGGTCCCAGATCACCGGGTCCTCACCGTCCGGCAGCGACCCCGCTTTCTCCAGCTCGCGCCGGGCGCCGGCCAGGTCACCCTTGCGGTACAGCACCCACCCAAGGCTATCAATATACGCCGCGTTGTCCTGCTCGTCCTGCGCCTCCGCCACGGCTGCCGGCCCCTTGCGCTGCTTGCGGTCCAGCTCGATCGCCTTGCGGATCATCTCCTCCGCGCGGTCGAGGTTCTTGTTCTGGTCCGCCCAGATATACCCCAAATCATTGTTCACCGTCGCGTTGCTGGGGTCAAGCCGCAGGCACTCGCTCAACTGCTCCTCGGCCTTGGCGTGCTCCTTCTTCGCCGTGTGGACGCTCGCCAGAAGGTAGCGCAGCTCCAGCGTTTCGCCGGGGACCGTGTACTCCTTGAGCAGGGCCTGGCACTCCGCCTCCGCCTGCGGGTGACGCTCGGCCTGGATCAGGACGCGCACGCGCAGCAGGCGCACGCCGAGCCGGTCCGACACCGCCGCTGCCTTCAATGCCTCGTCGGTCTCCGTCAGCGCCTCGTCGAAGCGGTCGAGCCGGGCCAGCGCCCGCGCCAACTCCGTCTGGAAGACGACGCGGTCGGCGTCCTTGGCGGTCTTCAGGCAGTCGCGGCAGACCTGCACGACCTCCGTGAACTTGCGGCCCTGCCAGAGCACGCGCAGCAGCCCGGCGGACACGGCGGTCCGGCCCTCTTCCGTGACCCCGCCCAGGGCCATGCGATAAAAGCGCTCCGCGTATACCGTGTCCTTCGCGCGGTCCGCCAGCGCCGCCAGCATCTGCCACGTCTCCGACTGTAGCTTCGCCTTGCCCGCCGCCTCGCCACCGGCGCGCACCAGCCCGCGCGCCAGGACCAGGTCCTGGCGCAGTGCCAGGAGCATCGCCCGCGCTTGCGCCGCCGCCAGCCCCTGGCCGGCCGCCTGCCGGTCGCGGGCCACGGAGAACGTCCGGTCCAGCACCGCCAGCGCCTTGGCCGGCCCGTTCTTCTCCTCCTTATACACTGCGAACAGATCCTTGTAGATCTCCGGCGTCGGTGACTGGGCCGCCAGGCCGGCGTAAATCTTCTCCGCCCGCTCGGCCTGCCCGGCCCGGCCGTACTGCCGCGCCAGGAGGAGCTTGAGCCGGACGTTGTAGCGGTCGTCCCCTGACGCCTTCTCCAGCCAGGGCAGCACCTCGCCGGCGCGGCCGAGTTTTTCCAGGATGCCGGCCTTGAGCTCGTAGGCGTCGGTGCCCTGGGGCTGCAGGCGAAGATAGGCGTCCACGTAGGCCAGAGCCTCGGGGTGCTTGCCCATCTGCTTGCAGACCTGGGCGAGGTTGAGGTTGAGCCGTCCAGCGGTCTCGGGATTGCCCGCCTGGGCTTTCTGGAAGGCGGCGACCGCCTCGGCGTACTTCTTCGCCTCCAGGAAATTGCGGCCGACGCGCTCGTGGGTCTCGGCGAGGCGCGCCGCGGTCTCCGCGCGCGTGAAGTTCCCGAACTCGCCGTGGTGGTCCGGGTGCTCCAGCAGCCGCGCCGCTTCCTGGAACGCCGCCGCCGCCGCCGCGAAGTCGCGCGTCCGCTCGTGGAGCAGCCCCAGGTCGATATGGAACTGGTGCATGGTCTCCGGCCGGTCCTTGATCTCGGGGCAGGCCAGCCCCTTGCGCAGCGCCGCGCAGGCTTCCTTGAACTGCCCCTTGACGCGCAGCTCCCGGGCATAGATGTACCACGTCTCGAAGTCGCCCGGCTCCAGCTCCAGCACCTTGCGCGTGGACGCGAGCGCCTCGGCGTGCCGTTCCAGGACGAGTTGCAGGGGAACGAGGGCGCGGTAGACGGCCGGGGCTTTTGGGTCGAGTTTGGCGGCCTTCTCGAAGGCGGCGAGGGCTTCGAGGATGCGGTCCGCGCGCTGACAGAGCAGCCCGAGGGCGTACTGTTCGAGCGCCTCGCGCCGGTCGCGCTCCTCCTGGGTTTGCGGCCGCAGCGGCGCGAACGGTTTCGGGCGGTCCTCGACGGTCGATTCCTGGGCGGACAACGGCATGGCGGAGGCGCCGAGCAGGGCCAGCAGTGCCAGCGCCCTCCGGATAGAAGCGGGTAACATCCTTGTCCCTCGCACGGGAAGGGAGGCGGGCCGGCTGTGCGGACCGGCCGCCCGACGGCCGCGGTCCTGACGCCGCGGCGACACGAGGGCGGGATTCTACCCGCGAAGGGCGGAAGAGGACAAGGCGACAAGAAAGCCCACGGGTCCCTTCCCGTGGGCTTGTTTGTGAACCTGTCCCGTTGTAGTCATCAGCGGGGTTTCTGGCGGCTGCTGAATTCGCCGGCGACGGGCGCCGCCTTGAACTCCTGGGCGCTGGGGCAGTGCGGGGCGAGGTGGCAGGCCTGACACTGCGGCTCGTCCTCGTGGCAGACCTCGTCGGCCAGGGCGCTCACGAGGTCGCAGAACAGCGCGCCGCGCGCCTTGGGGATCTGGTGCTCCAGGCTGGCGCGCAGGGCCTCCAGGTCTTCCTGCTCGTTCTCGATCAGGCCCAGCCGCCGCAGCACGCGCAGGCTGGGGGCGTCGAGGGGAATGGCGTGACCGCCCAGGCTTTGCTGCACCACCCAGGCGACCGCGTAGTCGTTGGCCGCCTGGTAGCGCGCCAGCCGCTTGGCCGCCTGCTTCATGCCCATCTTGTGCAGCGCTTCGAGGTCGAACGAGAACGTCGTCTCGAACACCTCCTGCAGCAGGTCGATCAGGCGCTGGGCGCGGCCCTCGGCGTCCGACAGGCTGTCGATCGCCTCGGCCAGTTCGCGCGTCGAGCTGACGCGCACCTCATTCCAGTCGAAGAAGTGCTCGCGCAGGTTGCGGAAGGCGCGGTCGGCCTGTTCCCGGGTGGCGCCCTCGCGGCAGATGGCGTAGACGAACTGTTCGAGGACCGGGCGTGCCTCCGGCTCGCTGCCCTTGCCGCCCTTGGCGAGCGCGAAGAGTTGCGTCAGGAGCCGTTGCTTGTTGGTTGTTGTAAGCATGGCCGTTTTCATCACCCCTTTGTGAAAGGTGGCATCAGTGCCGATCAGGGGTCCGTAACGAGTGAAAAGTAGAAAGTGAAGAGAAAACCTGTCTGTCTCCCTTTTCACTTTCTCCTTTTCACTCGTCACGGACCCCTACTCCGTTTCCTCTTCGGCCGCTCCTTCGGCGGGGGCCGCCTCCGGCGTCGCCGGGGCGGACCGGGCACGCTCCTCGTTGAGGATGCGGGTCATCTCGATGCTTTTCTTGACCCCCTCATCGAGCACGAACGTGATCACCGGGGTAAACCGGGTCTTCAGGCGGTTGGCGAGCTTCGACTGCACGAAGCCGCCGGCGTGCTTCAGGCCGAGCAGGCACCGCTCTTGTTCCTTCGGCGAACCCATCACCGAGACGTAGACCTTCGCGTGCTGCAGGTCGCCCGACACCTCGGCGCGGGTGACGGTCACCCCCTTGACGCGCGGGTCGCGCAGCTCAAACAGGATCGTCTCGCTGGCCACCTCCCGGATGACCTCGGAGACGCGCGCCATGCGGTGGGCTTTCATGGGGACCTCTCCGCGGACACCCCGCGTTGGGGTGGCTAGATTTCGATCTCGTGATCGAGCAGTTCGGCGACCGGGTGGGAACGCAGGGCCTCGACGATCTCCCCCAGGGCCACCTTGAGGGGGTGGGCCTCGTTGCTCACCATCGCCAGCCCCAGCACCGCCACCTGTCGGTTGTCCAGGGCATCGACCTCCGCGACCGACACGTTGAAGCCGTTGCGCAGCCGGTCCTTGATGCTCTTGACCACCTGCCGCTTGTCCTTCAAGGTGCGAGCCTCGCGAATCAACAAGCGGACGAGCAGAGTGCCGACGATCATGGCCGAGACAATTTCCTGTTTAGCCGCGGTTCGCAGAACCGCGCGGGACGTCGAGCCCCACGCGGTTCTGCGAACCGCGGCTAAACGGCGCAGGTTACAGGGTTCGCTTCACTTCGTCCACGCGGTACGCCTCGATCACGTCGCCGACCTTGACGTCGTCGTAGCCGGCGATCTTGATGCCGCACTCGAAGCCCTCGCGCACCTCGCCGACGTCTTCCTTGAAGCGCTTCAGCGATTCCAGGCCGGCGGTGCGGTCCGACGGCGGGTAGATCACCACGCCCTCGCGGATCAGGCGGATCTTGCCCGAACGCTTGATCGTCCCCTGCGTGACGTGACAGCCCGCGATCGTGCCGACGCGGCTGATCTTGAACGTGTCGCGGACCAGCGCGCGGCCCAGGTGGACCACCTCCTCACGCGGCTTGAGCTTGCCCTCCAGGGCCGCCCGGATGTCCTTCGTGAGGTTGTAGATGATGTCGTACTGGAGGATCTTGATGGCCTTCTCCTCGGCCAGGGCGCGCGCCCGGTCGTCCGGGACCGCGTTGAAGCCGACGATCAGCGTGTCCTGCGGCGAGGCCAGCGCCAGCCACACGTCGTTCTCCGTGATGCCGCCCGTCGCGGCCTCCAGGATGCGGACGCGCACCTCCTCGTGCTGCAGCTTCTCCAGCTCCTTGCGGATCGCCTCGATCGAACCGCGGAAGTCGGCCTTGAGGATCACCTTCAGCTCGGCGATCTTGGCCTCCGTCAGCTGGTCCAGGGTCAGCGGAGAACGCCGGACCAACCCTGCCTCCACCTTGCGCGCCTTGCGCTTCAGCGAGATCGTCCGCGCGCTCGCCAGGTCGGGCACGACCTGGAAGGCGTCGTCCGCGTCGGGGACCTCGTCGAGGCCCGTGATCCGCACGGGGACGCTGGGGCCGGCTTCCTCCACGGCTTGGCCCATGTCGTTGTACATCTGGCGGACGCGGCCAAAGGCCGGGCCGCACACGATCACGTCGCCGCGGCGCAACGTCCCCTGGCGGACGAGCAGGGTGGCCAGCACGCCCTCGCCCTCGCTCAGCATCGCCTCCAGGCAGGTGCCCCGGCCGGGCTTGTCCGGGTTGGACTTCAGCTCCTTCAGCTCGGCCACGATGGCGAGCTGCTCAAGCAATTCCTCAATGCCCTTGCCGGTGACGGCGCTGGTCTCGATGAACGGCGTGTCGCCGCCCATGTTGTCGGGCAGCACGTTCAGGCCGTAGAGCTGCTGCCGGGTCCGGTTGACGTTGGCGTTGGGCAGATCGACCTTGTTGATCGCCACCACGAGCGAGACGGCGGCCGCCTTGGCGTGGCTGATGGCTTCCTCGGTCTGCGGCATGACGCCGTCCTCGGCGGCCACCACGATGACCGCGATGTCCGTCACCTGGGCGCCGCGAGCACGCATCTTGGTGAACGCCTCGTGGCCGGGCGTGTCGAGGAACGTGACCGGCTTGCCGTCCTTCTCGACGCGCCAGGCGCGGATCACCTGCGTGATGCCGCCGGCCTCGGTGGAGACGACGTCCGACTTGATGCCGTAATCGGCGCGAATCTTGTCGAGCAACGACGTCTTGCCGTGATCGACGTGGCCCATGATCGTGACGATCGGGGCGCGCGGCTTGAGGGACTCCGGCGGGTCGGGCTTGTCCAGGATGCCGAGGACGGTCTCCTCGGTGTCGGCGGGGCGGCGGATGTCCAGGTCGGCGCCGTACTCCAGCGCGAGCAGCTCGGCCGCCTGCGCATCGACGATCGAGTTGATGTTGGGCAGGGGCGTGACGCCCTGGTTCATCAACTTGAAGAGCAGCTCGCCCGACTTGACGCCGATGGCCTCGGAAAGGGCGCGGACGGTGATCGGCAGTTCAATGACGATCTTCCCCTTTCGCTGAACGGTACCGGGGCGCACCTTCATCTTGGGGCGCAGCTTGCGGTGCCGGGGGCGGTCCTCTTCCAGAATGACCGCCTTGCCGGCGATCACCTTGGCCGTCACGTCCGTGCCGGCGCGCTCCTTGCGCGCCTTGGCCCGCTTGTTGCGCTCCGTCTGCCGGGTGTCGCGGCCGACCACGCCGCCGGGGGCGGGCTTTTTCTTGCCGCCCTTCTTGTCGTCTCCCTCATCCTCGCCGACGGCGGGAGCGGCTTCAGGGGTGGTCGGCGGCTTGAGCAGGTCTTCCGGCTTGATCGGGCCCTGCCGGGCTTCCTGGAGTTGCTCGGCGCTGAAGCGGAAGATGGGCTTCTGGGCGCCGGGCTGCTCGCCGGGCTTCTTGGCCAGCGTGGTAGAGGGCGGCTTGGGCTTGAGACTGGCCGGCGGGTTGCCGGTCCGGTGGACGATCTGCTGCGGGCGCATCGGCCGTGGCGTGCGCGACCGGCCGCTGTCGCCGCGGCTCGGAGTGTCGAGGTTACGAAGGTCCCGCGGGGGCCCGGCGGAGGGCATCCGGGTCGGGGCCGACGGCGGCGTGGCCGCCGGGGGTGTTTCACGAGGCGGCGCCGGGGGCGTGGGCTCCGTGGGCGGCAAACTGGCGGCGACGGCCGGGGGCGCCTGCACGGGCGCGGCGGCGCGCGGCGGCGTGACGTCCGGGGACACGGCGATCGACGGTGCCGCCGCCGGCGTGGGCGTTGGGGCCGGCGGCGTGGCCGCGACCGGCGTGGGCGCCTGCGGCTGAGGAACCTGGACCGGCGGAGTGGCCGTGGTGAGGACCGCGGAGGCGGGCGGCGACGGGACCTCCACCGCGAGGGCCGGCGCCGGCGGTGGCGTGGGGGCCTTCGGCGGCTGCCCAACGGCGGGGGCGACCGGCGTGACAGGGGTGGCGGCCTCCGCGGCGGGCCTGGCCGGGGGCGCGCGGTGCGCGTCGAGAGTGCGCGGACGGGTGTCGAGCTGGCGGACCGGCTTATGCGTTGACGGCAGCACGGCGGCCGTGGACTTCGCCGGCGTCGGGGAGGACCCCCCGCCGCGCTTGACCGTGGCCTCGATCTGGTCGCGCATCTCCGGTTCGATGCTGCTCAGCTGATTCTTCACGTCGATGCCGTGCGCGCGGCACAGTTCCAGCAGGTCTTTACTCTGCAGGTTTAACTCACGCGCCAGCTCGTAGACACGGACTTTCGCTTGCGTCAAGCGGGACTCCTCTAGAGACGGCAATCGTTATTCCTCGCTCAGCCGGGGTGCCGTACTCAACCCCCGATTACTTATTCTAACTACCTTGCTGTTCTTGAAAAGGGGAGTACGCTCCCCCGGCCCACCCGTGGCACCGGGTGGGCTTCCGTGCCGACTTCACGCCGGCGGCACCTCCTCCGCACTGGGTTGGTCCTTCTCTGACACGGTCAGGTCGGGGGCAGGTTCGCCGAAGACCTGCGCCGCGGTGATCGGCTGTTCCTCCAGGCGCGGGGCCATCGCCTCGCTGCCGAACACGCTCGCCACCGTCGGCCTGGGTTCCTCCTTCGGGGCCTCTTCGTCCCTGGGGAACAGGTCCTCCGCACGCGGCACGCCCGCGGGCCGCGGTGCCGGTGCGGCCGGCGGCGGCTCGACGACAGTGCCCGCGGCCCGGGCCTCGGCCTCGGCGGCCTTGGCCGCGCGCGCCTCTTCCTCGACGCGCTCGGCCGAATCCTCGGCGAAGGTGATGATGTCCTCGGCCTGCTCTTCGGTGATGCCCGCCAGTTCCGCGAGCTGCGCCGGCTCCAGGAACGTCAGGTCGTCGAAGGACAGGAACCCCTCGACGATGAACGCCTCGACCAATTCGGGAGTCACGCCGGGGAGGTGAGCGAACCAGGTCTCCGCCTTCTCGATCCCCTCGTTCAGCTCGTCGTGCGTCATGATCTCGATGTCCCAGCCCGCCAGCTTGCTCGCCAGCCGCACGTTCTGGCCGCGCCGCCCGATCGCCAGCGACAGCTGGTCCTCCTTCACCAGGACGATCGCCCGCCCCAGCCGCGTGTAGAGGAACACCTCCTCGATCTGCGCGGGCTGCAGGGAGTTGGGGATCAGCACCTGCATCGAGTCGTTCCAGCGGACGATGTCGATGCGCTCGCCGCCCAGTTCATCGACGACGTTCTTGATGCGCGAGCCGCGGACGCCGACGCAGGCGCCGACGCAATCCACCTTCAGGTCGATGCTGCTGACGGCGACCTTGGCCCGATAGCCGGCCTCGCGCGCCAGCGCCCGGATCTCGATGGTGCGGTCGGCGATCTCGGGGATCTCGTTCTCGAATAGTCGGCGGACGAAGTCGGGGTGGGTCCGCGACAGGATGACCTTGACGCGGTGGCCGACCCGCTTGACGTCGAGGACGACGGCCTTGATGCGCTCGCCGTCGTGGTGCGACTCGCCGGGGATCTGCTCGGAGCGCGGCAGGATGGCCTCGGTCTTGCCCAGGCTGACGATGGCGGCGCCGCCCTCGTGCCGCTGGATGGTGCCGTGGACCAGGTCCCCCTTCATCTCGAGGTATTCGGTCAGGATGGCGTTGGACTCGGCCTCGCGGATCTTTTGGATCATCACCTGCTTGGCGCTCTGGGCGGCGATGCGGCCGAGCAGCGTCGGGTCGATCGATTCCGCGCCCTTGAGGGCGTGGATCTCGCCGGAGTCGCGGTTAATGGTGACGACGATGGTCTCCAGCTCGCCGTAGTGCTTCTCGGTCGCCATCTGCAGGGCCTGTTCGATGCCCTCGAAGATGATTTCTCGTGGGATGTTTTTCTCGTGGTGCATCTGGTCCACGATCCGCAGCAGGTCAGAGCCTTTCATGCGTGGTCCGTCCGTTGTCCGATGTCGTCGTTCGTGCCCCGCTGTCGGTTGGTCGTGGCAACGGACCAGGAACGACCGACAGGGATTCACCTAACAAAAAAAGTGGGACGTGTCCCACTTTGACGCCTCCGCGCGGGCCATCGGGCCAGACGCCGGAGGGCACCGCGTCTGGAGCGGCCCGGCACTCTCGTATCCCGGCGAGAAGGGAATCCCGTAGTCCGGACGGCTCGGGAGAGCCGTCCTACGGAACAAACCTATCCGCGGGGGAATACCCCAGGGCCGCTCCGCTGACGCGGTCGAACAAGTGAGCCCGGTCCAGGTGACAGTGGACCGTCACCATCTGCCCCTCCTCCATCTTACTCTCTTCCGCGGGTTTTTGACACCCGTGGAGCTTCGCAAGAGGGGTCGCGGGGGCGCTGGCCGTCAGGCTTACCAGATGGCCCTGCCCGAGGGGCTCGACCAGGGCGACGCACATTGTCAGGTTCCAACCGCCGGGGCCGTCGGCCTCGCGGCGGGGGACGCTCACGTCTTCCGCACGCAGTCCAAGGGTCACGGCCCGCCCTGCCAGTGCCGCCCACCCCTTCTTCGAGGCGGGCAGCGGCAACTTCCGGCCAGCGGTCCCGAAGAAGAGGCTTTCCCCTTCCAGGACCAGCTCGCCGTCGAAGAAGTTCACCGGCGCCCCGCTGAAGAAGCCGGCCACGAAGCGATTCGCCGGGCGCGCCAGGAGCACGTCCGGCCGGTCCACCTGCTGGACCGCCCCCCCGGTGAGGACCGCCACGCGGTCCGCCAGGGCCATCGCTTCCACGGGATCGTGGGTGACATAGACCATTGTCTCTGGAAAACCCCTGTGCAGCAAGTGCAACTCGCGGCGTAATTCCAGACGGAGCGGCGCGTCGAGGCCGGCGAGGGGCTCGTCGAAGAGGATTACGCGCGGCCGACGGACCAGCGCCCGCCCCAGGGCGACGCGCTGCTGCTGGCCGCCGGAGAGCTGCGCCGGGTAGCGGTCGAGCAGGTCGCGCAACCCGAGCAACTCAGCGGCCTGACCGAGGCGTGCGGCCAGCAACACTTCCTCGGCGTGCCGGCGCCGGGCGGCGGCCGCGGAGAAGATGCGGCTGAGGCGGCGCAGGAGGCCGGGGCGCTGCCGGAGTCGGGCGGAGAAGGCGAGGTTGTCGCGGACGGTGAGGTGCGGATAGAGGGCGGGCCGCTGAAAGACGAGGGCGATGTCGCGCTGCGGGGGAGTCAGGCCGGCGGCGTCCGCGCCGTCGATGCGGATGGTGCCCGCGGTCAGCGTTTCCAGCCCGGCGATGAGTCGCAGCGTCGTGGTCTTGCCGCAGCCCGATGGCCCTACCAGGACCAGCAGTTCCCCGGACTCGATCCGCAGGCTGAAGTCCGCAAGGGCCACGACGCCGCCCGGGTACTCTTTCCGGACCTGCGCGAGTTCGATTTCCGCCATGCGGGGGAGACCTCGGGATTCCTTCAGCCTACCCGCGGGCGGCGCGGGGTCAAGCCGGCTCGCCGCTTTCCGTTGCTGACCTTGGGACCTTGTAGTGTACCGACGTATAATACACGGGTGAGGATTTGATCGCCCGAGGAGGAGCCATCATGGACAACTCAACCATCGCCCGGAAGTTGAGCCAGCACGCGCGGCAGCTCGCCGAGCAGGGCGAGAACTTGTTCCGCGTCCGCGCTTACCGGCACGCCGCGCAAACGGTGATGGGCCTGGAGCGGCCGGCGGTGGAGCTGCTCGCGGAGGACGAGGCCGCGCTGGCGGTGCTGCCGGGCATCGGCGCGCACCTGGCGTTCACGATCGAGCACCTGGCGCGGACCGGCGAGTTCCTGTCGTTCGAGGAGCGCGACGCGGCGGCATGGCGGCGGCGCGCGCCGGTGGCACGGCCGGCGTGAGCAACTATAACGAGGAGGGGCCGATCCGCCCGAAGCGCACGCCTGTCGTCGGCGGCGCTTCGGGCTGTTTATTGCGCCCGCACTCCGCGGTTATCCTCGCCGTGGGCTGGATCAGATACAAGCCCGACGCGCAAGGCCCCTCGCTGGCGCGTCGGGCTTGTATCAACTTTCGCCGCGGGCTGGATCAGATACAAGCCCGACGCGCCAACGAGGGGCCCCTCGCTGGCGCGTCGGGCTTGTCTCAACTTTCGCCGCGGCGAGTTCACACGACAGGAGGGTGTCATGCTCAGGCGCACGCGGCAGCTACTGGAGATGATTCGGTTCAGTCACACGCTGTTCGCGCTGCCGTTCGCGCTGTTGGCCGCGGCCCTCGCCTGGCGCCGCCAGGGCCACTTCTCGGCGCTCGACCTGCTCGGCATCCTGCTGTGCATGGTCTGCGCGCGGAGTGCGGCGATGGCCTTCAACCGCCTGGCCGACCGCAAGATCGACGCGGCCAACCCGCGCACCGCCGGGCGTCACCTGCCGAGCGGGCAACTCTCGGTCGCGGCGGTCTGGACGTTCACCCTCGTCAGCGCCGCCGCCTTCGTCGCCTCGACGCTGCTCTTCCTCGCCGCCGCGCCTCCCAACTTCTGGCCCCTTTGGCTCTCCGTTCCCGTGCTTGTTTTCCTGGGGGCTTACTCGTTCACGAAGCGCTTCACGGCGCTGGCGCACTTCTGGCTCGGGGCGGCGCTGATGCTGGCGCCGCTGTCGGCGTGGGTCGCCGTGCGCGGAATCATCGACTTCGCGGATCTGCGAACGCCGCTGGTGCTGGGGCTGGCGGTGTTCTGCTGGGTGGCGGGCTTCGACATCATCTACGCCTGCCAGGACGCGGAGTTCGACCGCAAGGCGCGGCTGGCGAGCGTGCCGGCGCGGCTCGGCGTCAAGGCCGCGCTGCGCGTGTCGAGGGTATGTCACTGCGCGATGGTGCTGCTGCTGATCGGCCTGTACTGGGCGGCGGCGCCGCACCTGGGCGCGCTGTACCTGGCCGGCGTGGCGGCCATCGCGGCGCTGCTGGTCTACGAGCACGCGCTGGTGCGGCCCGACGACCTGACGCGCGTCAACCGGGCCTTTTTCCACGTCAACGCGGTGGTGAGTCTCGGGCTGCTCGCGGTGGTGTTGGTGGAGCTGGCCGTCCGGGGGTAGACAGCGCTAAAGCCCACGGGTGGCAACCCGTGGGCTTTCCCGACTCCTGACCATCAATCCGGCGACGCGCGGTAGATGCGCTCGAACTGCGGCGCGCAGCGCTGGAAAGCCTGCAGCAGCGCCGGGTCGAACTGCCCGCTCGCCGACTCGAGCATCACCTGCAGCGCCGCCGCGTGCGACAGCGCCGGCTTGTACACCCGCCGCGACCGCAGCGCGTCGTAGACGTCCGCGATCGTCACCAGCCGCGCCGCCAGCGGGATGTCGCTCCCCGACAGCCGGTCCGGGTAGCCCTTGCCATCGAAGCGCTCGTGATGATGGCGGATGATGTCGATCGCCATTTGCAGGAAGGCCAGCGCCGAGCCGTGCTGCTCCGCCACCGCGCTCAGCGTCTCCGCGCCGATCAGCGTGTGCGCCTGCATGATGATGCGCTCGTCCTGGTCGAGCCGGCCCGGCTTGAGCAGGATGTGGTCGGGCAAACCTACTTTGCCGATGTCGTGCAGCGGCGCACAGCACTCCAGCATCTCGATGAACGCCTCGTCGATCTGCCCCGTGAACGTCGTCCGCGCCGCCTCCTCCGCCAGGCAGCGGCAGTATTTCTGCATGCGCACCAGGTGCGCCCCCGTCTCATTGGCGCGGTGCTCGGACAGCTTTGCCAGCGCTAGCACCAGAGCGTTCCGCGCCTGAACCAGGTCCGTGTCGCGCGAGCCGAGGCTCTCCTCCAGCTGGTGGTTGATCGCGAGCAGGTGACGGTTGAGCAGGTCGCTGCGGTCCTGGGCGTCCTTGAGCCGCAGCGCCGCCTTGACGCGCGCCTGTAGCTGCACCACGCTGAACGGCTTGGTGACGAAGTCGTCGGCGCCCGCGAGCAGCATCTGCGCCATCGTGTCCGAGTTGGCGCTGCCCGAGGTCATGATGATCTTGAGGTGCGGTGTCGGCGGCGCCTCGCGGAGCCGCCGACAGACTTCCGTGCCGACCATGTCGGGCATGTTGATGTCCAGGATGACCAGGTCGTAAGGCCGCTTCTTGACGGCCTCCAGGGCCTCCGCGCCGCCGTCCACCTCGTCGCACGCCAGCCCCTCCGCCTGCAGGACGAACCGGCAGAAGGTGCGGATGTCCGGCTCGTCATCGATCAGGAGAATGCGGTGGGCCCGCTGGGCGTCGTCGATGGCCCGCGGTTCGGCCGACGAGGGATTGTCCAGCTGGCTGCGAATCCCCGACAGTTCGTTGTGGTTGCGCAGCTCCGGCTTGAGGAACGGGAGCAGGGCACGCATGGCGGCCTGCGGAGTGGCGTAGCGGTCGTCGGGCGACAGGGCCATCAGCCGCCGAATGATGGCGTCCAGTTCCGCGGGGATCTCGGGCCGTTTGGCGCGCACCGAGGGCGGCTGCTGGTGCAGGCGGGTGGCCAGTTCCTGAACGAGGTTCCCCTTCGGTGGAAAGGGCGCCTGGGCGGTCAAGGCCCAGTAGAGGGTGCCGCCAAGGGCGTACAGGTCGGCGCGGATGTCCACGGTGTGGGCGTCCTGGACCTGCTCGGGGGCCATGTAGTCGAGGGTGCCCAGGACGGTACCCGGCTCGGTGACGCCGGTCGGGAAGTGCCGCGCCAGGCCGAAGTCGAGCAACTTGGCCTGACCCTCGGGCGTGACCTGGATGTTGGACGGCTTGATGTCGCGGTGAACGAGGTTGTGCTTGTTCGCCTCGGCGAGGGCGGAGGCGATCTGGTGGATGATGTCCGTGGCCTTGGCCGGCGACAGCGGGCCGTTCTCCCTGACGTACTCCTCGAGGTCCTGGCCGGGGATGTACTCCATGACGAAGAAGTGCAGCACGGGACCGGCGCCGTCGCTGCTGGAGGTCTCGCCGGCGTCGATGGCACCGACGATGTTCGGGTGCTGCAGCTGGGCGATGGCGCGGATCTCGGTCAGGAAGCGGCGGAGGATGCGCTGGTCCTGGTCCGGGGAGAGGGGCAGGACCTTGATGGCCACCTGGCGGCGCATGCGGACGTGCTCGGCGCGGAAGACGATTCCCATGCCGCCGGCGCCCAGCCGGTCGAGGACGCGGTAGTTGCCGAGGACGAGTCCGAAGGTGGTGCCGGCCTCGATGCGCCGGGCCTGGTACTCGGTGAGCAGGCCGTGCTCGACGAGGCGCGTCAGGACGTCCTCGGTCTCGCCGCACTCCAGCAGTTCGTCACGGACGTTGCTGGGCAGCTGTTCCCAGTCTTCGGACAGGACGAGCGAACTGCCCAGGAGTTCCTGCAGAAGGAGCTGCGCGGAGCCGACCCGGTCGAGGGAGGCGTGAGCGCGACCGTTGAGGGAGTGGGGTGTCGTGGGGCAAGTCAGCATTTCTTTCATAGGACTCGCGATGCCTCCGCCGGGGAGTTCGCCGGCCTCGAGCGCCAAGGTTCGTGGTTCGCTCTGCTGGCAACGACTGGCAGCGTGGGGCGCGTTTGCCGACGCGGTTTGTCCCGTAAGTCATGCAACTATAGGACAGGAATGGAGGCCGGGCAACGGTCGGACGGGCTCGCGGGAGAAACGGTTACGAGTGCGGAAGGAAGGTTGCGGCCGGGTCGGAAGATTATGGGGAGGGAAAGAGGTGCAGGGAGAAATCGGGGCGGCGGGATTCGAACCCACGACTTCCTGGTCCCAAACCAGGCGCGCTAGCCAGACTGCGCCACGCCCCGTTCGATACACGAGGAGTTAGTCTACCGAAAAGGTTCCATCGAGCCAAGGACCATCGAGGAAAACGACCGCGGAATCATCGGGATTCCCAGGTCGCGTGCTGGTTTCTCGACGCCCCGGAGCTGGCTTGCCGTTTCGCGCTCACTTCGTCAGCTTGAAGGAGTCGAGGAACTTGCTCGACTCCCGGGCCGCCACCCAGTCCGCCGGGCCGACGGCGAGCACCTGGTACAGCCGATTTTTCACGGCGTAGAACCGGGTGCGGATCACGTGCTTGCCGTCCACTTCGATCAGGAGATCCCGGCCGTGGTGTCCCTGGAGCGCGATGCGCTTCTCGCTCTTCAGTTTACCCTTGGCGCTGGCGACGGCTCCGTCCCGGGCGTTGTCGAGGCGCTTCTCTTCCGTCCCCACCTGAACCGCGGGCTCCGGCAACTCGGAGTAGCCCACGACGTAGGACCCCTGCGCCTTCTTCACCTCCAGGATGAACAGGATCAGTTCCACGGTGCCGATCGACGTCTTCACCGACTGTTTCTGTTCCAGCGGAACGCCGGGCAGGAGGACCGTGAAGTGGCCGGCTGGTGAGCTGAAGGGTTTCCAGGCGGCCGGAGGGGAAGCCAGGGACAGAAGGCAGCAGGCAGTAGGCAGCAGGCAGCAGGCAGCGGTCATCCGGATCCCCCCCTGGCACTTCGGGCTTGTCTTCTGCCTATTACCCCGGCGCGGAAGGTC
>JBBRPS010000139.1:0-15965 GCA_038227745.1 Gemmatales bacterium | reverse complement strand
GCTTTGGAGTGCGGCGCTCGGCGCCGCTTTCTTTATTTTTTGCATTTTCGGGTTTGGGGTGGGACGGCGGCAAAGAAAGAAAGAGAGAAAGCGGCGCCGAGCGCCGCACTCCAAAGCGCGCCCCCCGCTGCACCCGAACGCAAACCGCTCTAGCCCTATCCGAGTCCATCGTGGTCGACAAGGGGCAGCGCGGCAACAATCCCCGGGCGCCGGCCGCCCTCCACCTCCACCTCAACCGCCGTCCCCGCTTCCTGGCTGCCGCGCCGCAGGTACGCCAGCGCCACCGCCCGCCCCAGCCGCGGCGACACCACCGACGACGTCACCTGCCCCACCTCCTGCCCGTCGCGGAACACCTTCGCCCCAGGCGGCACCGCCCCGCCCTCGGGGAACGTCAGTCCGAGAAGCGTGCGGTTGACGTGGCCGCGGTCGCGCGCCATCACGATCGGCTCCTGGCCGAGGTAGCAGCCCTTGGTGTAGCAGATCGTCTGACGGATGCGGCCCACCTCGACCACGAAACGGTTCTCGTCGATGTCCGCGCCGTAGACCGGCACGCCCGCCTCGACGCGCAGGACCTCGAACGCCTCCTGCCCGGCGGGGGCCGCGCCCGCGGCGCACAGCGCCTGCCGCAGTGTCGGAGCGTCGGCGGCCGGACAGAGCAAGTCGTAGCCCGGCAGGTTGAGCAGGTCGTGCCGGCGCACCTGCACCGCGCCGCCGCCGAACGGGCGCTGCTCGTGCCGCAACTCGTCCAGGGCGAGCGCCGCTCCGCCCAGCACCTTCTCCAGCACGGCCGGTGCCTGCGGGCCGCACAGGTGGACCTGAGCGTATTCGCGCGTGCGGTCGGCCAGCTCGACCTGCTCGCTGATGAGGTGGCGGTCGAGGTGCTTCAGCGTCCGCTCCCCCATGCCGGGGCCGGTGTCCAGCCACACCACCTCGGGCTTCTCCGGCGCCAGGCGGTAGATGAAGACATGGGCGATCACCCGCGCCTTGAGGTTGGTGAGGAACGCCTCGCAGCCGGCGCCGACCGGCAGGCTCTTGACGTCGTTGGTGCAGAGGTTCTGGAGGAAGAACACGGCTTCCTTCCCCGCGAGCTCCACCTTGCCGGCGTCGGAGCGGTCGAACAGGGCCGCGCCCGTGACGGCAGCGCGGTATTCCACGGCGGCGGTTTCAGACAGAGGTGTGCGGTCCGGCATGGTGGCTTCTCCGTGAACGGGCGTCAAACGTCGTCATCCTCGTCCTCGTCGTCATCTTCTTCGGCGTCGGGGTGGAGCGGGTCGTCGGGGTCGAAAAAGAGGTCACCCAGGCCCATCGGTGCGTGCTGGCCGCCGAGGGCCCGGCGCTGGCGCCGCGCCAGCTCCTCCAGGTCGGCCGCCTCCTCGCCGAGGACGCACAGCAGCGACTCGCGCCACGCCGCGTCCTGGCCGAGCGGGTGCGTCGGATCCTGGGCCATGCGCTTGAGGGCGTAGCGCAGGATGTTGATGCCGTCGCGCGGCGAGAAGTCGAGCTTCAGCTCGTGGGCCTGCTGCAGGAAATCGACCGTCAGGGCGAGTAGTTCGGCCCGCGCGAACGGCAGGTGGTAACGCAGGATCGCCATCTCGTCGTCGCGGCCGGGGAAGCCGAGTGTGAGCGTCGGCTGCAGCCGCGACAGGATGTAGTCGGGCACCTCGTAGGTGGACTCGTCCTCGTTCATCGTGACGCAGCAGCGGAAGTCGGCGTGGGCGGGGATCGTGACGCCGGCCACGATGCTCTCGGCGTAACGGCGATGGTCGAGGAGCGGGGCGAGGCTGGCCCACGACTTCTCGTTCATGCGGTTGCCCTCGTCGAGGACGCAGACGCCGCCGGTCAGCATCGCCGAGACGAGCGGCGAGGCGTGGTAGGCGATGCGGCCCGACTCGGCCAGGACGGGCGTGACGAGCAGGTCCTCGGGGCGGGTGTCGGCCGTACACTGGTTGAGGTACAGTGGCTGCTTGCGGAGGCGGGCCGCGGCCATGGCGAGGGTGGTCTTGCCGATGCCGGGCGGCCCGAGAAGGCGCGGCGACAGCGGGCGGTCGGCGGGATCGATGACGAGCCAGCAGGCCAGGAGTTGGCGGAGGACGGCGTCCTGGCCGATCCAGCCCTGTTCGGTGGCGTCGGGGGCGCTGAGGTGCAGCACGACGCCGCCGACCTCGACGGTCTTCGGGGAATCTGTCATGCGAGGCGTCCGTGGGGGTCGGTGGCCCGGGCGGGCCGCCGTCGGCCCAGCTCATCGTGACGATACTACTGACTATATCAGACGGCCGGTGGGTTCGGAGGGGCGGGCAGCGTGAAGCCTCTGCTGGCGCGTCCGGGAAAAAGTTCGGAAAAAAGTTCGAGGCGCGCGCAAGTCGGGCCGGGAGGTGCGTTCAGCCAGTAAGGACAGCGATGAGGCGACAGACAACACCGCGGAAGACTGCCGGATTCCGGGAGCTGGGGGTGCAGCCGAACGGCGGGAGCCACCATGCGGAATGGTGGAACGGCCCTGCCTCGGACGCCGCCTTGCCGCCGGAAACGCACGACCCGATCCACGGACGTCCGGCAGTCTTTCTTTCCTCCCAGGCACCAACTCTTCCCCATAGAAGCCAGCCCGGCGGCGTTCGCCGGGCTGGCTTCATTTTTTGACCCTCTCGAACACCGCCCGGACCTGCAGAGCACACGACTCCCGCGACCGAACGGTCCCCACGCCGCCGGCTGGACGGAACCCGAGGAAACCCCACTTCCTGCTCACGCTCTTCGCGACGGTTGCCTCCGCGGCATGATTCTTGCGTTTTCTATTATTCACGGAAAGAGCAAGCCGGGGAAAAGACGCCTCTCGATCGGGCACGGCCAGCGGGCGGGGGAAAAAATGTGAAAAAATGATTGACAGCCTCTCCGGGGCACGGTTAGATGAAGACTTACTAAAACTTCTTGCGCCAGCGTTGGTTAAGAAGTTCTCATTAAGCTGCATGAACTCCCCAGAGGGGCGCTGCGGCCTCAGGGCGCTGTTTGTCCGCGAGCAGCCGTCTTCCTGCCTCACCCTCTCTCGCCCAGGAAAGCTTGCGCTCTACATTCGCCCTGTGGCCTTCTTTATTACTCTCGGAGGTGGTCTCATGGGAAGAATCGTCAGGAAAATGCCGAAAGGAAAGGCGTTCACGCTGATCGAGTTGCTGGTGGTGATCGCCATCATCGCCATCCTCATCGGCCTGCTCCTGCCCGCCGTCCAGAAGGTCCGGGCGGCGGCGGCACGCGCCCAATGCCAGAACAACCAGAAGCAGATCTCCATCGGCGTCCATAACTACGCCACCACCTACAAAAAGGTGCCCGCCGTCGAGGGGCTCGCCTCCGGCGGCTACGGCGGGCACAAGCCCCTGACGGGCACCAGCGGCAGCATCCTTTACTACCTGCTTCCCTACGTCGAACAGGGTCCCCTGTACACGAAGGCCAACGGCAACTCTCACAACGTGGGGGCCTTCGTCGTTCCGGTCTACCTCTGCCCCAGCGACCCGAGTCTGATCAATGCCAACTCCTACGGCGGCTGCGGCGTCATGCAGACCGACCTGATCCAGCGGAATGGTTTTGCGAGCAGCAACTACTGCGCCAACGTGCAGGTGTTCGTGCCGAACGGACCGGGGACTCTCGATAACGCCATGCGGGACGGGACCTCGAACGTGGTCATGTTCGCCGAGCGGTTCCGCAACTGCTCCCCTGCGAGCGGCGGCTGCACCCTGCCCGCCTGGGCGTGGGATACCCTGATCAACGGTGGGGATGCGTGGAGCAGTTCCACCTTCGGCGCCACCGGTGGCTTCAATCAGATGAACCAGGGCGGCGCTCAGTACTCCTCGGGCGCCGTCGCCTTCCAGGCCGGACCCACCGCGCAGCAGTGCAACTGGTACGTGACCCAGGGCGGGCACGACGGCTCCATGCAGGTCGGCATGGGCGACGGCAGCGTCCGCGGGGTCACCAGCGGCGTGAGTCTGCAGACCTGGACGTTCGCCTGCACTCCGAATGACGGGAACCCCCTCCCGTCGGACTGGGATTAACGGCTGCACCCGGCTGGGGTCGGCCGGCGCCCGTGAGGGCGCCCTGCCCGCAGAAGCGTAAGGAAGGGCCCCCGGATCCGCGCGGGGGCCCTTCCTTCTTCAAATCCGTCGTCTTCAGATGAGTGTGTTTCTTTCCTTCGCTGCACGCCCGGCGACGGTACCGCGGGGGCCTGTGGCCTGCCCGCCGGTTCGGTGCCCTGCCGCCCTCGTGAGCCGCTGGCGCCAACGCCGCCGAATGATGCGCACGTCTTGAATCACCGATTGGGAGGGAGAATGCTTCGGATGTTCAAACCGCTGCCGGCCCCCGCGAGCGCCGGGAACCCTTCGGGACACGTGAGCCGCGGTCCGGCGCGGCGCCCCGGCGCCGCCCTGGTCGCCTGGCCCCTTCTCTTCCTGGTCGGGCTCTTGCCCCTCGCCGGCTGCAGCAAGGGGGGCCTGCCCCCCCTGACGCCGGTCAAAGGCAAGGTGACCGTGAACGAGCAATCGCTCACTGGCGGCCAGGTGACCTTCATCCCGCTCGCAATTGACAAGGACAGCAAGGTCGGCTTCTCCACCGGCAACATCAAGGCGAGCGGGGACTATGAGTTATTCACGGAGGGTCAGGCGGGCGCGCCGACGGGAAAGTACAAGGTCACCATCACTCCGCCAATGATGCCGAGCGAGAAGGGGGGCCCCAAGACCTCCTTCGACAAGAAGTACATGGACCAGGCCATTACTCCCCTCCGCCAGGAGGTCCCCAGCGGCAGTTACGACTTGAAGCTCAAATAGGCAGCCGGCGGCTCCTTTGCCTTCCCCCCTCCCAACCGGGGAGCGGGGAAGGCGTACGCCGTCCCGGGCCGCCCTTCGGGGGCTCCGGGGACGGGGTGGCAGTTCCCCCCCCCGGATCACCCTGAGCCACCTCAAACCCGAGTCACGACTCGCATGTCCTCCAACAGTCCGGTGGCGACAACAGGGACCTTCATGAGAAGGGGAAGGAGGATGGTCCTCCTCCTGGGCGTCCTGCTCGCGGCCGCGGCCGTCGGCACCCTGTTCTGGGCCTTGCGGCCGCAGGAGCGGGAGGAGTCCGCGCCCACCGAGCCGCCGTGGTTCGTGGACGTGACCGACCAGGTGGGCCTGGATTTCGTCCACGACGCCGGGCCGACCGGCGATTATTTCATGCCTCAGCAGGTCGGCTCGGGAGCCGCCTTCTTCGACTTCGACAACGACGGTCTCCTCGACATCTACCTCCTCCAAAACGGCGGGCCAAAGTCCGCCTCGACGAACCGCCTCTTCCGCCAGACGAAGGACGGCAAGTTCGAGGACGTCAGCAGAGGCTCGGGCCTGGACATCAACGGCCACAACATGGGCGTGGCCGTCGGCGACTTCAACAACGACGGCTGGCCCGACGTGCTCGTCACGCGGTACAACGGCGTCAAGCTCTTCCTCAACCAGGGCAACGGCACCTTCCGCGACGTGACCGAGGAGGCCGGACTCAACTGCCCTGCCTGGGGCGCCTCGGCGGCCTTCTTCGATTACGACCGCGACGGCTGGCTGGACATCGTCATCGCCTGCTACGTCGATTACGACCCCACCTGGCCCTGTCCGGGCATTTTCAAGGATCGCGACTACTGCGCCCCGAAAAACTTCAAGGGCCGTGTGTCGCGCCTGTTCCGCAACCTCGGCCGGCAGGGGGCGGCGGCGAAGGCCGGCGTGCGCTTCGAGGACGTTACCGTCAAGTCGGGCCTCGGCCGGCTCCCGGGCCCCGGCCTAGGCGTGCTCTGCGCGGACATCGATGGCGACGGCTGGCCGGACATCCTCATCGCCAACGACGGCGAGCCCAGCCGCCTGTGGATCAACCAGCGCGACGGCACTTTCAAGGAGGAGGCCGTCCGGCGCGGCCTCGCCTACGACGCCTCCGGCAACGCCCAGGCCGGCATGGGGATCGCCTTCGGCGACGTGAACGGCGACGGCCTGGCGGACGTCTTCGTGACTCACCTCGCCGAGGAGACGCACACCCTCTGGCTGCAAGGGCCGCGCGGCCTGTTCGTGGACCGGACGCGCCAGTCCGGGGTGCTCAAGTCGCCGTGGCGCGGCACCGGCTTCGGCACGATGTTCGGCGACTTCGACAACGACGGCCACCTCGACCTCGCGATCGCCAACGGCGCGGTCTCGGCCCGCGCGAAGCCGCCCGACAACTCCCTGGGGCCGTTCTGGAGCTGGTACGGGCAGCGCAACCAGGTCTTCGCCGGCGACGGGTCGGGCCGCTTCCGCGACGTGTCCTTGTCCAACCCCGCGCTGTGCGGGAAAATAAATGTCGGCCGGGGGCTGGCCTGCGGCGACTTCGATCGGGACGGGGGCCTGGACCTGCTCGTGACCAGCATCGCGGGCCGGGCCCGGCTGTACCGGAACGTGGCCTCCGCCCGCGGGCACTGGCTCAGTGTCCGCACCTTCGACCCGGCCCGAAACCGCGACGCGCTGGGCGCGGTGGTCAAGGTTTCCGCGGGCGGGCGGAACTGGGTGCGCTGGCTGCACTCCGCCGAGAGCTACCTCTGCAGCAGCGAACCGCGGGCGCACTTCGGCCTGGGGGCTGCCGCCGCCGTGGACCGGATCGAGGTCACCTGGCCGGACGGGGCCCGCGAGGTCTTCCCCGGGGGCGCCGCCGACCGGAGGGTCGAGGTGCGCAAGGGTGCGGGCGCGGCGGTCAAGCCATGAGAGGGCCGCGGGAGTCGGAACCATTGCCGACCCCCCAAGGGGTACACGGGCATGTCGGTGTCGAACGCACAAAAACGGGGCCGAAAGTGGTTATTCCTCGCGGCGGCCCTGCTGCTGACCGCGGGGGGGCTGGGCGCTTACCTCTGGTCGGGGCCGCGGGCGCCGGAGCCTCCGGAGATCCCGCTGCAAGGCGTTGAACCGGAGCTGGCGGATGTCGTCCGGAAGGCCCGCGCCGCGGTGCTGGACGACCCGCGCTCGGGGAAGGCCTGGGCCCACCTCGGCCGGGCCTTGCTGGCCAACGCGATGCACGCCGAGATCTGCTTCGTGTGCTTCCGGGAGGCGGAGCGGCTCGACCCGAAGAACCCGCGCTGGCCGTACTTCGCCGGCGGGTCGCTGCTGACGATGGGCAAGCCGGAAGAGGCGGTCGTGAAATTGCGGCGGGCGGTGGAACTGTGCGACCGGCTCGAAAGGGCCCCCCCCACGCCGCGCCTGCTGCTGGCCGAGACCTTGCTGTCGCTGGGGCAGAACGACGCCGCGGAGGGCCAGTTCCGGGAGGTGCTGAACCAGCAGACCGCGGAGGACGTGCGCGCCCAGTTCGGCCTCGGCCTGGTGGCCGCCGCGCGCGCGGACTGGCCGCAGTGTCGCTCGCACCTCGAAACCTGCCTGGGCAGCCCCCGGGTGCGCCAGAAGGCCTGTACGCAGCTCGCGCTCGTCTGCGAGCGCCTGGAGGACAGGGCGAGCGCCGACCGCTACACGAAAATGGCGGCAGACTTTCCGAAGGACCTGGGCTGGGCGGACCCGTTCGTCGCCGAGCACGCCCGCCTGGGGAGGCGGCGGCAGGACCGCTACCGGGCGGTGGACGAACTGCAGGCGGATGGCCGTTACGCCGAGGCGGCCGAGATCCTCCGCCAGATCGCCAGGGAGCGCCCGGACGACTACCTGCCGCACGTCCTGCTGGGCCGCATCCTCCCCCAGATGGGGCAGTTCGAGGCCGCCGAGGAGCACCTCAACAAGGCCCGCGCGCTGGCGCCCGACAAGATCCAGGTGCATTACCTCATGAGTCTGGTCCTCCTGGAGAAAGGCGAGGCGCTGCTGCGGACCGAGGGCGCCGACCCGGCGAAGGCCAGGGCGTTGTTCGAGGGGTCCGCCAGGGCAGCCCGCCGGGTGCTGGCCCTGAAGGCGGACTACGGCTTTGCCCACATGGCCCTGGGGCGGTCGCTCAAACACCTCGGCCACGCGAAGGAGTCCCTCGCGGCGCTCCGGGAGGCCGTCCACTGCAACCCCGAGTACGCCGACAACCATCTCTATCTGGGCATCGCCCTCCGGGAAGCGGGGGACCTGCCCGGGGCGCGCTCTTATCTGGAGCAGGCGCAGCTGCTGGCCCCGCCGCAGGACCGCCGGCCGGCGGAGGAGCTGAAACGGCTCGGAGAGCTGGAACGGCTGCGCGCCAAGGAAGGCCCGTCGTCGAAGACGTAGCCAGGGGCGAGCGGCTACGCCAGCAGGGCGATGTACCCAAGGGGTGTCGCCGGGTCCTCGATCAGGCGGGCGCGGGCGGCCGGATCCTCGACGTCCTCGGCAGTGAGCGGAATGCAGTCCTCCTCCACGACGGTGAAGCCGGCCGCCGCGATCAGGGCGCGCACCTCCGCGGGGTGGCGGAACAGGTGGATGTGGTCCACGCTCTCCATGCGGATCGCCGTGCTCAGGCAGGCCGACCCGCCCGGTCGGAGGAGGCGGCGGATTTCGCGGACCGCGTGGCCCGGGTCGTCGAGGTGCTCGATCACTTCAAAGCAGGTCACCGCGTCCTGGCTGCCGTCCTCGAGGGGCAGGCGCTCGCGCAAGTTCCCCTCCTGGAGCTGGAACCGTGCCGCCGGGATGCGGTGGCAGTCGAGGAGCCGGCCGGCGGTCGCCAGCGACGCCGGGCTGATGTCCAGGCCGGTGCCCACGGCGTTCCGGCCCGCCAGGAGCATCTGAATCAGGTAAACGCCGTGTCCGCAGCCGATGTCGCAGACGGCCCGCGCGTCCTTGACCCGCGGCAGCAGCCGCCGCTTGAAGAAGTCGAAGAACGCCACGTAGTTCGACGAGAACAGGAACGAGAACATCAGGGCGACGAGGTAGAACTTCGACATGCGCTCGTCGTTGTCGTACAGCTCGCGCTGCACCTCCTCGTAGTCGTTGCGGGCGTAGTGGCCCGTCTGCAGGAAGGTCTGCTGCTTGCGGAGGAACTCCAGGGAGAACTTGACCCACTCGAAGACGGCGGCGGCGAAGCGGCCGCGGTCGCCGTCGCAGAGGTGGAGGATTTCGCGACAGCGCTCCTCCGCATTGTCCCAGAAGGCGGCCTTGCGGCGCAGCGCGGCGACGGCGACCGCCCGGTACGAGGGGAGGCGCCCGAGGAGGGCGCGGAAGGCGGTGACGGCGAGGGGGTGCCGTTCGCCGTGGTCCGCCAGCGCCGCGTCGATCGCCGTGAGGTCGCCCGAGTTCCTTGGCATGTCCGTGCTCCTCAATCGCTCCAGGGAAAAGGGGGAGTCGAGTCGGGGTGCCGTCCGTCGGCGCCGCAGTATACCCGCTGCCCGTTTCCCTGTCGCCGTCGATTGGCCCGCACTTCACTGGGACAAGCTGGCAGCTTGTCCCCACGACGGCGCCTGACCTTGACCGGATCTCGCGACCGCCGATAATGCACGCGGACTTCGCCCAGGGAGGGACCAGGTCATGCACACGGACGTGAAGCCCCGCGCGGGCATCCTGCGGCAGGTGAAGCACTGGCTATGGCACCGGGCGCCCGGCGTCCGGCAGTCGGTCCTGTCGCTGGCCTGCTCGGCCCTGAGAAACACCCCCGTCGAACGGTGCCCGGCGTTCTGGGCCGACCTTCTCGAGGTCAAGGTGCCCCGCTCCGTCCGCCGCAATGCCGTCAGGTCCCCCGCGGGGAGTGCGAACATCAAGATCCTCTTCGAGTTGCTGCGCCGGACCGTCGGCGTCCCGGGGGACGTGGCGGAGTGCGGCGTCTACCGCGGGGCGAGCCTGCTGGCGACCGGCCTGTACGTCAAGCAGCACGGTCTCGGCAAGGCGGTCCTGGGGTTCGACTCGTTCGCCGGGTTCGACGAGTCCATCGCGTTCGACGTGCAGCTCGGCGGGGAGGAGATTGCCGCCAAGAAGGTCGGCGGCATGCGCGAGACGTCTTACGACGCGATCGCCGCGAAGGTCGCGCGCCTCGGCCTGGAGGACATCGTCCGTCTGAACCGGGGCTTCTTCGCGGACACCCTGGCCGCCTTTGCCGGCCGGCGCTACTCCTTCGTTCACCTCGATTGCGACATCTACCAGTCTTACAAGGACTGCCTGAAGTTCTTCTATCCGCGGCTGTCGCCGGGCGGGGTGATCCTGTTCGATGAGTATAACGATCCGCCGTGGCCGGGCTGCAACCTGGCGGTGGACGAGTTCCTCGCCGGCAAACCCGAGCGGCCCACCGAGATCGAGAGCGACAATTACCAGAAGTGGTATATCCGTAAGAGCTAAAATCCGGCGAGCGGCGGGCTTGCCCCGCCGCTCGCCGGAACTCACAGGGCGCCGTCCGGGCCGCGTTCCACCAGTTCGGTCAAGGCCCGGTCGCGCCCCATGAGCCACGCGACGCGCCGGCCGGGGAAGGCGACGGCCGCCACCGGCAGCTGGATCAGGAACATGCCCTGCCTGCGCAGGTCCGTACACGCCGCCTCGATGTCCTCGACGGCGTAACAGACGTGGTGCCAGCCGCCGCCCTTCTCCAGGGCGGCGCCGACCTTGCTGTCCGGGCGGTCCGGCGCGACCAGCTCCAGGAACACCGCGTCGCCCGGCAGGGCCAGGAACTGCGCGTACACCGTCTGCGTCGGGTCGTGGAGGACGGGCGAGCGGACCTCGTAGCCGTAGCGGCGCGTGTAGTCCCTGACCGCCCCCGGGAGGTCCTTCACCAGGACGCCGATATGATGCAGTCGTACCTGTACCATGTCCGCCTCACACGTAACGGCCGACGAAGGCGCATTCCAGGGCCCAGCTGAATTCCGCGGCGTCCAGGGGTGCCGACAGCCGCCTGAGGTGCAGCAGCGGATCCGCCGCCGCCACGCCGCCGGGCGTACACGTGACCGCCGTCCGGTAGCCGAGCGTCGCACTGTCCGCGACCGTTTCGGCGTTCCAGTGCGGTTCGAGGCTCGGCGACGGGTAGGAGAAGTGGTCCACTGGCCCGCCCAGCGCCGCCTCCAGGCGCCTTTTGGACTCGCCTAGCTCCCAGAAGGCCTCTTCGCGCCTCACCTGGGCGAGGTTCGGGTGCGTCAGGGTGTGCGAGCCGACGATATGGCCGCGCCGCCGCAGCGCGCGCGCCTGCTCCCAGGTCATCATCAGCCGCCGCGGTGGGGCGAAGGGCTCGACGCCCAGCTCGCGCTCGATCCGCATAAGCAGCTCGTCCTGCGGCTGCCCGGCCCGCCGCGCACAGCTCTCGCCGGCACGGAGGTAGGCGCGGCGCCGCTGCACGGGGTCCGCCAGGTGCCAGGTGCGGCCGTCGTCGTCGCGCCAGCTCTCGCGGGCAGTGGTGCCGAAGGCGTGCCGGACGCGGCAGAACCATGGCGCCCGCTCCGGCTCGATGCAGTCCACGGTGACGTAAAAGGCCGCCCGGAGGCCGAGCCGGTCGAGGATGGGCGCCGCCAGCTCGTAGTTGTCCGCGTAACCGTCGTCGAACGCGATCGCGACGCCGCGGCGCGGCATGGGTCGCGCGCCCGCCGCCACGGCGACGAGGTCGTCGAGCGTGATGGGCTCGTGGCGGCGCGCGACGAGTTCCATTTGTTCGCGGAAGGCGGCGGTCGTGTGGATGAGGCCCTTGCCGATCGAGTGGGCGTGGGCTTCCGGGTCGTCCTGCACGGAGTGGTAGCGCAGGATGAGGACGCGCGGGGGCCGCAGCCGCTGGGCCAGCGGGAAGATGCCGCTGTGCAGCAGGCCTTTCTTGACCCACCTCTTCAGTCCGGCCTTGATCGCCATGAGGATTCCTCCTGTCGGCCCTGGACCGCTTCCAGTTCCGGCACTTCGGCCCTGCCCTGGTCGGGGAACGGCGCGCGCAGGCCGTTGTCGCCCCAATCGAAGTTGACCAGCCAGCCGAAGGTGTCGGCCGGCAGGTCCACCGGGGGCCGCAGCGAGCCGACGGCGAACGGCCGGTCCGGCCCCGAGGTGCGGAAGCCGAAGCGCTGGTAGATCCGCTGCATCTGCGAGTGGCTCGACGTCAGCACGACCTCACGGAGGGCGGTGTCCGCCGCGGTCGCCTCGACGAGGCTCAGCAGGACGCCGTGGGCCAGGGTGAAGGCGTCCTCGCCGTCGCACTGGGCCACCAGCACGCGGCCGGGGAGGTCGTTCAGCACGACGTAGCCCGCCGTGCTCCCCCAGACGAGGATCCGGAAGAGGCGGTAGCGGGCGAAGGAGAGCCCGGGGCGGTAGCGCCACGCGAGGTAGTCCACGGTCGGGGCGAAGCGGAAGGAGAACGGCGCGGTCCGCGGCAGCAGGTCCTCGGTGAAGGTCTGCTCCTCGTGGACGGAGACGCCGGCGCGGACGCGGGCCGGGATGCGGCGGGCGCGGCCGCCGACCGGCATGCGGCGCGCGTACGCCGCGAACCGCTTCGCCCACTGCCGCCACAGCGGTTCGCCCGGCCTCGGCGCGCAGGGACTGTTGAGCGTGAAGGTCTTCACGCCCGGGAAGTAGGTCCAACGCTGCCGGCGGAGGATGCGGTGCGTGTGCTCGCTGCCGCCGAAGACAAAGCCGAGCGGACAGGTCTTCAGCCAGTGCAGGTACAGGTGGCCCGCCGCCGCGGGTTGCGCCGCGTGATAATTGCTGCCGAACCCCAACGTGAGTTCCCGGTCGCCCGCGACGAAGCGCATCCGGTCCACGCCCATCATGGCGGTGACCGTGTCCTCGGCGGACAGGACGAGGTAGAGTTTGCACCACGGATTGCCGGCGTAGTAATGATCGACGAACGGGCGGTGGCACAGGTTCGCGAGGCGGAGGTCCGCCGCGGCGCGGCGGAGGGCCTCGAAGTGCCCCGGCGTGTACTCGACCAGCCGCATGAACTCCTCCTCCGGGCGTGCAATTCACTTTCACGCTGCCGGCACTTCGGCGCGCTGCAGGTAACTCAGCACCGACTCGAACGACACGAGCCGTTCGAGGTCCTCGGGCGGCACCTGGATGGCGAACTCCTCCTCGATGACCATCATGAGGTTGATGGTCGCCATCGAGTCCCAGGTGGCGACGGAACTCATCGACGCCCGCGGCACCTCACCGGCGGACAGGTCGGGGAAGACCGTGGCGAAACAACCGAGCAGCCGTTCGCGGATATTATCCATGCGTTACTACCTTGACCTGGTGATAGAGGGCGGGACAACTCCTCACGAACGTCGCTTTCGGCAGGCACACGCAGCCGGCCGGCGGGCCGCCGAGCAGCCCGGCGAAGAACTCCTGCAGCGGCCCGTTGCGCGGCGTCGCCTGGAAGTCGAAGGCGACCTCGCCGGCTTGCAAGTGCTCAAAGAGCAGGGCGACGCAGCGGTGTTCGATGCGCCGCGAGAAGGCCCGGCAGCTCAGCACCCACGTGTCCACGCAGATCCTGCCCCGCTCGCGCCGCCCGGCCAGCACGGCGATCGTGCCGAGGGGGCCGAACCTGTCTCTGTACGAGACGCGGTAGACGAACGTGTCCGGCCGCGCGCGGTAATCGCGCCATTCCCCCTCCGTGTAGTGGCGGCCGTTCAGGTTGAACTGGTTCGTCTTGTTCACCAGCTCGAGGGCGCGGGGCTCCGTCGTTCTCTTGTCGGTGGACAGGGTCAGTTCCGCCTCGGTGCCGCGGAGGAAGGCGTCGCGGTCGGCGCTCGCCGCCTCGGCCGCCTGCCGCTGCTCGGCGGCACCGCGGAGGCTGGCGAGGCGGATGCCGTCCTCCGCGCCGACCGACGCCTTGCCGAAAAGGTCGCGGAGGCGCGCGAGCAGTTCGTAGACGGCCTGGTCCTGGCCGGTCGGGAAGAAAACGGTTTCGAGCGCCAGGTGGGCGGCCTTGACCTCGGCCAGCTCCATCGGACTGTCATCGACGAAGACCACGCTGTCGGCGCCGACGTTCCACGCCCGGAGGATGCGGCCGACCGACTCGGACTTGGAACCCCAGTGGGCCTCCACGGGGAAGACGCGGTCGCGCGGCAGCAGCAGGTCCTGGCGGCGGAAGGCCTCTTCCACGCGCGCCGGGTCGTTCTTGCTGGCGACCGCGATCAGGACGCCCGTCTCCGCGAGGGACCGGAGCAATTGCTGGTAAAGCGCGTGGGCGTGGCTGTGGCGGTCGAGGGACCACGAGACGCCGTCGGCCCCGACCTCGCCGAGGAGGCCGCGCCAGAGCGTATCATCAAGGTCCGTGATGAGTCCCTTCTTCGGAGGCGCGTCCTGCAGGAGGCGCGCGAGCAACTCGGCGACGGTCGAGGCGTGCGGCGGGCGGTAGGGGAAGCCGGAGAGCAGGTCGGCGCGGACATCGAGGCGCTCGGCGGGCGGGGACAGCTGGTCGAGGCGCTGCGGGTTGAGGAGGCGGACGCCGGGCAGCCGCACCGCGTGTGCCGCCAGCGCGTACACGCGCGCCCGGACCTGGAGTTCGCAGTCCGCCAGCCGCCAGCCGGGCATGAGCGGCGCCGGCGGGAACGGCAGCGTGGGCAGGCAGAGGGCGACGGGCATCGCCTCCGCGGCGCGCGTGAGGGCCGCCTCGAAGCGCGTCGCCTGGGCCTCGACGGTCGCGACGATGTCGGCCAACTCCGCGGGGCCCCAGCCGCCGGCGGCGCGCAGCCCCAGGCGCGGGTCGAGGTCCGGCCACTCCAGCAGG
The DNA here is from genome assembly GCA_038227745.1 of Gemmatales bacterium. Taxonomy (GTDB): domain Bacteria; phylum Planctomycetota; class Planctomycetia; order Gemmatales; family Gemmataceae; genus DASPXY01. Next base: position 1,403 of record JBBRPS010000139.1, on the reverse strand, counting down.
ACGGCGAGGGCCTCGGCCCGCGTGGCGCGGAGGCGTTCGAGGTTACCGAGGCAGTCGCCGTACAGCCCGGCGGCCACCGTGGCGCCGCGGTCGGGGAAGAGGGTTTTCAGGTGAGCGGTGAGGAAGACCTTGAGCTGTTCGGCAGTGCAGCCGCAGGCGAGGGCGACGGCGAGGGGGCGGGCGCCTGCGGGCGCTTTCGCCTGCACGATCCGGATCGCCTCCGCGAATTTCATGTCGGCTGAGCCTCCTGCTCGCCCGTCTCGATACCTGCGACGGCGCTGTCGCTCCGCGTGTGAGGGTCGGATTTTCGCGGAAAGGGAAGCGGGATGCAATCCCAAAACGCCCGCCCGCGGGCGCGCGGGCGGCGCCGGTTGCCTGGCGACGGCCGACCCCGACTTATTCGCTCGGATTACGAACTGGCAGATGGGGGCCTGGCATCCGTGCGGGCGGCCGTTTCGGCGGCGACGAAGCGCTCGATTTCGGCCAGGTAAGTGTCGATGAGCCTTGCCTGGACGTCACCCGGGGACATGTTGAAGGCCCCTAACGATTTGTAGCGGGCCGTGAGGGAGGCATTGAATAGTTGGTGGTACGGGTTGTAAATCCGCGGATAGTCGCGGCGGACGACCCGGTCGCGGTCGTCGTGATTCTCGCTGTGCTCGCCGTGGTAGGCGCGCAACTTTTCAACGAGATGCACTGCGACGTAGAAGGCGACGGCCGCCTTCCAGTCGCAGTAATTGTCGTCAGTGATCGTCCCGAGGAAGGCGCGGTTATGCTCAGCCTTTTCCTGGTGCTGCTTTGGCTTGGGCATAAACTTCCAGAGAGCTGTCGGGGTTGAAAAAGGTCAGGAGATCCTCCTCCTCCCCATCCGGGATCTGGAGGATGTTGGACGACCAGCCTTCCCTCTCCAATTGCAGGCCCAGACGAGAAATCTCGTCACCGAGGTCAAAATCGTACTGGTCCGTGGCGCTGACCACGAAGACCCTCAGCCCGTGAGGGGAGGGTGTGCCGAGGTAACACGCCTGGACCTTGGCCCGGTGATCTACGCACCATCTGTAGAGAAGGGGCAGGTACTCGTCGTTGAACTGCTGCACCCTCTCCTCGACCACCTTCTGTCGCTGAAGCACCTTGACGGCCCGCTTGGCGGCCATGCTGAAGCGAGGATAGTCATCGGGGGTGATAAGCACCTTGCCGCCGTCGAAGCGAAGATGCACGGGTCCCTTCTTGCGAGTGAGCTGGGCCATGCGTACCCCCATCAGGAAATCGGGCATGGTTCAGATTGCGGGGCGTCAGGGTAACACTTTCGTCGGTGTACGCCCGTGCCGATTGGCGCCGTAAGTTTATGTCCTAGAATACCTTGCCGCCGGCAACGCTCCGTCCGCTGCGCCGCAAAGTGTTACCCTGGT
>JBBRPS010000138.1:0-16061 GCA_038227745.1 Gemmatales bacterium | reverse complement strand
GGGCACGAGGGCCGAAGCCGGCTCTTCCGGGCAAGGAGGGGAGAGCGCAGGGGAAAAGTCATCCTGATCCATTCCCCTGTTGTAACCGAAGAAGAAGGCCCGTCACAGCTTAGCAGGCAGCTGCGATCACCGAATGCGTACGTTCAAGACGGATACAGTAGAAATAGATAGGACCCTTCGGGCGTCCCACTTCCGAACCCTTGCCGGATTATTACTATCATAAAGACCTTAAATATATAATTTACGTTTCGTCCGCACCTGCAAGGAGTTGCGATTTTTGTCCTATCCGGAAGGGAAATCAGCATAACTCAGTAGTGAGCAGAATGGGCCGCCGGCGAACGCGAGTTCGCCTCCCCCAACGGCTGTTTGCCTTCCTGGCCGCGGCCCTCGGGGATCTGCCTCACGATTACCAGCACTCACTCCGGAGATCATCATGCCTCGTTTTTGGAATTGGTTGCGGAATGCCCTGCGCGCCGGCCGGACTTCGACCCGCCCTCCCGCCCGGCCCGGGAAAAGCCCGGCCCGCCTGGAGGTCGAACGCCTGGAAGCCCGCGAATTGCTCTCGGTCAACCTCAACTGGCTGAACCGCGGACAGGCCTCCGACGGCTTCGCGGCGGTCTACCCGAACACCGCCACCGCCAACCTCGCCCGCTCCGTCATCGATACGGCGCGGAATGAATGGAGCAGCGTCGTCAACGACCTCAACCGCCAGGACCCCAAGTACACCAACACGGTGCTGCGCAACCAGATCAACCTGACCATCGCGATCAGCACGGACAACTCGGCCGGCGGCGCGAGTGCGACCGTCACCAACACCGACGCCAACGGGATCCCGACCGCCGCGACGATCACCATTAACCACTTCGCGACCAGTCAACTAGATCCCACCGGCACCGTGACCATCAGGACAGGCTGGTATCTCAACCCGACCTTGTGGTCCTCGGCCTTCCTGGGCACGCCGACCAACGCCTACGCCGGCTACCCCCAGACCGGCTCGCCTGCGGCGGGCCAGGCGGATCTGCTGGAGGTCGTGACGCACGAACTCGGCCACGCGCTGGGGTTCTACTCCGGCGCGCAGGTCAATGCCCGCTGCACCGACACCGGCATCGCGGACAACACCTCGGGCGGCGGCAAGGGCAATTATTGCGCCTTCAAGGGCCCCACCGGGTTCACCGCCCTGCTGACCAGCTTCGACTCTGGCCCCACACCTGACAAGAAGGGCGGGGAACACTTCGCCGCCGCCGGCGCCACCTACACGGACCCCAAGACCGGCATCGTCTACTCCGGCATCGATGACCTGATGACGCCCTACTACTCATCGGGCCAGCGGCGCATCGTCTCGGAGTCGGACGCCGACGTCCTGCGCGACGCCTACGGCTATTCCGTCAACGACCCGGCCCAGGTCCTCGGCACCTTCTACGCGGTCCTCGACGAAACCGGCACCCTGACCGTCCGCGGCCGCCAGGACGCCCCGAGCAACGACACGATCAGCCTCAGCACCGCCAACGGCAACACCGTCATTACCGCGGTGACCCTGGGCACCCCGGTCCCCGGGCTCCCCCTGGTCTCGGGCGTCTTCCAGTTCCCCGCAGGCCCGATCAACAGGATCGACATCCAGACCGGGGCGGGCACCTCGTACGTCAACCTTAATGCCGCCTTCACCGCACCCATCACGGTCACGAACGGGGGGCCAGCCTACGTCTACGTCGGCAGCGGCGACCTCGCGCGGGTGGAAGCCCCCATCAACATTCTCAACTCGTCCGCTTTCCGCACCAACATCGTGGTCAACGACATCGGGGGCACCGTCAACCAGACGTGGACCTTCCAGATCTCGAACGGTCCCGTCGGCAAGGTCCCCTCCGGTAGGATCAATCGCTCCAGTGGGCCGTCGATCACCTACCGACTCGGTGACGCGGGCGTCATCTCCCTCGGGACGGGCCGGGTCACCGAATACGTCAACGTGTCCGCCGTGCAGGCAACCTCGCTCATCCTGAGCGGCGATTCCTATGACACCTTCGTCAACCTCGGCACCGGCAACCTGGCCAACATCAGCGCCCCTGTGGTTGTCGACAGCCTGTACCGCACCACCCTGAGCGTGGACGACTCTGGCGACACCGCCGACCAGGGGGTGCTGATCGACAATTCGCCGTCGCGCAGCGGCTACGGGCGCATCATCGGACTCGGCCCAACCATCGACTTCCAGTACAACGGCGTCAACTTGGCCCCCGGCGTGACCATCCGGACCGGGAGCGGCAGCGCGAGCGTGCTCGTGTCTGCCGCCGCAGTACCCCTGACCCTGATCGGCAACTCCAGTGACACCACGTTCACGGTCGGCGGCGCCGGCGGGTTGAACTCGATCTCGGCTTACGTGTTCGCCAACGCGACGCTGGGGCACTCCGCCAGGCTGGTCGTGGACGACCGGGGCGGCACGACCACGAGCTTCCAGAGGTCCTACGGCATCGAGGATCACGCGGTGTCGTCGTACAGCACGAACACGCAGGTCGGCTTCGGGAACAACATCTTGAGGGTCGTCCTCCAGACCGCCAACCAGGCCACCATCCTCCCCACCACGGTCGAGGTGACCGGCGTCCTGCCCGGCGTCGCCCTCGAAGTCGATGCCAGCACCGCGGCCACGTCGGTCAACGCCTACTTCGAGTCCGCGGGCGGCCATCAGCTCCTGGGCACCGTAACCGTGGTCGGCAATGCCCAGACCTCGGTCAGCGCGTTGGACTTCCTCGCGACCCCCCAGATCTACACGCTGCGGGCCGGCTCCGTCAGCGAGACCGGGCGCGGCACCGTCTCCTACCGCGGTGTGGGCACGGTAGGGGTGGCGGGCGGCAATGGCCACAACCAGTTCAACATCCAGGGCACCGCTGCCGGCGTCGTCACCACCGTCAGCGGCGGCACCGGCAGCGACGAGTTCGTCGTCCAGGGCGAAAACAACACGATGGACGCGATCCAGGGAGCACTGACCATCCACGGCCGCCTGGCCGGGAGCGAGCCGGGGTACGAACGCATCTCCCTCTACGACTACTACAACCCGGCCGCCCAGACCTTCGACTTCACGGCCACCACGGCGCAGCGTTCCGGCCTGGCGCTCATCACCTTCGACCGGCTCTATCAGGTGGCCCTCTACGCCAGCGCGTTTGCGCCCGCCGCGATCAACGTCTACAGCGCGGCGGCGGGCACGAACTTGATCCTGGGCGTCGCGAACGGCGACGTGGTGACCATCGGCGACGGCACCCTCGACGCCATGCTCGGGTACGTGAACGTCAATGCCCTGACCGGCACCACCCAGACCGTGGTGATCAACGATTCAGCCGACCAGGCGGCGCACGACACGACCACATCCGCGGATGGCTCGGGCGTCTACCTGAACGGGCTGACTCCGGGGGGGCTCCTCTTCGGCCTCGACCCGGCGTCGACGGTGCAGGTGCAGACGGGGACCGGCGCCGTGACCGGGCTGGATGCCTTCTTCGCTCTCCTCGCGGCGCAACCCCGCCGCTAACTTGCCTCGGTGGCGCTTGTGGGTTGGCGGGAACGCCCGCCGCCAACCCGCAGGCGGCGGAGCTGGTCAAGCTGCGTTACTTCGCCGGCCTGACGATCCCGGAAGCGGCGCGGGTCCTGGGCGTCTCTTCCCGCACCGCTGACCGGCTCTGGGTCTCCGCCCGCGCCTGGCTGCACGACGCCCTCCACGGCGACGAGTGACTCGCCGCGCACCTCTTTCCTGCACTTCCAGTCGACTCTTTCGAGAAAAAACGCGCCCCGTTGGCGTGATTTGCGCCGCGATCGCGCCTTATTGTCTAACCCGGATTGCGCACTGCGCGTTGGAAAGGAGAGCCTCGCGCACTATCTAAGCTGTGCTTAACCAACAGTTTAGACCTGTGCGGAGGCTCAAGATCATGAACGACCAACGGCCAGATTACTTTACGCTCAGCGGCCTCGCGCCGCAACCCATCCGCGTCGCCTTCGACGCCCCGCCGATCACCGCCGACGCCGGCCTCCTCGCCGTCCGCGTCCTCGACAAGTCCCTGGGCGTCCGCGCCGGCCTCGCCGCACTCCTGCCCGACCCCCGCTCCCGCAAGTACATCACCCACTCCAAGGAGGCCCTGTTCACCCAGGCTGTCTACCAGATCCGCGCCGGCGCCCCCGACCACAACGACGCGAACTCCCTTCGCCACGACCCCCTCTTCCAGATCCTCGCCGACCTCGCTCCCGACCCCGAACGCCTCCTCGCCTCGGGCTCCACCCAGGCACGCTTCCAGTACGCCTTCACCCGCCGTCAGGCCGAGCTGCCCCCGGAAGAACGGCCCGTCCTGCTCGAGGTCCGCAAGGCCCAGACCGACCGCCTGAAGATCGTCAACAGCTACCTGGTGGACCTGTTTATCCGCACCCGCCGGACGCCGCCCGTGGAAGTCGTGCTGGACATCGACGCCACCGACGACCCGACCCACGGGGCGCAGACCCTGAGCGGCTACCACGGCTACTATGGCCAGCACCAATACTTGCCGCTGCTGGTCTACGGCGGCAGCAGCGGCTTTCCGCTGGCGGCCTGGCTGCGACCGGGCACAGTCCACGCCAGCCTCGGGGCCGTCGAGGTGCTGACGACGATCGTGACGGCGTTGCGGGCGGCTTGGCCGGGGGTGCGGATCGTCGTGCGTGGCGACACCGGCCTGGCGGTGCCGGCCGTGATCGACTTCTGCGAGGGTCATAACCTGAGCTACGCCTTGGGCTACGGCACCAACGCGGTGCTGGAGCGGGCCACCGCGCAGGCTTTGGCCGACGTGGAACTGTATTACGCCTGCTACCGCCACCGCGAGCCGCACGTGCAGCGTTTCGAGGAGGTGCGCGGCTACCAGGCGGGGAGTTGGCCGCACCCGCGGCGGGTGGTGTGCAAGGTGGAGCGGACGCCACAGGGCAGTCAGCGGCGTTTTGTGGTCACGAACCTGACGGCGACACCGGAGGGGGTTTACCGGGGGTTCTACGTCCAGCGTGGGGCGGTGCCGGAGCAGCCGCTTGGGGAAATGAAGAATGGGTTGGGAGCGGATCGGCTAAGCGCGTGCGGGTTCTGTGCCAATGCGTTCCGGCTGCTGGTGCATACGGTGGCGTACGCGTTGGTGGTGCTGTTGCGCGAGGCGGCGGCGGCTGTGGCCGAGGTGGCGACGGCGCGCGTGAGCACGCTGCGGGGGCGACTGTGGAAGGTGGGCGCGGTCGTGGTGGCGGGGGCGCGGCAGATCTGCGTGCGGGTGTCGGCGGGCTGGCCTGGGCAGGAGTTGTGGCGGCGGGTGCAAGCGGCGGTGACGGCGTTCGTGGGGCAGGTGCTGGCGGGCGGCGTGGCGGTGGCGCCGCCGTGCGGGGTGGTGGCGATATGAGGAAGGTGGGCGCGGCAGGCGGTCCGGGAGGCCGCCGGCGTGGGCGGTGCGCGCCGGGAGCAGGTTCCAGGGGGCAAACAGCTGCGCCCAGGGCGGTCCGCAGCTGCGCCGGCCAGCCCCCGGCGCCGGGCGGCCACCATAAAGATAATATGTGTCGTTAAAGGAGCCAGGTGCGCAATCCGGGCTAGCTCCTTCTCCTCGACCTCCAGGTACGCCGTCAGCCACACGCGCGGGGTTCAGCCCCCCGCGCTGCACCGTCTCGAGCACGGCGAACAGCAGCGCCGCCAGCCAACCGCTCCCTAACGACCCCGAGTCGCTGTAGTTCTTGCGGCCTACGACGGGGCCACGCAGCGTTCGTGCCACCGCGTTGTTGTCTATCGGCACCTCCCAGACAGCGACGAACACCGTCAAGCCCGACCCGTGTGCCTGCAAGCTCTCCAGCACTTGGCGCCGCGCCGGGTGGCGTTGCGGCTCGGCGCGCTCCTGCTGGCAGCGCTGCGCCCTGCGCGCAACGGCCGCGCGCAGGGCTGCCAGTTGCTGTGGGAGTGGGTCGAGGCGGGCGACGGCACGTTGGTGCATGGCCTGCCCGGAGCCGGCTTGCGGTCGCAGGCGGCGCAGTTCGGAGTGGCAGAGGCAATCGGGGTAGGGACAGGGAACGAGGGCCGAAGCCGGCTCTGCCGGGCAAGGAGGGGAGATCGCAGGGGAAAAAGCCGTCCTGATCCATTCCCCCGTTGTAACCGAAGAAGGAGGCCCGTCACAGCTTAGCAGGCAGATGTGATCGCCGAATGCGTACAGATGCCACGGCGGAACCCCGTGGTATCACATGCCTTCAGACGGAAGTGCCATTCATGTCCCTCCCCTCTCCCCCGCGCACAGGGGAGAGGGGAGAAACCAGCTCCTGCCGCTCGCCTTACTTCGACACCTCGAAGTTGATCTTCTCGCCGTTCATGTGGACGAGGTTGCGCATCGGCAGGTGCTCCACCGACTGAGAGTTCCGCCGCACGTCCATGTAGAAGCGTGCGATCGTCGCCGGCAGCCAGCCCAGCGTCTCGGGCTTCTGCGGATCGACGGGGATCCAGCCGGCCCCGGGGAAATACACCTCCGTCCAGTTGTGGCTGGCGAAGTTCCCCTTCGGCTGCGATGGCGTCGCCGAGACGCGCGCCAGGCCCCACACCGGGCGGGCGGGGATGCCGGCCGCCCGGCACAGGGCCGTGAACAGCATGGCGTAGCCGCGGCACTCCGCGTGGCCGCGCTCCACGATCTCCTCGACCTTCTTGAAGTCCAGCGTGCCGATGTCGCTCTTCTCGTTCTTGTAGGTGACATGGCGCTTCAGCCACGCCAGGATGTTGCGGACCGTCTGCACCCCGTCCTCCGCCTTGAGGTCGGCGACGACCTTCGCCAGTGCAGGACTTTTCGGGTTGATACACTCGCAAGGACCCAGATAGGCCGTCTTGACGGTCGCGGGGATCGGCCCCTTCGTGGCCTTTGCCAGCTCCTTCTTGTAGCTGTACGGCTCGAGGGTGATCTTCGTCGTGACGCGGAACGGCTTCACGCCGAGCGGCATGACGTAAAGGACCTGGTTCGCCTCGCCCTTGACGAGGCGGTACTTGCGGGCGCCCTTCACCGTGTAGGTGACGGACTGGTTCGGGAGGTCCCCGCGCGGCAGGGCGAGGGGCGTCTCGCCGGTGGTCGGATTGATGTACCCCTTCTTCGGGTCGAGGTCCCAGTGGATCGTGTAAGTCCGCGGGAAGACGGCGTCCTCGAGCTGGCGGGCGTCGTACATGGTGACCGCGCCGATGGCCTGCTCGCCCTTGTCGATGACCTTCTTGACGTACTCGCGGGCCAGGTCCAGGTCCTGGTTGGCGAGAGCGGCGGCCGCCACGAGGATGTAGTACGGGCCGACCTTGTCGTTGAGCTTGATCGCCTCCAGGGCGTGCTTGACGGCGTCGGCGAAGCGGCCCGCCTCGCGCTCCATGTCGCTGGTCAGGGCCAGGCAATACGCGAGGTCATTCTTCGGCGCCAGCGGCAGCGCCTTCTTCATGACGTCCACGGCCTCGTCGTACTGGCCCTTCTTCGCTAGTTCCTGCGCCCGGAGCACGAGCTTCTTCAGCTCCTCCTGCGTGGAGCCCTGCCCGGGCGCCGGGCCGACGTGGGCCAGGGCCAGCAGGCCGGCGAGGGTCATAACCAGGTGCGCTATCGATCTCATGTCGGCTTCTCCTTCTCCCCTTGGGGAGGAAAAGTTGTATTATCCGCGATCGCGGGCGGCCGTGCAACAGCCAGGACGGGCGGCGCCTCTGCGCGTTCTCGATGGCGGCCAACCCGTGGCACAGACCCGGCGTGAGTAGGCGCCTGCCTCCACGGTGTCACGGCGGGAGGCGGAGGCTGTCGCAGGTGTCCCGATAACTGCGCTCCAGGTCGAGCGGGACGGCCTGTTCAAGAGTGATCCAGAGGGGAAGCGTGGGGAGGGGCTGGCCCACGGACAATCGTCGCGCAGGGGCGGATGAAAATGATCGTATAATGGCATGGCAAGCTTCCTCAGCGGCCCGTCAGCGCAGCCGCACCCGCGCCACGCGCCGCGAGCCGAAGCGCACGATCAGCCCATCGGCGACCGCGACCATCGCCTTGCGGTCGGTGATCTTCTCCCGGTCCGGCCCGACGTTCACGCCGCTGCCCGCCACCGCTCGCTGCCCCTCGCCGTTGCTCTTCACGAAGCCCACCAGCACCAGCAGCCGGCAGATCCCGACCTTGCCGTCCTTCAGTTCCGACACCGGGATCTCCACCTCGGGGATCTCGGTCGGGTCCTCCTTGATCGAGAAGCGCTTGACCCACTCGGCCTCCGAGGCCCGCGCCGCCTCCGCGCCGTGGTAGGACGTGACGATGTCGCGGCCCAGCGTCTTCTTTGCCGCCATCGGGTGCGTCGCCTGCGGGTCGGTCAGTGTGCGGATCTCCGCTTCCGACCGATCCGTCAGCAGCTCGAACCACTCTTGCATCAACTTGTCGGGGATGCTCATGGTTTTGTCGAACTGAAGCTGCGCCGGCTCGCCGACGCCGAGGTAGTTGCCCAGGCTCTTGCCCATGCGCCGCTCGCCGTCCAGGCCGCGCAGGATCGGCAGCGTGAGGCAAATCTGCGGCTCCTGGCCGGCATCGCGCTGCAGGTCGCGGGCGACCAGCAGGCTGAACAACTGCTCGCTGCCGCCCAGTTCCACGTCGGCGCGGATCTCGGCGCTGTCGTGGCCCTGCATCAGCGGGTACAGGCACTCGTGCAGCGAGATCGGCGTGCCGGCCTTGAGGCGCTTCGTGAAGTCGTCGCGCTCCAGCATGCGCTGGATGGTAATCTTGCTTGTTAGCTCCAGCACGCGCAGGAACGTGAACTTGCTGAACCAGTCGCCGTTGCGCGTCACCTCGGTGCGGTCGATGTCGATGACCTTGCTGACCTGCGTGAGGTAGTCGCGCGCGTTCTCCTCGACCTTCTCCTGGGTGAGGCGGGCGCGGGTCTGGTCGCGGCCGCTGGGGTCGCCGACCAGCGCGGTGTAGTTGCCGAGGATGAGCACCGCCTGATGGCCCAGTTCCTGGAACAGGCGCAGCTTCCGCAGCGGGACGGTGTGGCCGAGGTGGACGTCGATGCCGGTCGGGTCGATGCCGTACTTTACGCGCAGCGGCTTGCCGGTCTGGACGCTCCGTTCCAGCTTCTTGCGCAGCTCGTCCTCGGGCACGATCTGCTCGACGCCGCGGCGGATCAGCGCGAGTTGTTCCTCGACCGTTTTCACGGGTACACCTCCTAACCCACGGGGCGCGGCCCGTGGGCTTTACGAATACATCTGGAAGCGGCCGACCGCCTCGAAGGCATTGACATGGTGGACGATCGCCGGTTCGCGCCGTCTGGCGGGCCAGCTCAGGGCGAGCACGTCGAAGCGGGCGGGGGTGCCGAGGAGGCGGCGCTCCTGGAGAAAGTGCAGGGCCAGGTCCGTCAGGCGGCGCTGCTTGGCGGCGTCCACCGATTCGGCCGGCCGCGTCGTGCCGTCGTTCCCGGTGGAGCGGACTTCGACGAACACGACGCAGCGGCCGTCGAGGGCGACGAGGTCGATCTCGCCGTGACGGCAGCTGTAGTTGCGGACGGCGATGCGGTAGCCGAGGCGCTTGAGGAACTTCGCCGCGGCGCGCTCCGAGCGGCTGCCGAACCAGCGACGCCACCAGGGTTTGCGGGCCGGGGACGGGGGGGGCACGGCGGCCTCGGTGGCTAAACGGGATTCGTGGCGTTATTCCGCGGCGGCTTCGGTCTTGGCCTTCTTTTTGCCGCCCTTGGCGGCGGTCTTGGCGGCGCCCTCCGCACCGGGCTTGACGCGGCGCTCGCGCAAACGGGTCGCCTTGCCGACGCGGTCGCGCAGATAGTACAACTTCGCCCGGCGCACGGCGCCGGTCCGCTTCACCTCGACCTTGGCGATCCGCGGTGAGTGGATCGGGAACGTGCGCTCGACGCCCTCGGCCTGCACGATGCGGCGCACGGTGAACATCTCGCGCATGCCCTCGCCGCGCTTCGAGATGACCACGCCGGTGAAGATCTGCACGCGCTCCTTCTCTCCTTCGAGGATGCGCAGGTGAACCTCGACCTGGTCGCCGATGTCGAACTTCGGCACGTCCTTCTTCTTACTGGCCTCCTCGACCAGCGCCATGAATGGATTCTTCATCTTCGCCTCCCGTCTTTGTCTTTGGGGGTTCCTGGGGGCAGGCCGCCTGGTGGCGCTGGCTGCGGACCTGCGATTGTTCTTCGCGCCACCGGGCAATCGCCCGGTGGTCGCCGCTCAGCAGAATCTCGGGCACCTCCAGGCCGCGGAAGGACCGCGGCCGGGTGTACTGCGGGTACTCCACGAGGCCGGGCGTGCTGTGCGACTCCTCCGTCACGCTTGCCGCGTCGCCCAGCACGCCGGGCACATAACGGATCACCGTGTCGATGACCACCATCGCCGGCACCTCGCCACCGTTGCAGATGAAGTCGCCGACGGAGATTTCGCGCGGCGCCAGGCCCAAACGGATGCGCTCGTCGAAGCCCTCGTAGCGCCCGCACAGCAGGAGCAGCCGCGGGTGGCCGGCCAGTTCCTTCACCACCGCCTGCGTCAGCCGTTCGCCCGCGGGCGTCAGCATGACGAGCTGGCCGGGGTCGGTCGCCATGGCCCGGACCGCCTCAACGGCGTCGAACACCGGCTCGGGCAGGATCACCATGCCGGGGCCGCCGCCGAACGGCCGGTCATCGACCTTGTGGTGCTTGTCCCTGGCCCAGTCGCGGAAGTTCCAGAGGTGGATCTCGACCAGCTTCTTGTCCAGGGCCAGCTTGAGCAGGCTCTGGGTGAAGTACCCCTGGAAGAGGTCCGGAAACAGGGTCAGGACGTCGAAGCGCATGGCTCAACCGGCGGGCGGGGCCTCCGGCGTTGGCCCGGTCCCTGATGCCGGCGCGGACGCCGGGGTCGCGGCCTGGCCTTGCTCGAACTTGGCCATGTACTTGCGCAGCAGCACGCCCACCTTCTCCGAGGGCTGGGCGCCGACGCTGATCCAGTACCTGATACGGTCGGGGCGGAGCAGCACCCGGTCGTCGGTGTTCTTGACCATGGGGTCATAGGACCCCAACTCCTCCAGGATCCGGCCGTCGCGCGGCTGGCGCCCGTCGATCGCCACGATACGGTAATAGGGGCGGTGCTTGCGCCCCAACAGCTTCATGCGGATACGAACAGCCACGGTCTCACCTTTCCACCAGCGGATTCCTTGAACCGGGAAATAGCAAAGGATATGCGCCCGGCGCGTGAAGTCAAGAGGGAAGGCTCGTGGGGACAAGCTGCCAGCTTGTCCCCACGAGGCAGGAGCGGGCCGGCCTCCGCATCCCCGGTGGGGACAGGAAGCCGGCCCGCTCACCCGTTCACAGTTCTGGTTGAATTAGTAGCGGCGTCCGCCGCCCCCGCCGCCCCCGCCGCCCCCACCGTAACCGCCGCGGCCACCACCGCCACCGCCGCCGCCGTAGCCGCCGCGGCCGCCGCCGCCGCCGCCGCCCCCGCCCTCGGTCTTGGGCCGGGCCTCGTTGACGGTCAGGGCGCGGCCGTCCATGTCCTTGCCGTTCATCGCGGCGATGGCGGCCTGGGCCTCCTGGTCGGAGCCCATCTCCACGAAGCCGAACCCTTTCGAGCGGCCCGTGTCGCGGTCCATGATCACCTGCGCCGACTGGACGGTCCCGTGCGCCGAGAACATCTGCTCCAGGTCGCCGTCCCCCACACTGTAGGGCAGATTGCCCACGTACAACTTCTTGCCCATTTCGGGCCTCCTCAAGAAACAAGGTGGGCACCGTCGTCCCACTCAGGGCAACGGTGCCCGCGCGAAACGTAGTAAAAAGTGTACGCGACTGCGGCTTGGAGGGGAAGAGCAACGCGCCGCCGAATGCGTCGTCAAACGACCTGCTGGCGAATCACCAGGCGAACGGCCGGCGTGAGCCGGCTGGTCAGACGTTCCCACCAGCCGGCTTACGCCGGCCGTTCGCCTCGCCCTCCTTGCCGCACTTACGCCAGGATGTCCCGGACCACCCGGCCATGCACGTCGGTCAGGCGGAAATCGCGTCCGCTGTAGCGGTACGTCAGGCGCTCGTGGTCGAGGCCGAGCAGGTGCAGCAGGGTCGCGTGCAGGTCGTGGACGTGAATGCGGTTCTCCACGGCGCTGTAGCCAAACTCGTCGGTCGCACCGTACGCCAGGCCGCCGCGGACGCCGCCGCCCGCCAGCCACATGCTGAAGCCGAGGCTGTGGTGGTCGCGGCCCCGCGCTCCCTGCGACGTCGGCGTGCGGCCGAACTCCCCGCCCCAGACCACGAGCGTGTCGTCGAGCAGGCCGCGCGCCTTGAGGTCGCGCAGCAGCGCCGCGATGGGGCGGTCGCTGCGCTGCGCGTGGTTGCGGTGGTTGCTGATGTCGCCGTGGTCGTCCCACGGCTGGCCGTTGCCGTAGTAGATCTGTACCACGCGCACGCCGCGCTCGGCGAGGCGCCGCGCCAGCAGGCAGGCGTTGGCGAACTCGCCGTCGCCGTACAGCCGCCGTGTCGCGGCCGACTCCCGACCGATGTCGAAGGTCTCCTGCGCCTCGGCCTGCATGCGGAACGCCATTTCCAGCGAGGCGATGCGCGCCTCGAGCTGCTCGTCGCGGCCGCGCCGCTCGAGGTGGAGCTGGTTCATCTGCTGCAGCAGGTCGAGCTGGCCGCGCTGCGCCGCGGGCGGCAGGTAGCGGTTGTTGACGTCGCGGATGATCGTCCGCGGGTCGATGCTGCGGTTGTTGATGTGCGTGCCCTGGTAGATGCCGGGCAGGAAGCTGTTGCTCCAGAGCTGTGGGCCGACGACCGGGCGGCCGGGGCACAGGACGACGTAGCCGGGCAGGTTCTGGTTGTCCGAGCCGAGGGCGTAGGTCAGCCACGAGCCCATGCTGGGCCGGATGGGCTGCATGTTGCCCGTGTTCATGAGCAGCAGGCCCGGCTCGTGGTTGGGGTTGTCGGTGTACATCGAGCGCAGGACGCAGATGTCGTCGATGCAGCGGCCGACCTCGGGGTAGATCTCGGTCAGTTCGATACCGCTCTGGCCGAAGCGGCGGGCGCGGAAGGGCGAAGGCATGAGGCGGCCATTGTTCGGTCGGCCGGACGCGGCGCGGACGCGCTCGGGGAGGGGCTGGCCGGCGTGGCGGGCGAGTGCCGGTTTGGGGTCGAAGGTGTCCACGTGGGACGGCCCGCCGTTCATGAAGAGGAAAATGAGTCGGCGGGCGCGCGGGGTGAAGTGCGGCGGCTTCGGCGCCAGCGGGTTGGCGGCCGCGGCGGACGGGGCGGCGCTGAGGAAGCCGGCGTCGGCGAAGACGCTCGTCAGGGCCAGGGCGCCGAAGCCGCCGCCGATCCGGCACAGGACCTCGCGGCGCGACAGCGTTCCAGGGTGATTGTTCATGCTCAGGGCCCCCTCGTTCGCAGGCTCCGCGGAAGAGCCCAGCTCGGGACGATCAATCCACGTAAAGGAATTCGTTGGTGCTCAGCAGCACCTGGGCGTACTGCTCCCAGCGGGTCAAGGCCCCCCGGTTCGCCGGCGTTTCCCCGCTTGCCAGGAACGCCAGACCGAGTTGCAACTCGCGCTCCGTCCCGGGTCGGCCGTACAGCAGCAGGAAGGCGTGGCGGATGCGGCCGGCGTCGTCGCCGGCCGCCGCATTGAGGCGGGCGGCCAGCGCCTTCGCGTTGCGCACCATGAACTCGCTGTTGAGCACGAAGAGCTGCTGCAGCGGCACGGTGGTCACGGTCCGCTCGCCGCTGGTGATGTTCGGGTCGGGGAAGTCGAAGAGGCGGAGCAACGGGTTCAGCTCGTGCCGGCTGACGGTCCCGTACAGGGTACGGCGGCGGTAGTCCGGCGCAGCCAGGTCGGCCGACGGACCGCCGAGCGTCCGGTCCAGGTTACCGGCCACGGCGAGTTGGGCGTCGCGCCACGCCTCGACCTCCAGGCGCCGCCGGTTGGCGCGCCACAGCAGTTTGTTCTCCGGGTCGGCCGCCTGGCTGCCCGGCTCGGCGCGGCTGCTCAGCTGATAGGTCGCCGACAGCACGATGTCGCGGAGCAGCCGCTTGAGCGACCAGCCCGACGCGACGAAGCGCGTCGCGAGGTGGTCGAGCAGCTCGGGGTGGGTGGGGCGTTCGCCGAGGGCGCCAAAGTTGCTCGGCGTGCGAACGAGGCCCTTGCCGAACAGGTGCTGCCAGGCGCGGTTGACCATGACGCGGGCGGTGAGCGGGTTGTCCTTCGTGACGATGGCGCGGGCCATTTCGAGCCGGCCGCTGCCGTGCGTGAAGGGCGGCGGGTCGTCGCCGGCAAGGATGGGCATGAAGCGGCGCGGGGCCTCTTCGCCGAGTGTGCTCGCGCTGCCGCGGACGTGGACGCGCATGTTAGCGGGGCGGGCCATCTCCTTGAGGGCGTGGATGAACGGCCCGGTCGGCGCGGCCTTCTTGCCCTTGGGGGCCTTGCCCTTGGGGGCGGGGGTCAGCGGCTGGCCCTCCTTGCCCGGCTCCAACGACACCTCGTGGTAGTCGGTGCTGGCGAAGACGCCGGCGAGGGCGTAGTAGTCCTTCGTGGAGATGGGGTCGAACTTGTGGTCGTGGCAGCGGGCGCACGCCACCGTCAGGCCGAGGAAGCCGCGCGTCAGCGTGTCGATGCGGTCGTCGATCTGATCGAGCTTTTTCGGATCGCCGTAGTAGACCGGGCCGAGGGCGAAGAAGCCGAGCGCCGGCAAGCGCTCGACGCGGCCCGGCCCGTCGAGGAGGTCGGCGGCCAGCTGCTCGGTGACGAAGCGGTCGTAAGGCATGTCCTCGTTGAAGGCACGGACCAGCCAGTCGCGGTAGCGGAAGCCCTGCGGGTACTTGCGGGCCTGGAAGGTGTGGGCCTGGTCCTCGCCGTAGCGGGCGACGTCGAGCCAGTGCCGCGCCCAGCGCTCGCCGTAGTGCGGCGACGCCAGCAGCCGATCTACCACCTTTGCGAAGGCGTCGGGCGACTCGTCCCCGACGAATGCCTCGACGTCCTCGGGGGTGGGCGGCAGGCCGGTCAGGTCGAAGGCGGCACGGCGGATCAGGGTGCGCCGGTCCGCGGCCTCGACGGGGCGGAGTTTCGCGGCCTCCAGGCGCGCCAGGATGAAGTGATCGACGGACGTCCGCGGCCAGGCCCAGTCCTGAACGGCGGGGACGGGCGGGTCGGCGACGGGCTGGAAGGACCAGAAGGCGCGGTCCTTGGGCGTGATGCGGAAGCCGGGGCCCTTCGGTGCCGGGCGGACCTCGGCGGTGGTCGCCGGCCAGAGGGCGCCCTGCTTGACCCAGGCGGCGAGGGCGGCGACCTGCTCGGGGCGAAGCGGGGCGTCGGGGGGCATCTTCGGCTCGGCCTTGTAGTGGACGGCCTTGATGAGCAGGCTCTGCTCGGGCTTGCCGGGGACGGCGGCCGGGCCGCTGTCGCCGCCGGTCAGGAGCGCCGCGCGCGAGTCGAGGCGCAGGCCGCCGCGCTGCTTGCGGGCGCCGTGACACTCGAAGCAGTGCGCCGCGAGGACGGGCCGGACCGACTTCTCGAAGAAGTCAGCGCCGGCGCGGGGCGGGTCGGCCGCGGCGCGGGACGTCAGGGAAAGCAACCAACCGGCACACAGACACAGGGCGGGGTACCAACGGCGGGCCATGGCAGAAATCCCCGGTAGGCGGGCGGGCAGGCGGGCATCGTGAGGCAGGACCTCCAGGTATTATTATTGAAACTCGGCGCGCGGATAGCAACGAGAATGTGGAGGAATTCACGCCCTGAAACGCGCTCCTCTTTCGCCGCGGGGTTGGTAGTTCCACCTTCAGGTGGTGTCCGCCGAATGTTGCCGAATTGACGCAAGCCGAAAATGGGTAAAGGGTTGCCCGTTCAGCGCCGAAAAGTCGGCGCTCGCCGAATCCGCAGAAAAACCTGGGATTCCGCCGGTTGGCAGCGCTGGCAGGACACCACCAAAACTTCTCTTGACAAGGCTGTTTGTTGCGGTTAGTATAACAAACAGACTACTCTGTTTCTTATGGACGGGCCATGAAAGACGTCAAGCAACCCCGGGCACTGGTGACACGAGACCGAATCCTCGCTGAGCCGGCTCGGCTGTTTGCGCTGAAGGGCTACCACGATACCAAACTGGAAGAAATCCACAGCGCCG
>JBBRPS010000137.1:0-16084 GCA_038227745.1 Gemmatales bacterium | reverse complement strand
GCGCGGGATCGTCCAGCGCACCAGCATGTAGAACACGATGAACGCCGCCATCTTGGCGCCGAAGACGATGAGCTTCACCAGCCAGCCGGCCTCCGGCGTCGCCACCCACGGGAGGTGCCAGCCGCCGAAGAACAGGACCACCATCAGGAAGCTCGTGGTGATCATGTGCGTGTACTCGCCGAGGAAGAACATCGCGAACTTCATCGCGCTGTACTCGGTGTGGTAGCCGCCGATCAACTCCTGCTCGGCCTCCGACAGGTCGAACGGCAGGCGGTTGCACTCGGCGAACGAGCCGATAAGGAACAGCAGGAACGCCAGCGGCTGATAGACGACATTCCACATCGCCCACGTCGGCTCCGCCTGCCGTTGGACGATCTCCTCCAGGTTCAGCGAGCGGGCCATCAGCACCACGCCGAGGACCGACAGCCCCAGCGGGATCTCGTAGCTGACGATCTGGGCGCTGGAGCGCAGCGCCCCGAGGAAGCTGTACTTGTTGTTGCCCGCCCAACCGCCGAGGATGACGCCGTAAACCGCCAGGCTCGAGATGGCGAAGACGAGGACGATGCCGACGTCGATCCCCGGCGCGATCACGAACTGATACGTCTCACCGTAGGTCTTCGCCCGCTCGCGGTAGGTCCGCAGGTCCTGTTCGTACTTCTCCACGGCCTTCTGGTGCTGTGTCTGCTCGGCGGCCGGCGCCTTCTCGGAGACGGCGATGGGCGGCTTCGGGGGGATCGGCGGCGCCTCGGTGGCGCCGAACGGCACCACGCAGAACGCCAGCAGCGGCAGCGCCAGGGCGAGGCAGGGAGAGAGCAGGTAGAGCAACTTATCGACGTGCCGCGGGACGATCTCCTCCATGAGGAGGAATTTCAGGCCGTCGGCGACCGACTGCAGCAGGCCGCGCGGTCCGACGCGGTTCGGCCCGATGCGGTCCTGCACGTACGCGGCGATCTTGCGCTCGACGAAGATCAGGAACGCGCAGGCGCCGAGGATGGCCCCCAGGACCAGGGCGCTGGTGATGACCGTCGGCAGGAGGTCGAATGGGTGCATGGTTAGCTAAAGCCCACGGGTGGCAACCCGTGGGCTCGATGAGGACTTTAGTTCGCGGGTTGTTCGAGACGCACGCCGTGGTCGCCCAGGTCGCCGGACGCCATTGCCGCGAAGTACGGCACCTCGGCGGCCAGCTCGGCCCGCAGCGTCGGGGCGTGGACCAGGCCGCGCCGCTGCATCAGGTCCAGGAACGTCTGCCCGTCCGTCCGCCCGCCGCGCACCGGCCGCACCGCCCAGCGGATCGCCTGCGCCAGGCCGGCGTGATTGACGAACGTCCCCTCTTTCTCCGCGAAGCTCACGCCCGGGATCACGTAGCGAGCCGCCTCGCTCGCAGGGCTCGGGAACAGGTCCTGCACCACCAGCAGCGGGACGCGCTTCAGCGCCTCGACCTGCTCCTCGGTCGCCCACGCGCCGGCCCGCGGCGAGTAGCCGGCCGTCACGTACAGCGCCCGCAGCTCACCGCTGCGGGCCGCTTCGAGGATCCGGTCGTAACCGATCACCTCGCCCTGGAAGTGCTTCAGCACCTCCTCGACGCCGCGGCGGTTGGGGCACTTCTCGGCGCGGATGGTGAACTTCACCGGCTGGATCGGCCGGCCGCGCCGGTCCTTGGGGTAGGTGTCGTCCTCGCCGTCGATGGGGACGTGGCCCAGCGCCAGCCGCGCCTGGCCCGACAGGCCCTTGACGAACTTCGCGAGCAGGTAGGCCTCCTCGCAGGTGAGGAACGGCGACAGCACCGCCGCGACGGCGCCGTCCTTCGCGGCCTCCTGCAGGTCGCGGCGCAGGGCGGGGAGCACCTTCTCCCAGCCCGTCTCCGGCCCGGCGGCGTCGCGGCGGTGCAGGGGCGTGTTCAGGCGCTCGCGGGCGTTGACGTACGGGTAGTCGAAGCGGCCCTCGTCGCACATGAAGTAGCCCTGCGCCTGCAGGTTCTCGCGCGGCCGGAGGCGGTAGACGATCTCCTTGTTGTGATCGACCCAGATGCTGCAGCCGGTGCTGCAGTCGGGGCAAACGCTCTTCTGCTCCTTGAGGAACCAGACGCGCTGCGTGTACAGGAAGTCGTTGCTGCACAGGGCGCCGACGGGGCACAAGTCCACGACGTTGCCGGCGAGCTTGTTGTTCACCGGGTCGCCGGGGAAGATGTCGATTTCCGCGTGGTCGCCGCGGTTGACGACGTGCAGCTCGGCGGTGCCGCTGACCTCGCGCGTGAAGCGGACGCAGCGCGAGCACATGATGCAGCGGTCGGTGAACAGCGAGATGTGCGCGCCGATGTCCGGCTTGTTGGGCGGCGTGTTCTTCGGATCGACCATGCGGCTGCTGGAGCGCCCGAAGTGATAGCTGAAGTCCTGTAACATGCACTCGCCGGCCTTGTCGCACACGGGGCAGTCGAGCGGGTGGTTGAGCAGGAGCGCTTCGAGGGTCTGCTGCTGGGCGGCCTTCGCCCTGGGGCTGTCGGTGACGACAACGGTGCCGTCCTTGGCGGGCGTCTGGCAGGCGGGCACGACGCGCGGCTGCATGGTGACGGAGCCATCGGGCTTCTTGTCGCCGACCTCGACGAGGCACATGCGGCAGCTGGCGACGACGCTGAGCGCCGGGTGCCAGCAGTAGCGCGGGATGAACACCCCGCCCTTGTCCGCGGCCTGGACCAGGTTCAGCTTCTCGTTGCCGATATCGACCGGCTTGCCGTTGACGGTGACGGTTGCCATCTTGCTTCTCATGTCCTGCTATAGCGGTTGGCGACGGAGTGGAGCGGTTCGTGGCCGACTCGCTCCGCGAGTCGGGGTGCTGGTCCCCGACTCGCGGAGCGAGTCGGCCACGAACCACTGCACCGACCTGCACACCGCTCTAACGCTTCTGTTCCTGCTTCTCTTCCGGCACTTGGGCCCGCAGTTCCTGGGTGGTGGCGAAGTCCACGGCCCCATCCCCCATGGCCACGACGTGATGCCCGCTCTGGTCCGCCACCGCTTCATAGGCGACGATGATCCCGGAGGCGGGCCGGACGTTCGGGACGATCTTGTATTGCCCGCTCTGGAACTTGCGGTAGAGGGCGTTGGCCTGCCTGTTGGAATCCATGAACGCTTTCTGGTTCGGGGGCGACTTGCGGAACTCCGTGTGATACGCCTGGTAGAGTTGGGCGATAGTCCTCATGTCGCCCTTCACCTCTTCTGTGTCCCCCCGTGCCGCGACCCCGATGCCGCGCGGCGGCGGGGGCGGTTGCTTGACAGGCCCCTGCACGCCGGGGGGCACCTGTTGCGGCATCGGGTTCGGCGGCTGCTGGACGACCGGCCCCGGGTCGTCGTCAGAGCGCCGTTTCTTGGAGCACCCGGGCAGCGCCACCCCGGTCAGCAGGATCAAGACGCCCAGGCCCAGGCTCAGCGTGGCTCGCATGCGGTCGGCCCTCCCTCAAGGACAACGCACTCCCGCCGGCTCAATGAGCGCCGGCCAGTTCCCTCGCCTCGCTCCTCCGCCCGCTCCGGATCCACTCTTCCAATTCCGGCCGGAACTTCTGCACCGCGTTCTTGACCGGCCAGCCCGCCCCGTCCGCCAGGCCGCAGATCGTCGTGCCCGGCATGATGCCGATCGACTTGCCCACCTCGTCGAGGATCGCCAGGTCCTCGATGCGGCCCTGGCCCATGCGCATCCGCGTCACGATCTTCAGCATCCACCCGGTGCCCTCACGGCACGGGGTACACTGGCCGCACGACTCGTGCTCGAAAAAGCGGCAAATGTTATACAGTACATCGACAATGCTCGTCGCGTCGTCGATGACGGTCACCGCGGCGGTGCCCAGGCCCAGGCAGGCCGCCTTGCCGGGACCGTTGAAGTCGAGCGGCATGTCGAACTCCGCCTCGGTCATCAGACCCGTGCTGAAGCCGCCGGGGATGGCGGCCTTGGCCCGGCGCCCCTTCCAGACGCCCCCGCCGTGCTTGTCGACCAGCTCGCGAACCGTGACGCCCAGCGGCAACTCGACGAGGCACGGGTTGTTCACGTGGCCGCTGATGCAGTAGAGCTTGGGGCCGTAGCTGCCGGCGTCGCGCGGGTTCTTCGGGTCGGGCGGGACGCCCATCGACTTGAACCAGTCGGCCCCGCGGTCGATGATATGGGTCACGCACGCCAGCGTCTCGATGTTGTTCACGACGGTCGGCTTGCGGAAGGCGCCCTCGACGGCGGGGAAGGGCGGCTTGATGCGCGGCCAGCCGCGCTTGCCCTCCAGGCTCTCGATCAGGCCCGTCTCCTCGCCGCAGATGTACGCGCCGGCGCCGCGGTGCATGTAGACGTCCAGGTGGAAGTCCTTGCCGAGGATGTTGCGGCCGAGCAGGTTGTTGGCGTAGCACTCGTCGATGGCGCGCTGCATGGCGCGGTAGCCGTCGCCGTACTCGTAGCGGATGTAGACGTAGGCGGTGCTGGCGCGCGTGGCGTAGCTGGCGAGGAGGATGCCCTCGAGGACCTGGTGCGGGTCCTCCTCCATGAGGACGCGGTTGTTGAAGGTGCAGGGCTCGCTCTCGTCGGCGTTGACGCAGAGGTAGATGGGGCCGGGGTGGTCCTTGGGGAGGAAGGTCCACTTGACGCCGGTGGGGAAGCCGGCGCCGCCGCGGCCACGCAGGCCGGACGCCTTGACGGAGTCGGCGACCTGGGCCGGCGACATGTCGTTGAGCGCCTTGGCGAGGGCGCGGTAGCCGCCGTCGGCGCGGTAGGCGTCCAGCCAGGGGGACGCCTTCTTGAGGACGCGGCGCAGGAGAACGGGTTCAAATTCGGCCATTGGGGTCGTCCGTTCACCGCAGGGGCAGCCGCGGCGGCACTCAGTAAGGGATATAGTCCGTCCTGTCGATCCACTCATCGGCTGTCATGGCGAACCAGATCAGGTGCAGTTCCCTGAGGTAGCGCCCGAACGGGAAGCCGGACCGCAGGAGGATCACCCCACTGGTATGGTGGCCGGCGGCAAAGTGGTCCTTCAGGTGATCGGGCATACTGCTGCGGTCCCCCGTGATCAGCGTCCTCCCGAGCGTCTCGGCCGCGAGTAACAGTTCGGGATCCAGCGTCCCCTTGGGAGGTGCCCCAGCCTCTCCGACAACAAGGATGTCCATGGTGGACTCCATGTCTCGCAGAGTCAGGGGGATATCGCCATGCACGTCCTCGTCAACGAGGAAACGGGGTGGGGATAGGATCACGGCTGCTCCTTGCCGCCCGCCCGCCCACGCAGCTCATGGAGCCGCTGCTCCACGGGCGAAGGCTTGTGGGTCTTCCGCCACTCCTCGTAGGCCGCTTGCCTTGCCTCCCGGTCTTGCCGGATGTATTCGTCCACCTCTTCCTGGTTATGAAGGTAGTACGCGATAGTCCCGTACACCTGCTCCAAGGTCACTGTCGGGTAAGCCTGCTGAATCCGGTCCGGGGTAGTCCCCTTGTGGAACTCCTCAACGATCACGTCGAGGCCCACCCGCGTGCCTTGAACGCGGATGTAGTCGCCTCGATCCGTGTTCAGGAACTCCAAATAATCTTCGAGCCGCATGGCCGGTCCCTCCTTCGCTGGGCACCCTTCTATTGTCTCAACTCGGCCAGCAGCCCATCAACCTTATCCGGTGTCACGTTCAGCCGCCCCACGTCGTTGATCATCGCCGCGGGCGCCCCCTCGCACAGCCCCAGGCACTCCGCGAACTCGACCGTGATCTTCTTATCCTCCGTGGTCCCGCCCGGCTTCACGCCCAGCTTCGCGCACACCTCGCCCAGCAACTCGTCGCCACCGCGCAGGGCGCACGCCAGGCTGCGGCAGATCCACAACCGCGTCCGCCCCAGCGGCTGCTCCTCCTCGCGGAAGAAGCCGTAGAACGTCATCGTGTCGTGGATCTCCGCGGGACTGAGGTCCAGCATGTCGGCGATCTCGCGGATCGCCTCCCACGGCACGCAGCGCAGCTCGTCCTGCACGATGTGCAGCGCCGGCAGCGTCACCGCCTGCTTGCTCGGGTAGCGCGGGATGTAGGCCTCGATCCGCTGCCGGATCTCTTCGCTCAACACGCTCATCGGTCCAGCTCCGCGGCGATGATGTTCAAACTCCCCAGCACGGCGACCACGTCGCTCAGCTGGTGGCCGACGATCAGGTACGGGAACAGTTGAAAATGGAGGTACGACGGCGGCCGCGTCCGCGCCCGGTAGGGCACGCCGCTGCCGTCGGCCACCACGTAGAACCCCAGCTCGCCGTTCGGCGCCTCGACCGCCCCGTAGACCTCCTCGTGCGGCGTCGTCCAGCGGCGGTTGAGCATCACCAGCTCGAAGTGCTGGATCAGGCTCTCGATGCTGTGGTAGATCGCCGTCTGGTCCGGCAGCACCGCCTTGCTGTCCCCGTCCACGTTCACCGGCCCGGCCGGCAGGTTCTCGATCGCCTGGTGCGCGATCTTCAGGCTCTCCATCATCTCGTCCATGCGCACCAGGTAGCGGGCGAAGCAGTCGCCCTCGTTCGCGCACACCACCTTGAAGTCGAAGTCCTTGTACGCCAGGTACGGCTCGTCCTTGCGCAGGTCGCGCACCACGCCGCTGGCGCGGGCGATCGGGCCGGTGGCGCTCATGTTGATCGCGTCCTCCTTCGACAGCACGCCGACGCCCCGGGTGCGGTCGATGAAGATGCGGTTGCGGTTGAGCAGCCGGACGATGTCGGCGTGGGCCTTGGGGAAACCCTTGATGAAGTCGCGCACCTGGCGGAGGAAGCGCTCGTCCACGTCGAAGGCCAGGCCGCCGACGCGCGTGTAGCTCATGTGGAAGCGTTGCCCCGACGCCGTCTCGAAGATGTCGTAGAGCAACTCGCGCTGGTAGAAGCCGTACAGGAAGGCCGTGAGCGCCCCGAGGTCGAGGGCCGCGGCGCCGACGCAGAGCAGGTGGTCGCTGATGCGCGACAGCTCGCCGAGGAGCGTGCGCAGGTACTTGCAGCGCGGCGTCAGCTCGAGGCCCATCAGCTTCTCGACCGTGTGGTGCCACGCGATCTCGTTGTAGAACGGCGAGATGTAGTTCATCCGATCGACGACGGTAACGTACTGGTTGTAGTCGAGGTCCTCGCCGAGTTTCTCGAAGCCGCTGTGCAGGTAGCCGATCTCCGGCACGGCCTTGACGACCGTCTCGCCGTCGAGGGTGAGGATGAGCCGCAGCGTGGTGTGCGTGGCGGGGTGCTGCGGCCCGAAGTTGAGGGTCCAGAGGAACTCCTTCTCCTCGCCTTCGGGGACGCCGGCTTCCAGCAGTTCCAGGGGCATCTCGGTCCTCCCAGGCCCACGGGGCGCGGCCCGTGGGCTTTAGCTCTCGGCCCGCGTGATGACGGGGAAGTTGTGCCGCTCGCCGCGGCCGCGCAGCGGGTAGTCTTTGCGGAGCGGATAGCTGGTGAACTCCTCCGGCATCAGGATGCGGCGCAGGTCCGGGTGGCCGTCGAAGACGATGCCGTACATGTCGTAGACCTCGCGCTCCAGCCAGTCGGCTCCCTTCCACAGCGGGAACGCCGACGGCAGCGTCAGCTCCGGCTCGTTCAGGTACGTCTTGACGAACACGCGCTCGCCCGTCTTCGTGTTCAGCAGTACGTACACCACGCCGAAGCGGTCGCGCGCGTCGGGGTAGTTGAGGTAGTCCACGGCGGTCAGCTCCGCCAGCATGTCGAAGCTGCACTCGCCCTTCAGACATTCCAGAAAAGCGTAAAGTCTGTCCGGCTTGACGACGACGCGGCGGTTGTCGCGGAACTGCGACGTCGTGAAGCCATCGGCGCCGAAGCGCTCTTTCAGCTTCGCCTCGTAAGCAGGCTCGGACATGCCGGACCTCCTACTTGTGAGAAGCCCACGGGTTGCCACCCGTGGGCCTGGCGTGTCACTTCTCGCGCACCCGCGTGGACGTTTCAAAATCGCCCGGGGCCGTCGTCGCGTTGCCCGGGGCGAACGCCACCGGCTGCGGCCCGTCGTACTCCGTCCGCCTAGCGAACTCCTTGCCGTTCAGCGTGCCCGTCTTGTAAATCCGGTCCTGCAGGTCGATGATCGACTGGATCAACTGCTCCGGCCGCGGCGGACAGCCGGGGACGTAGACGTCCACGGGAATGAACCGATCGACCCCCTGCACGACCGCGTAAGTGTCGAAGACGCCACCCGACGAGGCGCACGCGCCCATCGAGATGCACCACTTCGGCTCGGGCATCTGCAGCCAGATGCGCTGCAGCACCGGCAACATCTTCATCACCACCCGGCCGGCCACGATCATCACGTCGCACTGCCGCGGGCTGAAGCGCATCACCTCGGCGCCGAAGCGGGCGATGTCGTGGCGCGCCGCGCCCGTCGCCATCAGCTCGATGCCGCAGCACGCCGTCGCGAACGGCATCGGCCACAGGCTGTTGGCCCGCACCCAGTTCGCCAGGTGGTCGAGCCGGCTCAGCACCACGTTTTCCGGCACTTTCACCGCCATCGGAACACCCCCTTCCGCCAGTCGTAGACGTACGCCAGCAGCAGCAGGCCGATGAAGACCAGCACCGACCAGAACACCGGGAAGCTGAACTCCGCGGGTAGGCCGAGCGACTCGGAGTAGGCGATCACGCCCCACGGGTAGAGGAACAGCAACTCGACGTCGAACACCAGGAACATGATGGCGATCAAGTAGAACTTGACGTCGAAGCGCTGCCGGGCGTCGCCGATGGGGTCCATGCCCGATTCGTAGGTCATCAGCTTGACGGGCGTGTCCTTGCGCGGGCCGATCGTGTGCGCCATGATGAGCGTCACGAAGGCAAAGCCCACGACTACCACGAGGTAGAGAAAGATCGGGAAATACGCACTGAGGTCAAAGGGCTCGACAGGCGGTTGCACCATCCCCTCCCTTCGCCGCGGCTTGCGGACCTGACGCCCCACTTTGTGACTTTTTTCACGAACTGGGGCAAAAAGAAACCCGACCTGAGGTCGAGCTTCTGTCACCAGGTGCCGTTGCTGTCATTTCAGTATAGGAGGAGCGCGCGCGGGGTCAAGAAGGGGCCAGGGAGCCGGAACCCGCTCTAGACGAGATCTGGGAGCGCCTCGGCGGCAGGGGCAATGAATCGTGTGGGACGCGGCGCTTCGGAGGTATAATCGCAGGCGGGGGATTCGCGTGCGGAGGGAAAGCCATGCCGGTTCATGACTGGACGCGGGTTGAGGCGGGGATCTTCCACGACTTGCAGCATTCGTGGATCGGCGAGATTGCGCGCGTCCTGAACCGCGGCCTGCTGCCGGATGACTATTACGCGCTTATCGAATCGCAGACAGTTCGCGTCACCCCGGACGTACTGGCCTTCCCAAAGACAGGGGAGAGGGTCGCCGATGGTAGCGAAGCCGTTTCTGCGTCGGACGGCGGCGCAGGCCTGCTGTCATCCACGCCCCCGAAAGTCCGCTTCACCGCCGAGGCGGAATTCGAGTTCTACCGCCGCAAGCAGGACAGCGTCGCCGTGCGGCACGTGAGTGGCGATCGGCTCGCGGCGCTGGTGGAGGTCGTCTCGCCGGGCAACAAGGCGAGCCGTAACGCGCTGCGGTCGTTCGTGGAGAAGGCCGCCGAACTGCTCGATAAGCGCGTTCACCTGCTCATTCTCGACCTGCATCCGCCCGGCCCGCGCGACCAGCACGGGATACACGCCGCCATCTGGGACGAGGTCGCGGGGCAGGAAACCGCTGCCCTCGACAGGCCGCTGACGCTCGCCGCCTACGAGAGCGGCCTGGCGGTGCGCGCGTACGTCGAGCCGGTGGCGGTGGGGGACGTGTTGCCGGACATGCCGCTGTTCCTGGAGCCGGGGGCGCACATCCTCGTCCCCCTGGAGGCGACGTACCAGGCGGCCTTCGCCGCCGTGCCGCGCCGCTGGCGGCGGGTTCTGGAAGCGGGGGTCAATCCTCCAGGAGGGCCGTGAGCCGCTGGATACAGGCGCCCGGTGCCTCTTGCAGATCGTGTTCCCACAAGCGCAGGACGCGGTAACCCTCCTCCCGCAAGCGCTGGGTATTCAGGAGGTCGCGCTGCCTGTTCCGCTCGATTTTCGCCTTCCAGTAGGGCTTGTTGACGTTCGGGACATGGCCACACCGTGGGCAGGCGTGCCAGAAGCAGCCATCCACAAAGACGACCACGCGAGCCACGGGGAACAGGAAGTCCGGTTTGCCGGTCAGGCCCTTCGGATGGACCCGCCAGCCACGAAGGCCTGCACGGACGAGCATGCCCCGGAGGCGCGTTTCCGTGCTTTTGTTTCCCTTCTCGCGGATCGCTTTCATCCGCAGGGAATGCCCCTCGGGGACGTTCTCGAACCGTCCCCCTTTCAGGAGCTTTCGGAGTGCGCGCTCCATCATCCCTGCCCTCCTGTGGCTTCGTGGACCGTGTCCAGCCAACCCCGGACGGCCTCACGGTACAGGGCCTTGAAGTCATCGCGGCCGCAGAGTTTCGGATCCGAGAGGTACTCGTAAGTCCTGTTGACGGCCGCCCGCAGTTCTCGCGGCGTCAGTTCGGCTGCGAGGAAGTTGAGGACATCGCGGATGTCCACGACGGCAATATCGCGCCCGTACGCCTCCAGGGACAGGGCCATCCTTGCTGGGACGGCCCACTGGTCATCGTCGTTGATGCCGGCGGCAAGGAGGACGTACTTCGTGAGCCCGCAGCGGTCCATCTTCCGCTGGAAGTTGGAAATGCGGTTCTGCCAGTCCGGCCTGACGGTGACCTCGTACGCCCGGAGCAAATGGCCTTCATGGAACTCCTCAATGTCGCCGGCGGTGTCATCGTAGGTGTCGGCGGCGTGAGGGTGGTGCGTCACGACCTCGATCGCGTGCCGGCGGCGGTATTCATGGAGCAGGCCGACAACGAGGAACTGCTGGATGTGGCCTTCGGACGGCGTCTCCAGCAGGGCGTAGAACAGGGCCTTGGCGCGGACGAAAGTGAGGACATCCGGCCCGACGGGCGGCAACGGCGGGCTCTCCCTCCTCGATTCGGCGAAGCGCTGGGCGAAGAAGTCGGCGATCCTGGCCCGCTCTTGCGGCTTGGCGTCGGCGACGCTCGCCAGGAAGTCATTGAACCGCGGGTCGCGCGACAGCCGGACGTTGCGCACGTTGCCCTTCCAGCCCAGGTTTTCCGCGAACGCGGTGATGTTATCGTGGAGAGTGATGTGCCTCAGGGTCAGTTCTTCCGACAGCCGCTTGTCTCCGTAGGTGCCCCTGGTCCCCACGGGCACGGAGTCACGGTCCCAGCCTTCCTCCCGTAACCAGTAGAACATCAAGAACATCGCCGCGACTTTGACACTCGCCCTCTGCCCCTCCAGCAAGTCCTCGCACGCGCGACGGTGGGGAGCGGCCGGCAGCACGACCTCCCCGCCGGAGAAGAAATGGTCTATCCGTTCGAGCGCATGGGTGACTGCTTCTTCGACCTGCAGGTTCCTGGCGGCCATTAGAAGAGGAGTCCTTGTTCGACGGTGTCGGACTCGGCCGGGGCTTCCGTGGCGTCGCCGCGCATCTGCGCGACGAGTGCCTTGCCGAGGACCGCGGCGAGCAGCGGCGGTACGGCGTCGCCCACTTGATGATACTGGCTGCTCCGGGGGCCGGCAAAGACGAGGTCCGCGGGGAACGTCTGGAGGAGGGCGGACTCCAGGACGGTGAGGCGGCGGGCGCTGGGCAGCGTGCCGTTTCTCGGCGCGCCCCCCTTTTGGAGGTGACGGTGGTACGCGGGCACCAGGGCGAGTTCATCGAAGAAGTGGGTCTTGTTGCCGCCGGCGGAGGCGAGGATGGTGTGGCAGGGCTTGCTGCGGTCGATGGGCCTGCCCCCGCCGTTGAAGAGGTGGCCGTCGTGGGGGCTGGGCCGGAGGTCGGGTGTCTTGGCGTAGAAGACTTTCGACGGGTTCGCCGCCCCGAGTTGGTGAGGCGGCAGGACGTCCGCGACGGCAACGTGCGGGTGCTTACGGGCGGGGCCGTGTGTCTCCTTCGGGAACCGGAAGCGGCGGTGGCGCATGCCGACGACGAAGAGACGGCGGCGCTTTTGCGGTACGCCGAAGTCAGCCGCATTCACCACCTTCCAGGCGACCCGGTAGTCCAATTCCTGGAACGCGGCGAGGATGCGGGACAGGTAGGCCGCCCGGTCACCCGCGACTAGTCCCGGCACGTTCTCCATGAGGAAGGCGAGCGGTTGAACCTCCTTCACGGTCTGGATGAAGGAAGGAATCATGTCACGGTGGTCGGCCGCCGCGTTCCGCAGGCCGCCGGAGGAGAAAGGCTGACACGGGGGACCGCCGTAGACGAGGTCCACTTTTCGCCGGTAGCGGGAGAAGTCTACCTGCCGGATGTCGGCGGCCAGGAGGTCCGCGGCCGGAGTGTGTTTGGCAAAGGTGCAGACCCGGTGGGCGTCCCTCTCCGCCGCACACACCGTCTTGACCCCGGCCTGCTTCAGGCCAAGGGTCAGGCCACCCGCCCCGGCGAACAGGTCAATCCCCAGCACCACGTCAGACGATCCTCTGTCCATGCGCGATCACTCCCTTGCCTTGCGATGTTCTCGCCGACTCCTCCTTGTTGGCATGGCCAACTGTCCAGAGTGGGGACAATTGTACTCTATCGACCGTTCGGTGGTATTGAAAGCAAGAAAAGTGCGTTCCTGGCCGCCGCGGGCGGACGGCGGCGGGTCATATCGGGAAAGACCATGAAACGCGATGTTGATTCGCAGGAGTATAGGGGAGTTGTCAGACACCGTCATGCAGCGGCTCGCGTTGGACTTGCCGGGAGCCACCGACTTGGGAGCGAGAGCGCGGGTCCGTCTGGCTCACCGCGCACCGGCTGTGTCACATCGCCGAAGGGGGAAGGGTTCCGAAAGCCGCCCGGCGTCGATTGAACCGGCCGCCGTGCGGCGCGCGCGGCCAACCCCGAGTGTAGTGGCGGCCGCGCGGAGCACATCGAGGGCTGCCGCCGTTCATCCCCCACCCGCCGCCGGACGTATGCGGGACCTCCGGCAGGGGGGCAGCCGCGACCGTCTGGCGCTCGTCCGGGCGCCCCGGCTCGAATTCCTCGACGGTCGCGAGCAGGTAGGGACACAGCTCCGGGCCGTACTCGGCCCGGTAGGCGCCCAGCAGTTCATGCACTCGCCGACGGCCCGCCGTGGAGCCTTCCTCGTAAAGCTGAACGATGGCGGCGTTGACGGTCATGGCGGCCAGGCACTCCGCGTCGGACTTGGTATCCACGGCACTCCGGTACAGGGCGACGACGGATGGGTCCTTACCTCCGACCGTGGCCCGCAGTCGCGCGACGGCCTCGCGCAGGGTACACTGGCCCGCGGCGAGCGCCGCCATCGTCCGTTCCAGGTCAGCCCGGAACTCGGCGTGATTCCGCTGGCGCCGGTCGAGGTCTTTGGCCTGCCGCTCGATCTCGGCCATGCCCTGCCCCCAGGTCGCTCGGGGTTGCGCTCCCACCCACCCCCAGAGCGCGAGGCTGTAGAGGACGACGGCGCCGACAGCGGCGCAGCCGAAGGCCGCCAGCCGCTGCGCCGCCGCCGGACGGTAGGCGGCGACGACCGCCACGAGAATAGCGGCCAGCAGCACGACGAACGCCTTGAACGCGGCCAGGCCGGCCACGCCGAAATGTTCCAGCACGGCGGCCGCGACCCCGTTGGCCTCGTAGACCTCCCCGGCGCTCATGCGGAGGAGGTGGCACGTCAAGGCCAGGTCGGCGACGTTCAGGAGAAGGAACAGGGCCGCCGTACGCGGATACCGCCGCAACATGCGCAATACCTCTCGTCGTCTGGGAACGGTGGTGCGTGCCGTCGCGATTCGATCGGCAGGGAGCCGCCCCCGACCGGAGTGAGGGCCGTGCCCCGGTGGGTAGTGGGGTGGGACAACTAAGAAGGATTTTAACACGCGGAAAATGATAGGGGCATGAGAGACGAAGACTACTCTGAGGGGAGGTCGATGTGGACCCGTTTCACGCCCGCGGCCGTTTGCGGCCCTTGACGCGGTGGGGGCGCGCGGCGCTCGGCGCCGGCGCGG
Organism: Gemmatales bacterium; assembly: GCA_038227745.1. Classification (GTDB taxonomy): domain Bacteria; phylum Planctomycetota; class Planctomycetia; order Gemmatales; family Gemmataceae; genus DASPXY01. Next base: position 2,082 of record JBBRPS010000137.1, on the reverse strand, counting down.
GCGCCTCGGTCAGGCGCCGCACCGCGTTCTGCGCCGCGATCTCCAGAAAACGCTCCTGGCTGCGCACCAGGGGCTGGCCCGGCTCCGGCATCAGCCGCCGATAGCTGCCGTCGGGCAACAGCTCCCGCGCCTTGACGTTGTCCGCCAGTGAGGTCGTCAGGATCTCGCGGATCACGCGCTGCTTCAGGTCCGGCACCTCCACCGGGAACACCACCTCCACGCGCCGGCTCAGGTTGCGGTCCATCCAGTCCGCCGAGCCGACGTACACCTGCGGATCGCCGTTGTTGCCGAAGTAGAAAATCCGGCTGTGCTCCAGGAAGCGGTCCACGATCGACACCACGCGGATGTTGTCGCTCACGCCCGGCACGTGCGGCCGCAGCGCGCAGATGCCGCGGCAGATCAGGTCGATTTGCACGCCCGCCTGGCTGGCGCGGTAGAGCGCCTGCACGATCGCCGGCTCCAGCAGCCCGTTGATCTTCGCGATGATCCGCCCCTTGCCGCCGGCCTGCTGGATCACCCCCTCCAGGTGGATCCTCTCGATCATGAAGTTCTGCATCCGGCTGGGCGCGACGATGAGCTTGCGCCACTGCGGCAGCTCGCAATAGCCCGTCAGGTAGTTGAACAGCGCCGAGGCGTCCTCGCAGAACTCGGGGTTGCAGGTGAAGTAGCCCAGGTCGCTGTAGATGCGCGCCGTCTGCGGGTTGTAGTTGCCCGTCGCCAGGTGGACGTAACGGCGGATGCCGTCGTCCTCGCGCCGCACCACCAGCGACACTTTGCAGTGCGTCTTCAGGCCGATGAAGCCGAACACCACGTGGACGCCCGCCTTCTCCAGCTCGCGCGCCCAGAGGATGTTGCGCTCCTCGTCCAGCCGCGCCTTCAGCTCGATCACCGCCGTCACCTGCTTGCCGTTGTCCGCGGCACGCTGCAGGGCGCGGACGATCGGCGAGTCGCTGCTGGTGCGGTACAGCGTCTGCTTGATCGCCAGCACCCGCTCGTCCACGGCGGCGGTCTCGATGAAGTCGATGACGTGGACGAACGACTCGTACGGGTGGTGGACGAGGATGTCGCGGGCGCGGATCGCCGCCCACTGGCTGTTCGCCTGCAGGAACTCGGGGATCGGCTGCGGCACGAACGGCGGGTCGCGCAGCTGCGGGTAACCCGGCAGGCCGTGGATCTGGAACAGGGCCGTCAGGTCGAGCAGCCCCGGCACGCGGAACACGTCGGGCGGCTCCAGGTCGAGCGCCTCGGTCAGCAGCAATTCCACCTCCAGGGGCGCGTTGGCCTCGAGCTCCAGCCGCACGGCGTCGCCGCGCCGCCGCTTGCGCACCTCTTCTTCAATCGCCTTGAGCAGGTCCTCCACCTCGTCGTCGTCGATCTCGTACTCGCTGTTGCGCGTGACGCGGAAGACGGTGGCGCAGTCCAGCTCCATGCCGGGGAACAGCTCCGGCATGTGCATGCGGATGACCGTCTCCAGCGTGGTGAAGACGTGGCCGCGCTCGCCCGGCAGGGCGACGAAGCGCGGCAGGACGCTCGGCACCTGGACGACGGCGAAGAGCTTGTCGGCGTGGCCCGGGCGCTGCAGCAGCACGGCGAGGTTGAGCGACTTGTTGAGCAGGTGCGGGAACGGGTGGCCGGGGTCGATGGCGAGCGGCGTCAGCACCGGGTAGATCTCGCGGCGGAAGACCTCGCGAAGGTGGCGGCGGTTGGAGTCGGTGAGCTGGCTGAGGCCGCGGATGGCGATGCCCTCTTTTTCGAGGGCGGGCAGGATCTCCTCGGTGAGGCAGGCGTTGACTTCGCCGAGGGCCTGGCGGACGATCTGGCGAATGCGGTCGAGCTGTTCGCGGGGGGCCATGCGGTCGGCGCCGGAGCCGACGGCGATGCCGGCGTGGACCTTCTGCTGCAGGCCGCCGACGCGGACCATGAAGAACTCGTCGAGATTGGAGCCGAAGATCGCCAGGAACTTGAGGCGCTCCAGCCGCGGCACGCTGCGGTCGCGCGCCTCCTCGAGCACGCGCAGGTTGAACTCGAGCCAGCTCAGTTCGCGGTTGATGTAGAGCGCGGGATCGTCCAGCGCCGGGACGT
>JBBRPS010000136.1:0-16122 GCA_038227745.1 Gemmatales bacterium | reverse complement strand
TCGCTTGCGCGTCGGGCTTGTGTGACCATCTTGCTTGCCGAGGTAACCCCCGACACAAGCCCGACGCGCACGCGAGGGATCCCGCGCTTGCGCGTCGGGCATGTGTCTGGGGTTACTTGCGCCGCGAGCGGTTCGTGTCGGCGATCTGCTCGAAGTAGCGCTGAATGATGCCGGCGTAGTCCTCGCCGTAGCGAGCCCGCATGTCCTGCAGGATCCGCGTGCGCAGCTCCCCGGGCAGCTCGCCCCAGGAACGGCCGGCATACTTCTTCATCTCCTTGCCGAACTTGCCCAGGTCGATGGCGCCCACCGGGGCGGCACCCTTCGGCCCCGGCTCCTTGGCGAACGGGGTCGGCTGACCCGACTGCTGCGGCTTCGTCAGCTGCTGGCCGGCCTTCGCCGCCGCCTGCTGCAGCGCGTCGGCCGCCTTCGCCATCGCGCCCTGAGCGTCCTTCGGCTGGCCCTGACCGAGCTTGGCCTGGGCCTGGCCGATCTGCTCCTTGCCCTGCTGTAGCGCCTGCCCCGTCTCCTTGCCGGCCTGGTTGTCCGCCTGCTGGCCGGGCTTCTGACCCGGCTGGCCGGGCGCCTTCGCCATCTGCTGGGCGGCCTGCGCGGCCTGCTGGGCGGCCTGGGCCAGCAGCTGGGCGGCCTTCTGGCCCTCCTGACCGGCCTTGCCCTCGTTGCCCTGCTTGGCCTGGGCCTGGGCCTGCTGCATCGCCTGCTGCGCCTGCTTCGCCGCGTTGGTCGCCTGGTTGGCGGCGACCTTGGCCTGCGGCGTGCCCGCCTCCTGACCGAGCTTGCCCAGCTCCTTGGCCAGCTCGCCGGTCTGCTTCGCCAGCTCGCCCTGCCGCGCGTCCTGCTGTGCCTTCTGCGCCGCCAGGTCGGCCGCCTGCGGCTTCATCTGGCGGTTCAACTCCTCCTGCTTCTGCGCGAGCTGGGCGGCGCGCTGCGCCGGCTCGGGCGCCTTGGGGTCGGCGTCGCCGCGCGGCGTGTTGTTGAGGTCCTGGGCCAGCTTGCGCAGGTTCTGCGCGAGCTGTTCGCCGGTCTTCTGCGCCTGTGGCGCCGCTCCGACCTGCGCCTGCTGGGCGGCCTTCTGCGCCTGCTGGGCGGCGTCCTGCGCCTGCTTCGCGACGGGCGCCTGCTGGCCCTGCTCCTTGGCGACGTCCTTCGCGAGCTTCGCCGTCTCCTGGGCGATGTCCTTCTGCTTGCGGGCCAGCTCGCCGAGCGGGTTCTGCTCCTCGGGCTGGGTCTTGCGCAGGGCGGCCGCCTCGGCGGCCATCTTTTGCACGGCGTCGCGCAGGTCCTTCTGCTCCTTCGCGAGCTGGCGGGCCTGCTCGGCCTGCTGCTTCGTCGGCAGCCCCTGCGGCGGCGCGCCCGGCTCCTTCGGCGCGGCCTGCGCCGGGGCCTTGTCGGGCAGCTGACGGGCCAGCTTGGCGAGGGCGTCGGCCGCCTCCTGCTGCTTGCGGCGGGCCGTGGGCGCGTCGTTCTTCTGCAGGGCCTCCTGGGCCTGGTTCATCGCCTGGCGGGCCTTCTCCAGGCCGGTCTGCGCCTTGTTCGCCTCCAGCTGCGCCGCCTGCTGGTTGAGCTGCGCCTGCTGCTTCGCGACGTTCTCCAGCGCCTGCTTGAGGGCGTCCTGCTGCTGGGGGGCAGGCTTGCCCTGTGCCTGCTGCTGCGCCCGCTGCGTCGCCTGGGCGAGCTGCTTCTGCTGCTGGGCGAGCTGCTGCGCCGTCTGCTTCGGCGCCTGCTGGCCGGGCTTCGCCGCGGTGTGCTCGCCGGCCTTCGGCGGCGCGGGCTTCGCCGCCTGCTGCCGCGCCAGCTCCTTCGCGAGGTCATCCGCGGCCTGGGCGGCGCGGGTGAGGGCCTCCTTCGCCTGGGCGGGGTCCTTGGCCTGGTCGAGCGCCTTCTGGGCGGCCGCCATCTGCTCGGCGGCCTGCTTCTGCGCCTGCTCTGCCCCCTTCGCGTTCAGGCGCTCGGTCTGCCGGGCGAGGTCCGCCTGCTTCTGGGCGGCCTTGCGGGCCAGCTCGGCGAGGTCGTCCTTGTTCTGCTCCGGCCGGCGTACCGTCGGGTCCTTCTTCTCGCCGGCGACCTCCTTCGCCAGGTCGCGCTGCTGGCGGGCCAGCTCGGCGGCCTTGGCGGCGGCGTCGTTGCGGCCGGCGAGCTTGTCGGCCAGGTCGCGCAGAGCGTCCGCCGCGGCGTGCTGGGCCTTCGCCTGCTGCGCGGGCGCCTGGCCGGGCTGCTGCGCCTTCGCCAGCGCCTCGGCGGCCTGCTTCTTCTCGGCCGCGGCCTCCTGATCGCCGCGGACCTGTTTGGCCTCGTCGGCGATCTGCTTTTGCTGTTGCTGCGCCTCGGCCGCGTTCGCCTTCGCGGGCTGCTTCTCGGCGTCGGCCGCGAGCTTCGCCTGCGCCTCGGCCAGGCGCTCGGCGCGGGCGGCATTGTTCTCCTTGCCCGCGAGCTGGTCGGCGAGCTTGTCGAGCGCCTTCGCGGCGTCCGCCATCTTCTGCTGGGCGGCCGGCGCGGCCGGCTGCGCCTTGGCGGCCTCGGCGGCCTGTTTGGTCGCCTTGGCGGCCTCGGCGGCCTGCAGCGGGGCGTCCTGCGCCGGCAGGGCCTGCGTCTCCTTGGCGATCTGCTGCTGTTTCTCCTGCAGCGCCTTCATCTCGGCGGGCGTGGCCTTCTCCGGCGCGGCGGCCAGCTTCGCCGCCTCCTGGTTCAGCTCCTTCTGCTTGCGGGCCAGCTCACGCGCCTTTTCGTCGGCGGGCTGCTGGCCGCGCAGCGCCTGCTCCAACCGCTCCAGCTCACGCTTCGCCTCCTGCTGCGAGGCGGGCACGTCCTGGACCTGCGGTTCGAGCAGGTCGTTCAGCGCCTTGTTGAGCGCCTTCTCGGTCCGGTCCTGGCGAGGCTTCTGGCCGGGGATGTCGAGCTTGCCCAGCCGCTCGGCGAGCTGCGCCTGGCGCTGGGCGGCGGCGGCCAGCATCTTGCCCACCTGGGCCTTCGGGGCCGCGGGCTTCTGCTGCTCCGCGTTCTTCAAGGTCTGTTCGGCCTGGCGGGCGAGGTCCTCCTGGTGGCGGCGCAGGTCGGCGACCTGGTTCAGCGCCTGCTGGCGGCGCTGCTCCTCGCTCGGCAGCGTCTGGGCCAACCGCAGCAGCGCCTGACGGGCCTGCTCCATCTGGTCCTTTGCCCAGTGCGGGTTCTGCTGCTCGAGCGCCTTGGTCGCGTTGGCCATGCGCTCGGTCGCCTGCTTCTGGGCGTCCTTCGCGGGCTTCTGCGCCTCGTGTACCTCCAGGGCCTTCACGGCCCGCAGCAGGGCCTCCTGCTCGGGGCGAAACTTCTTGACGCGCTCGCCGACCGGCGTCTTCTCGCCCTTCCTGTTCATCTCCTCCTGCACGCGCTTCTTCAGCGCCTCCTGCAGGTTGGCGAGCTGGCGAGCCGCCTCGCGCGGGTCGCGGGCCAGGTCCATCGCCTTGTCGAGGTCGAGGGCCAGGCGATCCAGTTCCTTCGCCGACTGGTCCTGCTTCTGCACGGCCTCGGTGGGGTCGCCCTGCTTGAGGGCGTCGGCGGCCTTTTGGGCGGCGTCGGGCCGCAGCGGCTGCTTGTTGGCGGCCTTCGCGGGCTGGGCGGTCTCGCGCGCCAGCTCGGTCGCCTTCTGGGCCAGCTCCTGCTGCTTGCGGGCCAGCTCGGCGAACTTCCCCTGCAGCTCTTTCTGCAGGCCGTCCTTCGCCGCCTCGTTGAGGTCGCGCTGCGCCTCGGCCAGCTCCTTCGCCTGGTCGGCGAGCTGCTTGGCCTGCTCGGCGGCGGCCGCGTCGAGGGCCGTTTTGAACAGGTCGCTCTGCTCGGTCAACCGCTTCAGCTCCTCGGCGACCTGCGTCTGCTCGGCCCGCAGGGCGTCGAGGTCCTTCTTCGCCTCCGGGTCCTGCATGGGGTTCTTCGCGGCCACGTCGGCAGCGCGCTTGCCCAGTTCCTGCTGCCGCTGCGCCAGCTGTTCCAGCTTCAACTGGTCGAGGCGGTCGCGGGCCAGCTTCTCGTTCTGCTGCTTGAGGAGGTCGAGCTGTTTCTGGGCGCGGGCCAGCTCCTCGTCGGCCTTCTGGAACTGCTGCTCGCGGCGCGGGGCGTCGGTCTTCTTATTTTGCGCCTGGTTCAGTGCCTCATCGCTGCGGGTCATCTCCTGGTCGGCGACCTGCTGCGCCACATCGGTGATCTGCTGCAGTGCGGGCGACTGGGCGGTCTCGTCGGCGAGCTGGCGCAGGTCGGTGCGGACGGCGCGGTTGTCGCGGCGCAGGGCCTGCACGCCGGACTTCTGCTCGGGGCTCAGCTGCGGCCGGTTGCGCGTCTCGTTCCGCACTTTGGTGAGCTGCCCGCGCTCGGCGCCGAGCTTCTTCTGGATGGCGTCGAGCTTCTGGCGGACGCGGTCGCGCTCCGCCTCGATTTCCTGCTTCGCGAGCGGCTCGGCCTTGCTGTTGACGCGCAGGGCGAACCAGCGGTCCTTGCCGTTGAGCCGCTCGGGGAAGTAGATGACGTGCGGCTCCAGCTTGCCGCCGGGGGCGGCCCGGCCGTCGGCGTCGCGGAAGCTCGCCTTCGCCACGCGGCGGTTGTCGGCGGCCTTGACGCGGTAAAGGACGACATCGCCCTCCTTCACCTTGCCGGCCAGCCTGAACCCGTACTCGCCCTGCGGCGGCTCGGCCTTGAGTTGGCCGGCGCCGTCGGCGATCGTCTCGAACCGCGATGGTCCGCCGTTGACGCGATATTCCAGCTCCACCTTGTCCATGCCGAGGTCGTCCTCGGCGGTGACCTTGAGCTTGACGGTGTCGCCGGGCGCGACCTCGCGGGCGTTGCTCCCGCCGACGCCGCCGCGCACCGGGTTGAAGCGACCGCCGGTCGGGTCGGCGGCGACGTTCCAGTCGGGCCGGGCCTCGGTCGGCTGGAAGCCGGGCACCTCGGGCTTGCGCGTGAACGCCGGCGCCTCGTCGGCGCGGACGGTCAGCGGCCGCAGGTCGTAGGCCGTGCGAATGCCGTGCTCCGCCTCGAGGATGAGCCTCAGGTCATAGTTGCCCTGGCGCAGGGACGGCACCTGGAAGAGCGCCTGTTGACGGTCGCCCTCCAGGGGCAGCGGCAGCGCCCAGGCCTGTGCGGCCCGGCCGGTCTCGCCCTTGCGGGCCACTTCGAGCCGGGCGACGACGGCGGGGCGCGTGAAGCGGAAGTCAAACGTCACCCGGCCGTACTCGTGGGCGAACAGCTCGCTCAGGGCGGCGACTTTCTGCTCGGGGTGGACGGTCGGGTTGGCGTAGGCGGGGGCGGCGACCGTCGCGGTCGGGCTGTCGGGTGCCAGCTCCACGGGATCGACCGCCGTCACGCGGTAGGAGTCGCTGCGCGCATCGCCGACCTCGACGTGGAAGGGCAGATCGCCGGTGAGCTTGTCGAAGTGGTAGGCGAACACGCGGCTGCGCGGGCCGACGCCGGCCAGGAGCGGCGCGGGGGCCGATAACGGCAGCGCACCCGGCGCAGCGGCGAAGGCGACGGTGCCGGCGGCCAGGGCGGGCAGGGCGGCGGGGTCGGCCGGCATACGGACGCGGACGGGGCGCGCCTCGGCGTCGGTGTAGACCAGCGTGGCCGAGGCGGCCGGCTTCATCCGGACCCCCTCGGCATGGGCCAGCACGAGCAGGGACAGGGGGCGTCCCCTGGCGGCGTGGGTGTTGCCCGGGTTGACCTGCAGGGCGTAGCGAGCGGCCGGCTCGGGCTCAGCGGGGGACCACGCCGAGAGCAGCCGCTGGCCGAATTCCGCGTACCTGTCGCCCCACACCAGTGCGGGCAGCCCGGCGCCGAGGACCGCGAGCAGGGCGGCCAGCGTCAGCCAGCCGGTCGCGCGTGCGGGGAAGGCGCGGGTGAAGTCGAGCGGATGGGCGCGGCGCTCGGTCTCGTCGATCAGCAATTCGATCAGGGCGTGCGAGCCGTGCCAGCTGTCGCCCTTGCCGGCCAGCTCGACGGTCGTGGTGAGGCGCTCGCCCAGTTCGGGGTAGCGCTCCTCGATCAGGGCGGCGAGGCCCTCGGTGTCGAAGCGCCGGCACAGGGGGACGACGAGGCCGACGATCACGACGAGCAGCGCCGCGACCCCCACGGCGACAGCGGCGCCGCGCAGCACTTCAGATGGGAGGTCGAGGAGGAGGTCGGCGAGGAAGATGCCGCCCAGGAGGACGACGAGGGTGAGCAGCAGCAGGCTGGCGCCGCGGAGCGCCCGCAGCAGGCGGATGCGCCGCCCGAGGGCGGCGAGCTTGGTGCGCAGCGTGGCGGGCAGGCCGAAAGGCTTGTTCATCGAAGGTCCCCCCTAGTGTGATCGCCCCGGCGGCAGCCGAACCTGGCGGTACGGCACGGCAGACCAGGTAGCCCGCGGCCGCCGCCCCCCTTCCATCCTTGCCGGGACGGTCAACCATCGATTGTAATCCGCCGTCGGCAGGGGTGGCAAGGCAATCATGGAGTTCGGCCGCGGTTCTGCTGACCGCGGGCAGCTGTTCCGGGTTCGTGGGCGACTCGCTCCGCGAGTCGCGGCGCCTGCCCCAGAGGTGAGCGCTCCGTCCACATTCGGAGCGACTCGCGGAGCGAGTCGCCCACGATAATTCGGAGCGACTCGCGGAGCGAGTCGCCCACGATAATTCGGAGCGACTCGCGGAGCGAGTCGCCTACGATAGGTGAATTGTTGGAGGGGGAAAAGAAAACAGGGGCCTCACCCGTGCAAGCACGGACGAGAACCCCTGTCTCGGTGGAGGATGCCGCCCCTGGGCAGGGCCTTCATCCGCCGCGCTACCGAGGGGCGCGACGGCAACAATCGGAATGACTCAGAAACCACGCCGGGAGAACCGGGGGAGGTTGACGGTCGGGACTTCCTGGTGAGTGGGGTTGCCTCTTCCCCGCGCGTCCATTGCGTCTTCGCTCGAAACCTAGCTCAGGAAGTCCGCCCCGTCAAACTCGCCCCGCGTTTTTTTCACCACCCCGCCGCGACGGGAGCCGCCGCCTCAGCGAACCTGGTTGGCCACCACCCAGAGCAGGTACGTCACCCGCTCGCGCAGGGTGCGCTCGCGGTAGGTCAGCCGGTCCACGTAGGCCCGCCAGGAGTAGTAGATGCCCGCCACCGTCAGCGCGGCGAGACTGCAACAGATCGTGTGCATGAGGTCGTTTCTCTCGGACGGGAAGCCCATTTGCTGTTCCGTTGTGAAACTTTAGCTCACCCTCGCACGGCAAGCAAACGGTCGAATGTGAGGTTTTTCCATCCCGAGGAGGTGCGCCGGGGCGGGCCGTGTGGCGGGCGTCCGCGCGCCGGGGTAGCATGAGGGGGACACCCGGCGAGATACGAAAGGCGGTCGCATGCTGGAACGCCAACGCTTGCTGCTCTGCCCGTGGGCCGAACCGACGGCCGCGCCGGCGGCGCCCCGCGCCGGCCCACGCCGCCAGGTCCTCGACGCGGCGACCGGCGAGCCGCTCGGCTTCGTCGCCCGCCGGCGCCCGGCGAGCTGGCTGCGCTGGCTCGCCGCCCCGGTGCTCGAGGTGTACGAGACCGAGGACGCCTCCCTGCTGTGTACCCTGCGCGGCCCGTTCTGGAAGGACCGGCCCTGGGAGGTCCACGACGCCGACGAGCGCCACGTCGGCTCGTTCGACCGGTCGGCCGTCCGCGATGCGTACGGCGTGCGGCTGGCGGCGCTGCACCGTCAGGAGGGCGGCCCCGGGACGGCGTTCGTCACGCCGGCCGGCCTGGAGCTGGCGGCGTTCGCGCCCGGCGAGCGCGGCGTCCTGCTCGCGTTCGCGCCGGCGGTGGACGGCAACCCGTTCGCGCGCATGGCGCTGCTCGGCGCCGCGCTGGTCCTCGTTTAGAGCGGTTGGCACCGGCGCGTAGCGGTTCGTGGCCGACTCGCGGAGCGAGTCGGCCACGAACCGCTATCGCCGCCGGAACCGTTTCTCCACAGGAGGCCGTCGTGCCAATGCCCCCTTATGCGATCTACTGTTACACACGAGGCTGCGGCCGCCTGGCGAGCTGCAAGATCGCGGCGCGCTGGACCGATGGCGTCACCGGCGAGTTGAAGACCTACGCCCTGAGTTGTCCGGAGTGCCTCGCCGAGTGGTTCCGCCGCAGCCGCGCCAAGCAGGCCGCCTGCAAGCTGGCGCCCGGCGAGGTCCTCGAACCGCCCGGCATCTACCACCTCGAGCGCGGCCAGCTCGACCACCGGCTCCGCCGACTCGAAGACCTCGAGCGCGAGCTGGCGGGCGGCTCGTAAGCCAACTCCCCCCCGCCCCTTGCCCTGCCGCCGTAGAATGAAGTTGGCGAGCAGCAGCCCCCCTCGTTCGCCCTGGCGTCAGCGGCCGCGACGGCCCCTGCGCTGCCGGGGACCGGAACCATCTCCCGACGGGGCCTCCCGTTCCAGCTGATCCAATTCGCGCAGGTGTTCGTCGGCGTCGAAGACCGGCGGGGGCAGCGCTTCGGCCAGTGTCAGCGCCTCCGGCTCACTCAGGCCGTCCCGCCTCGTCCCCCGGCCGCGGAAGACCGGCAGGCCGCGCCGCAGCGCGATGATCTCGCGCCGCGTCCGACCCTTCGGCCCGTCCGGCCACGGCCGCACCTGCTCGTGGAAATCGAAGAACACCGGCACGACCTCCTGCAGGTAGCGCCAGTAACCCGGGTTGTCCGTCTGCACGAAGAACAGGCCGGCGGGCGCCAGCGCCCGATGAACCAGCGCCAGAAAGGCGGGTGTGACCAGGCGGCGGTAGACCTGGGCGGGGTCGTAGTAGGGCTGGGGGTGGTAACTGTGGATCTCACACACACTACCTGGGACCACGTAACGCTCCAGGAAGGTGCGGGCGTCGGCGACCGCGAAGCGCAGGTTGCCCAGCCCGCGCTGGTTGCCGCGCCGCGTCGCGTAGCGGATCACCACCGGCAGCGCGTCCACGCCGAGGTGGTCGTGGTCGGGACGCCAGACGGCGCTGCCGATCAGGAAACGGCCGTTGCCGCAGCCCAGGTCGAGGACCACCGGGGCCTTGCGCCCGAAGTGTACTTCCCAGTCCAGGGGCCCCTCGGGCGGCAGGCGTTTCAGGGCGGTCTGCGTCCAGTGCTCCGGCTCCAGGATCTCCCCGGCGACGGGGACGCCGAACTCGCGCTCGATCCGCCTTTTTTTGTTCATGCGGGTATTGTAACGTCCCGTCGCGGGCAACCTTCGCCCCGATTTCTCGCGGCCTTCCTCCGGGCGACAGATTCCTCGGGTAGAGAACTGTCATGATCGGCACTGGACACTTACTCGTCGGCGGCGCGATCGGAGCGGCGGTGTCCGTAGAGCTGGCCCCTCCGTTCGCCATCCCGGTGGCCCTGGGGTTCGGCATCCTCTCGCACCACGTGCTGGACCTGATCCCTCACACCGACGCCGCCACCTTCTGGCCGGCGCCGCAGAACAACCTGCCGTGGAGCGTCTCGCTCCTGATCGCGATCGAGATCCTGCTGGGCCTGAGCCTTACCGGGTTCTTCTACTTTTCCCAGCACACCACGGTTGCCTTCATTGCCGGAGCGGTCGGCGGCATCCTGCCCGACGTGCTCGACGAGGTGCCGCTGTGGCAGGACCGTTTCCGGCGCACGTCGCTGGGGGCGTTCTGGCACCACTGGCACATGCGGCTGCACTGCTCCGACATGGCGCAGAGCTGGAAGACTGGGGTCATCATCGACGCCCTGGTGGTCGCAGGCGGGCTGTGGCTGCTGCTGCTGTGACTCGGAGTGCCCGTGGGTCAGGACTCCGCTCCTGACAACTCCATGTCAGGAGCGGAGTCCTGACCCACGAACGGCTCGTCTCGTTGGCGATTCCCGCTACAATAGTTCTGCATGCCATGACCCACCCTCCCCCCGGAACCGCCTGCGGATGAATCACTCTTCTTCCCAACCCCCCAAGCCACCCGCGACCTGGGCCATCGTGCTCGCCTTCACCCTGCTCTACACCGCCTGGGGCACCACCTACCTCGCCATCAAGCGCGGCGTCCAGAACGAGAGCCTGCCGCCCGCCCTGTTCGGCGGCACCCGCATTTGCCTGGCCGGCCTGCTCCTGCTGGGTTACCTCGCCGTACGCGGCCGGCCGCTCGGGCTGTCGCGCCGCGACCTCGCCCTGGTCGCCATGACGGGCTGCCTCCTGTTCGTGGCCGGCAACGGCCTCGTCACGCTCGCCCAGAAGACGGTACCCAGCAGCGTCGCCGCGGTGCTGGTCGCCACCACGCCGCTGTGGGTCGGCCTGCTGGGAATGTGCTGGCCCGGCGGCGAACGGCTCGGCGGCCGCGGCTGGCTCGGCCTGCTCATCGGCCTCGGCGGCGTGCTCATCCTGCTGAGTCCGCGGTTGCACGACCTGGGCGCTTTGGTGCGCGACCTCGGTCCGCTGCTGGTCCTCGGCTCGGCCGGCTCGTGGGCGCTGGGGTCCCTGGTGATGCGCCACCATCGTCTGCGCGGCTCGCACCTGACGGCCGCCGCCTACCAGATGGTACTCGGCGGCGGCGCCCTCGCCCTGGTCGGCCTCGCCGCCGGCGAGACGGAGCAACTCCCCGACCACGTGACGATGGGCGCCGCCGGGGCGTTCTTCTACCTGCTCGTCGTCGGCTCGCTGGTGGGATTCGTCTCGTACAACTGGCTGCTCGGCCACGTCACCGCCGCGCAGGCCAGCACCTACGCCTACGTCAACCCGGCGGTCGCCGTGCTGGTCGGCTGGGCTGACGGCGAGGACATGACGCCGTGGCTGCTGGCCGGCATCGGCGTGATCCTGGCCGGCGTGGCGCTCGTCCGCGGCGGCGCCGGCCCGCGCCCGGCGGAGAGCAAGGCCCCCGCCACCGAAGAACCGCCGCCCTGCCCGGCCCTCCTCCGCGAGGCGGACAGGGCGTTGCCGGCCGGCTATGATAAATAGGGTTCACCATCCCTGGCGCCGTTCGCGCCAGCCCCAACATCCGTAAAAACACCCCCGCTCGCCTGACGTTGGCAACCCGAGGTTCAACGGAGGTCCCAAGGCATGAGCACCGAAACCTTGCAGTTCAAGACCGAGCTGAAACAGCTCCTGCACCTGATCATCCACTCGCTCTACTCGCACAAGGACATCTTCCTGCGCGAGCTGATCAGCAACGCCAGCGACGCCCTTGACACCCTCCGCTTCCAGGCCCTCACGAAACACGAACTCCTCGAAGGCGACTCGGAATACAAGATCAAAATCATCCCCGATACGGCGAAGAACACGCTGACCATCTCGGACAACGGCATCGGCATGTCGAAGGAGTCGATCGTCGAGAACCTCGGCACGATCGCCAAATCCGGGACGCGCGCCTTCCTCGAGGCGCTCAAGAAGGCCGACGCCGAACAGCGGCCCGACCTGATCGGCCAGTTCGGCGTCGGCTTCTACTCCTCGTTCATGGTCGCCGACAAGGTCACCGTCGTCTCGCGCCCCGCGGGCGGCGCGAAGGCCGACGGCGTCAAATGGGAGTCCGACGGCCAGGGCGAGTTCTCCGTCGAGGCCGTCGAGAAGGAGAAGCACGGCACCGACGTCATCCTGCATCTGCGCAACGACAGCACCGAGTTCCTCGACCCGTGGCGACTCCGCCAGCTCGTCAAAAAGTACTCCGACTTCGTCGAGCACCCGATCGTCGTGGACGTCGAGAAGGAGGAGGACGGCAAGAAGGTCACCGCGGAGGAGACGCTCAACTCGCGCAAGGCGCTGTGGCTGCGGGCCAAGTCGGAGGTGACGCAGGAGGAGTACGACGAGTTCTACAAGCTCATCGCCCACGACAACGAGAAGCCGGCAAAGACGATCCATTACCGGGGCGAGGGCGTGATCGAGTTCCGGGCGCTGCTGTTCCTGCCGGCGCACCGTTCGCTGGATTTCCAGTGGCGGGCGGAGTCGCGCAAGGGGCTGCACCTGTACATCCAGCGCATCTTCATCATGGACGACTGCGAGGCGCTGCTGCCGCTCTACCTGCGCTTCGTCCAGGGCGTGGTCGATTCGCCCGACCTGCCGCTGAACGTCTCGCGCGAGATCCTGCAGCAGAGCGCCCCGCTGGAGAAGATCAAGTCGAACCTCGTCAACAAGGTGCTGAGCGTCCTCGACGAATGGAAGCGTCGCGAGTACGACGGCTACATCAAGTTCTTCAAGGAACTGGGGTCGATCCTCAAGGAGGGCGTGGGCCAGGACTGGGGCAACCGCGAGAAGATCGCGGCGCTGCTGCTGTTCGAGTCCACGAAGACCGAGCCGGGCAAGTACGTCACGCTCGACGAGTACATGGAGCGGATGCCGGTGTCGCAGGAGGCGATCTATTACCTGACCGGCGAGGCGCGCGCGCAGATCGAGCATTCGCCGTACTTGGAGAGCTTCACCGCGACGGCGCAGGAGGTGCTGCTGCTGACCGACCCGGTGGACGAGTACGTCATGGGCTCGCTGGGCGAGTACAAGGGCAAGCAGTTCAGGGCCGTGGACCGCGGCGAACTGAAGGCCGGCGAGATTGACGAGGCGAAAAAGGGCCAGTTCCAGGCGCTGCTCGACTTCATGAAGGGGAAGCTGCCGGAGGTGAAGGACGTGCGGCTGTCGAACCGCCTGAAGGAGAGTGCGGCGTGCCTGGTGGCCGAGGAGGGGGCGATGGGCGCCCACATGGAGCGGCTGCTGCGGCGGATGGGTCGCGGCGACGAGGTGGCGCCGGACAAGAAGATCCTCGAGGTGAACCCGGACAACGCCGCGGTGCAGGGGATGCAGCGGCTGCTGGCGAAGGACGCGGCGGACGCGCGGCTGGAGGCGTACTGCCGGCTGCTGTACGACGAGGCGGTGATCGCGGAGGGGTCGAAGGTGCCCAACCCGCAGGCGTTCGCACGGCGCATCAACGACATCCTGGCGCGCGACGCAATCGCTTGAAACGTGGGGCCGGTTGGTAACCGGCCTGACCGTCAGGCCGGTTACCAACCGGCCCCACGTTCCGGCCTGACGGTCTGGCCGGTTGCCAACCGGCCCCACGTTCTAGCCCGCCCTACGCCTGAATCAGCGGCAGGTGCTCGAACCGCTCCCCGAGCACCGCCTGGCTCGGGCAGTTCAGCCACTGATCGAGGACGGTCGCGTACACGCGGCGGAAGTCGAGCGCGTGCCGCGGGTCGCCATCGTCCAGGTCGCGCAGGTTCGGGTTCGGGCCGTGGACGCCGCCGCGGACGCGCGGCCCCACGAGCAGCACCGGCCCCGCCGTGCCGTGGTCCGTGCCCGCGCTGGCGTTCTCCGTCAGGCGCCGGCCGAACTCCGAGAACGCCAGCACCAGCACCCGCTCCGCTTGCCCCGCCCGCTGCAGGTCCTCCACGAAGGCCCGCACCGAGTCGCCCAGCTCGCGCATCAGGTTCGCGTGTGTGTTGAGCTGGTTGGCGTGTGTGTCGAAGCCGCCGAGCTGCGTGTAGTAGATCGACGTGCTCAGCCCCGCCTTGATGAGCTGAGCGATCAGCCGCAGCCGCCGCGCCAGGCCGTAGAACTCGGGATAGCCGGTCGCGGCGCCGCCCTGGCGCATCACCCCTTCCAGGCGGGCACTGCTCGTGTAGGTGATGAGACTGGAGCGCTCGACGAACTGCAGGAGCGAGTCGGGGGCGCCGCGCTGCCGGCCGCCGACCTGGTCGAGGGCAGCGCGCTGTTCGGCGGCGCCGGCCTGCTCCGGGATACCGAGGCGGCGGCGGAACTGCTCCAGGCCCGCCAGGCTCGGCACGTGCCGCTGGCTGCCGTGCAGCGCCTGCGGCAGCAGCGACTGACTGACGTGCAGCGCGGGGGCGTCGGCGCCGGCGGGGCCGCCGCGCCGGTCCAGGCAGCGCGCCAGCCAGCCCGGCGTGTTGCGGTTGGTGTCGAGGCGGCCGGCGTGCCAGATCGCCATCGACTCGAAGTGCGAGCGGTTCGGGTTCGGGTAGCCGACGCTCTGCACCACGGCCAGGCGCCGCGCCTCGTGCAGCCGCATCAGGCCGGCCAGGGACGGGTGCAGCCCCAGGTCATCGTTGAGGCGGTGCAGCCCGTTAGCGGGCAGGGCCACGCGCGGGCGGAGGCGGCGGTAGACGTCGTCGCGGTGCGGCACGACGGTGTTCAGGCCGTCGTTGCCGCCGTCGAGTTGGAGCACGACGAGGATGCGGTCGCGCCGGGCGGCCGGCCCGTCGGCCAGGGCGGCGGCGGACCGCGCCACGAAGGCGGGCACCGTGGCGCCGCAGGCCAGCAGGGTCGAACTGCCCAGGCCCAGTCGCAGGAAGTCTCGGCGGGTCGGTTGCATGGGTCGGTTCCTTACTTCGAGGGAGTGAAAGGGTTGGTCCGCCGTCCCGGCGGGTGCAACGTGCCGCCGCACCGGCGGGACGCAGGTTCGGCCTCGAGCCTCTTGACGAGGGCCGCCTTCTGCTCGGGCCGGTCTTCGAGCATTTCCTCGATGAGGCCGATCACCGCGTGGCAGAAGCGCTCCTCGTCGGTTTCTCCCCTCTCCCCCGCGTACAGGGGAGAGGGGAGAAGAGGGGGACGCATTTCACCCGAGCTGGAAGCGCGGGCAGTGGACGATGAGCTGCAGCGCCCGCCGCAGCCGGTCCCCGCCGCCATCGCCCGCGGTGCGCAGGATCAACGCCCGGTCCTCGGTGGCGACGCCGTCCTGCAGCAGCAACTCGAGCAGCGCCTCCGCGGCGCGGCCGGCCGGGACCCCGTGCCGCGCCGCCCAGGCCGCCGGGTCGTAGCGCGGGATGCCCAGGTCGGGATTGCCCCAGATGACGTCGTTGCACCAGTTGCCGCGCTCCAGCACCGTCGTGCTGTTCAGCCAGGTGCGGCCGCCCACCCAGCCGCGCACGTTCGGCGGGCTGAAGAGTTCCTGCCCCTGCCGGTCGCACGCCACCGCCAGCGCCAGCACGCGCACGTCGGAACGCGGCACCTCCAGCGACCGCAGCAGGCCGGCGCTGAACTCGACCGGACAGCGGATGCGCTGGAAGCGCGCCGCCCGGTCGTAGAAGTGGCGCGACCGCAGGACCACCTCGACGACATGGCGGATCGAGTAACGGTTCGAGCGCAGCTCCTCCGCCAGCGGCCGGATCAGCCCGGCCGCTGGCTCGGCCGCCTCGCTGACCAGGCCGCGGTAGAGTTTGCGGCACAGGAACTCGGCGCAGCGCGGCTGCGCCAGCGCGATGCGGACGACGTCGGCAGCGTTCCAGGCGCCGGTGCGGCCGAGGAATGTCTTCTGGCCGTTGTCGAACTGGGCGGCGTCGAAGCGGAAGGCGGGCGCCTCGCCGAAGCGGTTGCCGCCGCTGCTCACCCAGCCGGTGAACGCGCGGGCGGCCTGGCGGATGTCGGCCTCGGTGTAGTTGCCGGCGCCGAGGGTGAACAGCTCCAGGAACTCGCGGGCGAAGTTCTCGTTGGGCCGCTCGCGGCGGCTGGTGGCCCCATCGAGCCAGAGGAGCATGGCCGGGTCGCCGACGACGTCGTTGAGCAGGGCCGCGAACTCGCCGGTGGCGTGGCGGCGCAGCAGTTCGTTCTGCTGCAGCATCAGCGGGACGTTGTTCACCTTGCGGTTGCTGGTCGCGAAGTGGCTGTGCCAGAACAGCGTCAGCTTTTCGCGCAGCGGGTCGGGGTCGTAGAGGACGCGGTACAGCCACCACGCCTTGAGGCGCTCGCCGTCCCTGCTCGAGACCACGCCCTGGCGCAGGCTGTCGAGGACCTGGGCCTCGTCCGTGGTCGGGGCACGGGGGTTGAGGAGGCGCTCGCCGCTGGCGGTGGGGCCGGCGCGCAGGTCGCGCTGCAACTCGGCGCGCGTGGCGCCGAAGCCGGCGCGGCGGTGCAGGTGGGCCACCTTGCGCAGGTCCCACGGATCCTGTGCGGTGGGCTGGTACGGTGCCCACGGGCCTTCGGTGATCGTCATGGGAACACCTCGTTACGGAGCCTGTTCTCCTGGCTGCTGAGCCGCCGGCGTGTCGGCCTTGCCCGGGCGGGCCTGGTCTTCCTCCTGGTGCAGGGACAAGGGAACTGTTGTGCAAGTGCCGGCATCGTCTCATTTGCCGGGGGATGAGGTTGACACTTTACCCGGTCGTTCAGCCGGCCGTAAAGATTCCACAGATAATGAGTTAACAGCGCCGAAAAGTCGGCGCCGACAGCGCCGAAGTGTCAACCCTGCGCCCGCCCG
>JBBRPS010000135.1:0-16148 GCA_038227745.1 Gemmatales bacterium | reverse complement strand
GGCGCGGTTGTTGGGGGAGCTACCCCCGCGGGACGCGCCGAACAAGGGGCGCGGCGGGAAGAAAGAGAGCCAGCCAGAGCCAGGAGCGGCGGGAGGGTCGAAAAAGAAACCGGCTGGGGCGCGCGGGCGGCGCGGCAAGAGAGGCTGCGGTATTTAACGTATTGCGATATAATATGTTAAGAGATAGAAAATAATGACATATATTGCTTGTCAATTGTTAAACAGTGCCATTCGGGACATTCATCTTATTTCGGTCCTGCGGACCGGGAGAAGGAAGGCGGTCGTGCTCAAGTATCAGCCGTTCGAGGGGCCGCAGAAAAGGCTCACCTTGATAAGCAAGGCCAGTCTCAAGCTGCGGAACACCGGCGGCGAGGAACACGCCCTGGCCCTCAACCTGGACGTTGGGCTGGTGCTGAGCAAGGCGGCGGGCGGGGACGGCGGCCGCCTGCGCCTGACCTATTCCACCATCAAGATGTCCCTTATCGTCGATGGCAAGTTGATCAAGGGCGACGACCAGCTCAAGAAAATCATAAAGGATTTGCGGTTCGTCTCCGCCGACTTGACGGCCGACTCGCGGGGCGGCTTGACCGGGACCAAGATTCATCTGGCCAAGGTATCGCCCAAGGGGCAGGCGCTTTGGGGCGACATTACCGAACAGGTGGTGCAGTCGCTGGAGGTGCTGTGGGTCCCGCTGCCGGGCACGACGGCGGAACCGCTCTTCTCGTGGCCCGGGCAGCGCCGCGTCCTGGTCGGACCGCTGGGGCTGGCCGTGGCCGCCGAGGCGGACATGACGTACAAGTATCTGGGCCAACGGGCCGTCAAAGGCCGGACCGAGGCGGTGCTCGCCATCCGGGGCGCCCTGCGCGGCCACCGGACCGAGGGGCCGGACGTCCGCGGCAAGGGCACAGGCTCGGCGATCGTGGACGTGGCGACGGGCCAGATCGTGGCGGCGAACCTGACGCTGCTGGTCGATCTGGACCTGGTGTTCGAGGGCCGGCAGACCAAGGCGAACGGCACGCTGGCCGTGCAACTCAAGCGAGCGGCGCAGAGCAAGTAGGGGGCGCTATACGGTCGCCGGCGTGGACGTCGCCGTACCAGCCTTCGATGGCGTTCAGCACCGAGGTGGAGGCGATTCTACCGCAGCAGGCGCACCAGGGCCGAGACCGACGCCCCCAACCCCAGCATCCCCACCAGGAGCGCGCCCAGGCGCAGCCGGGGATCCGCGAGGCGGTCGCGGCAGAAGAACTCGTGGAGCCGCGGGCACCGCCGCCAGACGGCCTCTCCCCTCCCGCGCTCGCCCGCACCCCTGGAGTGCGGAACGGCGTCCGGACCGACCAGGGCCAGGATCCGGTCCTCACTCAGTTCGGTGATGAAGGCGCAGCGGAGCAGCCACCGGCCGCCGGGCTGGGCTTCCACCTGCACCACCTTGACGAGGAGGGTTTCGTTGACCTGGGTGGAAGCATCCGGCAGTTCCACGGCCAGGCCCGCTCCGGCCTCGAAGCGGCGGCCGAGCACCAGGCCCAGGCCGCCCGTCGAGAGATCGTTGATCGTGGCCGGGCAGTTGCGGTCCCGGGCCAGCCAGGCGGCGACGGGCCGACAGCAGGCCGCCAGGTCACAACGGTAGCGCGTCGCGGCGGGCGCTTCGGCGAAGCGCCCCGGCAGGGGCGTGGCGCTGAGGGTCAGGGTGGACGGTGGCATGCCAGGTCCTCGCGGAGGGTCAAAACACGTTCGCGCAAACTTAGGCTTTTTCCGGCCTGCTGTCAAATGCCCGTAACTTCTCGAACACCCTTGCCACGCAGCCTTCGCGACGCGCCAACGGTCGCTCCGCATGCACCCGGCAGCCCATTACTTCGGCAGTCCCCCCACGCGCAGGCTCCTGTCCCCGCCGGCCGACACCGCGCGGGCAGGCGCAGGTACAATGGCGGGTGATGGTCTGAGCGGCAGATCAGTTTGCCCGGGAGCATCCCATGGCGAAGAAAAAGGCACGGTGGCGGTGGAGATGCACCACAAAGCCTCGCGGAAATTGTCCAGCGCACTGCAACGCTCGCTTCATCGGCTACGGTCCTGCATACCAAGACGCCAAGGCCGCATCTGAAGGGGCTTGTCAAGCCGCAGGCTGCCACACGCCGGGCGGCAACCCTTTTGCTTGCGACTGCGGCCATACGACCTCTTTTGAGAGGCCAAATTGATTATGAGGTAGCAGAGATGGATCAGACTTATTCCTTCAAGTTTATGAACGATAAACTGCATCAGCGCTTACTTTCTCTCTTGAAGGGGGCAAGAGTCCACCACGTCGTTGATAAAGATGGGGTGATTCGCTATTCACCCCGTGATGAAGAAGTCGTAGGAAACGAATTGATATACTCGATCAGAAATAAAGTGTTTTCCGCTTGGCAACTACTGTCTTGTCCGAAGGATTGGATTGAACGGTACAGGCGATACATGACTCAACACCGAGTTGAGTTCAGCGAGGAATTGATAAACGACCAATTGTGCTTCCTCCTCCCTCGCAAGTACCGTCCCCACTCATGGAATCTGGATGAGCTGGGAGATCCTGCCAGGACTCACCAGATAAGAAAGGGATGCAATGTTTCGCTTGTACGAAGACTGTGCCACATTTTAATCGAGAACCGCAGGGGGAAAACTCTGGCCGAGGAGATTCTTCGCGACCTCGATACGGACTACATCGGTCATGAGACCTATAGGAGGCTCTCTCGTTGGTGCCATCCAGCACGCTCTGAACCGGATGCCCAACCCGTAGCAGAAAAAATAAGCCAAGAACTTTTCGGCCATGTGATTCCTCGGATGCCATGAATCTGCGACGCCTCAAGGAGACCGACCGCTGGCCGTCGCCTGGGCGAACCGGAGGTACATCTCGCACAGTTCCTTGCCATTGGCCCGGTCAATCGTGCGGAGCAGCGCCGCGTTGCCCTGCACGTCGGGCCGCCCGGCCATGTCGCGGCGCAGCTGCTTGAGGTACGACGCGCTCAACCGCGTGAACGGATCGTAGAGCGTCGTGGACTTCTCGTCGCTGACGTGGTGGAACTGCCCGTCGCCCCGGAAATAGAACGCCAGCTTCATCGTCTTCATCTTGAAGTTCCCCTTGACCGTGAACAGGTACGTCAGCTTGTGGTAGCCGTCCTCCGTCTCCTTGTGGCCGAGGTACTCGTGGCCCTTGTAGGTGTAGGTGTTCGCGGCGTGGGCGAAACGGCTGATCTTCTCGGCGTTGGCGGCGATCAGCTTCTTGCCCCCGGTGACGACCGGCGAGTCGCCGGCTTTCGCGACGCCGGCCGGCTGACCTCCGGCCTTGCCACCCTGTGGGACGCCCGGCTCGGCTTCCGGCCCCGGCGGGAAGGCCGCGCGCAGCACCACCAGCACGAGGACGGCGGCGAGCGCCGCGAGCGCCAACTGCCGGCCGCGCTTCCGCAGCCGTTCTCCGAAGGACCAGGGGCGGGCGCGGGTCGATTGGCCGCCCAGGTGGCGGCGCAGGTCCTCCGCCAGGGCGGCCGCACTGGCGTAGCGCTGCGCCGGCTCGCGCGCCAGGCACTTCAGGCAGATGGCGTTCAGGTCGGGCGGCACGTGCGGGTTGAGCTGCGTCGGCGGCGTCAGTTCCCCCATCGCCACCCGCGCCAGCGTGGCCAGCGCCGTCGCGCCCTGGAACGGCGGCCGGCCCGTCAGGCACTCGTAGAGGATCGCCCCCAGGCCGTACACGTCCACCGCGGCGTTCATGTCCTTCACCGCCCCGCTGACCTGCTCGGGGGCCATGTAGGACGGCGTCCCCAGCAGCGCCCCGCTGGCCGTCTGCCCCGCCTCGTCGAGGTGCTTCGCCAGCCCGAAGTCCGTCACCTTGGGCACGAACGCGGCCAGCGGCGGCCGCTCGCCCTCACGGGCGGGCGCGCGCGGCGCGTCCCCGGGAGCAGGGCTGAGGAGGACGTTGGCGGGCTTGAGGTCGCGGTGGATCACGTGCTGCTCGTGGGCCGCTTGGAGAGCCCGCGCCAGCGTCTCGACGAGCCGGGCGGCGTCCCGGGGGGACACGGGCGTGCCGTTCAGGTAGGTCGAGAGGCTGCCGCCCTCGCACAGCTCCAGGGCGAAGTACGGACAGCCCTCGTGCTCGCCGATGTCGTAGATCTGCACGACGTTCGGGTGCTGCAGCCGTGCGATCGCCCGGGCCTCGGTGCGGAAGCGGCGCACGCTCTCCACGTGCGCCCTGCCCGTCCCCTGGATCATCTTCAGGGCCACGACGCGCCCCAGGTCCTGGTGACGGGCCTTGTAGACGATGCCCATGCCGCCGCTGCCCAACTCGCCGAGGATGTCGTACGCGCCGACGGCCGGCGGCCACGTCGCCTGCGCGCCGCCCCCCCCGTCCTGCAGGGTGGCGTAGGCGCCCCCGCGGCCGGTGTCGTCCGGCAGCAGGGCGGCCAGTTCCTCCCGGTAGGTTGGGAACCGCCGCTCGTACTCCGCCCGTGTCACGCCCTCCGCCTGCCGCAATTCGTACTCGGCCTCGATCAGTTCCAGCACGGCCGCCGCCTCCTTCTGAAGGACGGGGAAACGCTCCAGGTACTCCTCGACGCGGGCCGCCTCGCCGTCGCGCAGACGGTGCCGCAGGTCCAGGCCGACGAGCTGCGCGACCTGCCACGGCTCGGCGCCCGCGGCGAGGAACTCTTCCGGAGACGGCCGCCGCGACTGCCAGGCGTTCTCGTAGCTGTCCTGCACGCGCTGCCAGGTGCGCCACTCCTCGCTGGAGGGGTCGGGGCGGTGGGCGGTGCGAAAAGTCATGGGGTGCCTCCTGAGCCCTCCGAGAAGGACACATGGAATATCGACAGCGGCTATTATTCGCTACTCTCGGGCGGATTGCAAGCGGCCGGGAGGAAACCGCGCCGCCGTCTTCACGGCGAGTTGCTCTGGCGTTCTCTTGCCGTTCGCGAGTATCCTTGGGCTTTTGATCGACCGAGAGCCGAGACGCTTGCGACCTGCCGACCCGCACGGTAACGGAGCCCACATGCAAATGGAGTTGCGCTGCCCTCGCGCCGTTCCCCCCGCCGACGAGCGCCGCCCGGAACCCGCCCCCACAACGGAAGCCGACGACGCCCTCGGGTACGGGCTGTGGCCGGCCTGGCTGGCGGGGCCGCCCGCCGGTTCTCTCCCGGATTTCCTCGTCATCTCGCCGCCGAAGACCGGCTCGACGTGGCTCGCCGCCAACCTGGCCTGCCACCCGCAGGTCTTCATTCCCGCGGTCAAGGAGGTGAAGTACTTCAGCTCCTATTCCAGGTGGCTCGACCTGCACTGGTACGCGCGGCAGTTCCGGGACGCGGGCGGCCGCCTCAAGGGCGAGGCGACCCCCTCGTATTCCGTGCTGCCGTGCCGCACGATCCGGCTCATCCGCGCGCTGCTGCCCCGCGTGAAACTCGTCTTCCTGATGCGCGACCCGGTGGCGCGGGCCTGGTCGCACGCCCGCCACAACTACGTCCACCACGAGGCGAATTTCCGTCAGTACGCGAGCGACCTCGACGCGGTGCGCGCGGAGGAATGGCGCGCGAACTTCCGCCACCCCTGGCCGCTGCTCTCGGGCGACTACCTCGGGCAACTCCGCCGCTGGCTCGCGGTGTTCCCGCGCGAACAGATCTTCGTGGACTGCTACGAACGCATCGCCACCGACCCCGCCGGCCTGCTGCGGGCGGTCCTCGACTTCCTGGGCGCGTCTACCGATGTGGACTGGTCCTCATTCCGGCTGCGGGAAACCATTCTGCCGGGCAGGCCGAGAACACTCCCGGCCGACTTGCAGGCCGATTTGCGCCTCCTCCTGCGGGAGCGCACCGCGGAACTCGAGGCGTTCCTGCAAGACCGCTTCGGGCTGTCCGTGCGCGGCGCCTGGCCCGAGACACAGGAGAATGGGCCGGGCCGGCGGGGGAGCGAGGCCCCCGCCGCTGCCGCGCGGGCGCTGTTCGCGCGCGCCTCCGACGATGACTATCTCACGGCGCTCCTCGACGTGGATCTGGATCCCGCCTACCCACGGCGGGTCGAGGTGGGGTATCACGGGTATGATCTCGTACTCTACCGGGGCCGTTTTTTCGCCGTGCCGGAGTCTCCCAGGGATCCCGACCCTGTCGCGCTGGACGAGGCGGCCGCGCGTCCCGGCACGGGCGTCCGCGCCGGCCATTCGCTGCAGGAGGTTCGGGAGCAGGTAATACGGGAAGTTCTCCGCGGTATGCAGGAAGGGCAAGCTCTCTTCCGGCGGGAACTGGAGGCGCGACTGCAACAGCAGGAGGCGCGGCTCGCGGAGTGCCAGGCCTTCGTGGCGCGCGTCCGCAACGCTTTGCCGTTCCGCGTGCGGCGTGCGGTCGCGGAGTGGTTCCGCAGATGGACCCGCCGCGCGTGACAAGGTGCCCATACGTGTTGCCGCCACTGCGGCAACACGTATTGACTCCGGGCGACGGGGCGACGTAGACTCCCTGTCCTACCGCTCTCATCGGCCGGTCTCGGGAATACCGGGATCGCCCCGCGTCCCACGGAAGGGACGGGCTGCTCCTGCTGGACAAGGGGGAACCTCAGGGATGATTAGCATTCTTTTCTGCTCCCGGGCCAAGGACAACCCGGACTCGAACCTCAAGCGCTTACTCGACTCGGCAGTCACGCACATCAGCCCCGAGGAACGCCGGCACGTCGAATGGCTGATCAAGTTCGACGACGACGACGACCAGCGCCTGGCCGACGGCGTCCTGGCCGGCTACCCGTTCCCGGTCCGCACGTTCACCTGGTCGGTGGGCGAGGGCCGCCACTCTCTGCACCACGCGCAGGAATACCTGTTCGCCCAGCGCGACCCGCGCTCGCGCTTCTGCCTGATGACCGCGGACGATTTCAAGTTCACACGGCCGGGCTTCGTCTCGGAGATCCTGAGCGTCAAGGACGAGTTCTGCATCCTTGGCCCGATCCGTCCGCCCATTGAACAGTTCGCCGGCATCTACGAGAACGAGGAGGCCATCCGGCGTTGGGTCGTCGCCTTCGGCCCGCTCTCGCCGGTCGTCACGGCGCGGCTCATCGAGGTGTGCCAGAACTTCGGCTGGCAATCCAATGTCGATAGCTGGCTCATGGGTCTGTCCGTCGTGCTCTTCGACCTGTACCGTGTCGTCATCTGGCAGCCGATCGAGCCGTTCTACGAGCGGGGCGGCGGCCACGGCCTCGGCGATACGCCGACGTATAACAACATGTCGCTCACCGGTCCCAAGGGGCCGGCGAACAGGTATTGGTTCGAGCTAGTCCGGCGCCAGGCGCGGAACCTGTACCTGAACATGGAGCACGGCACGGACCTGAAGGACCTCGGCCCCTGGCCGCGCAGGATCTGGAAGAAGGTCCGGGCGCAGCCGCTGCACCGCCTGCCCTCCCGCGTCGCCCGGAAGCTCGCGCGCCAGCTCCGCCTGCTGTTCGCGTGACCCCGTCTCTCCGCCACGACCCACGCCTTCGCCACGAACCATCTCACCAGGGGAACGGAGATCCCATGACGCAGCTCGCGGCCCGACCGAAGCACTCCTATCCCTGCACCTACAAGGGCTTCCGCCTGATCCTCAGCCACGGACGCATCTACGGCGTCCCGAGCTTCCTGGATTTGGAAGAAATCCTCGACCGCGGCCGGCTGACCACTCATCCGGCCGTCCTCTCGGCCCCGAGGCGCGAAGAGCTGAACGAGCTGATCGAACGCTTCGATGTCAACGAGTACGAACCGCAGTTCGTTGGGAGTTGCGGGGAGGACAACCTGTTCCACTACCGCGGCGACTTCTACGGCGTCCCGCGCGCGTCCGGTGCCTTGGATCTGAACCGCGAAGAGAACCGCCGCGCCGGCGTGCTGCGCGGTGCCACCCGCGCCGAACTCGAGGAGCGCCTCCGTGGCCTGGCCGGGGCGGTGCCCGTCGAGTTCGCCGGTTGGCTGCCCATCTACGAGGTCTCGGGGAACTGTGGCCGCCACCCGCAGTTCAAGCACACCGCTGACCCGCCGCCGGGCTACCGCTTCACCTGTTCCCCACCGCCGCGACCTGCCCCCGCCCCGCCGTGGCGGAAGACCATCGGCCGGTTCCTCGGTGGGTTGTGCCGGGCGGCCGCCGGTCTGTGGCTGCTGCTCGCCATGCTGCTGCGGCCCTTCGCGAGCCTCTTCCAGCGCAGCCCCGGTTGCACCCTGCGCGGCCGCCTGCGCGTCCTCGGCGTGCTCCTGCGGCTGTTCTTCCGGCTGCGGCGCAACGGCGCCCGCCTCGGTCCGACCCTGCGTTTCCTGCGGTCACGCCATTATCGGTCGCAGCTCCTGCTCGCCGACCACCGCGGCCTGGTGTTCCTCACCAGCATGCCCTACACCTACGGGCAGAACCCCTGGCTCATCGAGATCGAGGATCCGACGACCCTCTTCTACCCATTCGTCCTCAACGGCCAGACGAGCGAGTTGCGACTCGCCGAGTCACCGTATTTCCCGATCGTCAGGACGCTCCTCGAGGCGGACGAGTGCCGCGGCATCCTCACGCACATGAAGTCCACCGCCGAGCTGGTCGATCGGCTCTTCCGCAGCGACACGATCCGGGCCAAGATCACCTGCGCGCCCCTCGGCGTCCCACTCCCGGAGCGCTGGCAGAGGCACGAGGAAGAGGACCCCGATGTCTTGCACCTGGTCTTCATCAACTCCTGGTGCCAGATCCCCGGCAACTCGTACGTGCGCGGCGGCCTCGACCTGCTGGAGGCTTTCGCGATCCTGCACGTGCGCTATCCGCAGCTGCGCCTGACGCTGCGGACCACCCTGCCGCCGCTGGACGCCCACTTTCACCGCATCCTCGAGTCCAGCTGGGTGCGCGTCATCAACCGCTTCCTCTCCCCGGAGGAACTGTCGGACCTGCTGGCCGAGAGCCACGTCTTCCTGCTCCCCGCCGCCCGGGTCCACATCGTCTCGCTGCTGCAGGCGATGGCGCACGGGCTGGCCGTCGTCACCTCCGACGGCTGGGGCATCGACGAGTACGTCAGCCACGAGCGCAACGGCCTGGTCGTCAAGGGTCGGTACGGCAAGGTTTCCTGGGTGGACGAGGAGGCGGGGATGCTGCGCGAGGATTACGAGCCGATGCTCACCAGTGACCCCGAGGTGGTCGAGGGCCTCGTCGAGGCGGTGTCGCGGCTGGTCGAGGACCATGAACTGCGGCGGCGCCTCGGGGAGACGGCGCGGCGGGACGTCGAAACCCGGTTCACCCCGGAGCGCTGGAACCAGGGCCTCAAGGAGGCGCTGGACAAGGCCCGCGGCGTTTACTGAGGGCAGCACGGCCAAAGCTGGCTCAACCGCGGCTAAACGAGTTCAATCGAGCTGGAAGTCGATCGTGTTGGGCGTATCGGCCTTGACCTCGCACGCCAGGCCGGACAGCGCGGGGTCGCGGTACTTGTGCGGCAGCAGGGAGAGGGGGATGGCGTAGCGCTGGCCGGGTAAAGGGGCAGCGGCCGACAGGACGGCGCACACCGTGACGCGGTGCCAGCCGACGGCGGCCCCGGTGCCACTGCCGCTCTTCAAGAGATAGGTGCCGTCGGGCTGGACGTCGGCGATGGACAGTTCGCCGACACAGCCGCGGCCGGCGTCCGGCGTGAAGACGATGATCCCGGTGCGCAGCGGCTGACCGCGGTAGGTGACCTGGCCCCGTACGGACGCCAGCGGGGCGGAGCCGGACCGGCAGCCGGGCGCCAGCAGCAGGGCGGCGGTCACGGCCATCGTACCGAGCAGTCGGGTCGTCAGCATGCCGTCCGGCCTTGGGGTACGGGGAGCGGCGCGTCACCCACTGTGCCGCGCGGCTGGCGGGGATCATAACAAGGTGGGCGCAGGGGGCCAATATCAGCCTGCACGCCCCACGGCGGGTCGCTACCACCCTGTCAGCTTGTCACCCTGTCCCCGAATTCGCTTGTCAGTTTGGCAGTCCACCCACCTCCCTCTTGATTTTTCCTCTGACCCATGCTTTGTTAAGATAAGGGCTTACGGTGCGTCCGTCCGGTACTCCAGGGCGCGGTATACGATTTGCTGAATACAGGGACGGTGGGATGTCGGGTTCCCGCCGCCGCGAGCCCGCAGGCCCCCAAACCACGACCGGAACGGCCGAAGAGGGGAAGCGGCATGATGAGTACGACCCCCAAACCCTATGCGATCCTGATTACCGACGACGACCGCGGTTGTCGGGAGGCGCTGCGCGACATTTTCGAGCCCGAGGGGTTCCGTACGCTCCTGGCGTCCTCGGGCGAGGAGGCGCTGGACATCGTCCACGAGGAGTCGATCCACCTGGCGCTGTTCGACATGAACATGCCGCGGCTGACCGGGCTGGAGACGCTGGAACTGGTGCGCCAGTTCAACGCCCTGCTGCCGTGCATCCTGGTCACCGCGGACGCGACCGAGGGGCTGATGCGGCAGGCGTTCCGCGCCCGCGTTTTCAGCGTCATCCCCAAGCCGGTGAGCAAGAACGTCGTCCTGTATACCGTCGTCCGTGCGCTGGTGCGCAGCTACGGCAAGCCGCCCCCCGGTGAGCCGACGGGCGACGAAGCGAAAGCCGAGTAACCTGGTTGTCCCGCCGCGGCGGGACAGTTTCCGTTTCCCCCATCAGGGAGTGACAGCGACATGAAAGTCGTACCCTTGAACGACAAGATCGTGGTGAAGCGCCTCGAGGCCGAGGACAAGACGGCGGGCGGCATCCTCCTGCCGGACACCGCGAAGGAAAAGCCCAAGCAGGGCAAGGTGTTGAGCATCGGCGACGGCCGGCTGCTCGACAGCGGCAAGCGTGCCGCCTTCCAGGTCAAGGAGGGCGACCGCGTGCTGTTCACCTCCTACGCCGGCAACGAGGTCACGGTGGACGGCGAGGAGTACCTGATCATGTCCGAGGACGACATCCTCGCCGTCGTCGATTGACGCGGACGGCTTCCGTGGCGACAAGCAGCCTTGCTTGTCGCTCTGAGAGAGCGACAAGCAAGGCTGCTTGTCGCCACGAGCGAAGCCACGGCGCCACCCGGCGCCGTGGCTTTTCTCTTGCGCGGGCAAGGCGTTCCCCTTACAATGACAGCCGGGCAGGGTTTGACCACGGCTGGTGCGCCGCTGACCACCGCGGCCGGCCCGCAGCCCGGAAAACTCGTCCTTTCCGCGGCCCAGAAGGTCGGCACTCGATTTGCCAGGATGTCGTCAGCGATCGATCCCTTAACTTCTGCATGGAGAAGATTGCGATGAGACGACTCTGCTGGACCGGGACCGCGGCCCTCGCCGGCGCAATTCTGCTGGCCGCCCTCACCCCGGAGAGCGGCGCCCAGGCCCCGAAGGCGGGCGCCACGTGGGACGAGGTGGTCGGCAAGGCGATCAAGTTTCTCCGCAGCCGCCAGGACGAGAACGGCGGCTGGAGCACTGCCAAAAGCCCCGGCGTGACCGGCGTCGCGCTGACCGGCCTGCTGCGCTGCGGCGTCGCGCCCAACGACCCGGCCGCCGAGCGCGCCCTCAAGTACATCGAGAGCATGGTCAACCCGAAGGCGAAGCACATCGCCGGTAAGGATCCGCGCGTGCAGCTGCAGAACTACGTCACGAGCATCAACGTGATGGCCCTGTCGGCGGCGAAGAAGGCGGACAGGTACGAGGCGATCATCGGCGACGCGGTGAAGTTCCTCAAGCAGCTCCAGTGGGACGAGGGCGAGAGCAAGAACCCGAAGGACGCCTTCTATGGCGGGGCGGGCTACGACAGCAAGTCGCGGCCGGACCTGTCGAACACGCAGTTCTTCATTGACGCCCTCAAGGCGGCCGGCGTGTCGCCCGACGACCCGGCGCTGAAGAAGGCCATGCTGTTCGTGAGCCGCTGTCAGAACCTCAAGGGCGAAAACAACGATCAGCCCTGGGCGGGCAAGATCAACGACGGCAGCTTCATCTACACGCCGGCGACGGGCGGCGTGACCAAGGTCGAGGACAAGGCCGGCCCCAACGGCGAACTGCCCGGCTACGGCAGCATGACGTACGCCGGCATCAAGAGCCTGATCTACTGCGGCGTGTCGAAGGACGACCCGCGCGTCAAGACGGCGTTCGCGTGGATCCGCAAGAACTACACGGTCGAGGGCAACCCCGGCATGCCCGAGGTGCGCAAGGAGTGGGGCCTGTACTACTACTACAACACGATGGCAAAGTGCCTCAGTGTCCTGGAGCTGGATCACGTCGTGGACGCCGCGGGCAAGAAGCACGACTGGCGGGCGGACATTCTCGGGGCGCTGGCGCGGCGGCAGCGGTCCGACGGCAGCTGGGCCAACAACAGCCACTGGATGGAGGCCGACCCGAACCTGGTGACCGGCTACGCGCTGATGGCGCTGAGCTACTGCCGCCCGAAGCAATGACGACTATCGTGGGCGACTCGCTCCGCGAGTCGCTCCGGGACGGGTTAACTCGCTTCACTCCCACCGCAGAGCGACTCGCGGAGCGAGTCGCCCACGATCAGAGGAAAGCCCTGTGCGCGACTCGCGTTACATCATCCTCGTCCTGGTTGTCGCCGCGCTCTTCGGACCGCGGCCCGCGTTCGCACATCCCGTCCCACTCCAGAACCACGACCGCACTTCCGTCGTCACCCTCCAGAAGGCCGACGACCGCGTCACGGCCACCGTCGCCTACCGTCTCGAACTCGACGAGCGCACCGCCCTGGACGACATGAAGGAGTTCGCCGACGAAGTAGAATACGGCAAGTTCGGGCGCAGCAAGATCGACGCTTTCTACGCCGAGTTCATGCGCATCTACGCCCCCATTCTCGCCGGCAAGCTCCACGCCTCGCTCGACGGCACGCCCCTGAAGTTCCAGTGCGTCAAGCGCGGCCACGCCCTTCGCGATGAGGAGGGACAGAGGCTCGGGCACCTGCGCTGCGACTTCGTGTTCGAGGCGTCCGCCCCGGCGGCGCCCGGCAAGGCGCACGACTTCAAGTTCCGCGACGGCACCTATCTCAACGAGAACGGCCTGATCGACGTCTCGCTCAAACACGCCGGCATCCGCGTCATCCGCAGCGCCGCCCCGAGCACGGAGTTGAAGAAGCGGGCGGCGATCGAGTTGCGGCCCGGCGACGATGACCGCCTCCGCGAGTTGAGTGTCACGTTCGATCTGGCGGGGCCGGACACGGCAGCTGCGGCCGCCCCGAAAGAACAGATCACACCTCCGGCGGCGCGCCCCACCCGAGAGGCGGGCCACGACGAGGGGCTCGGGGAGCTGTTCTTGCACTCCGACCACGCCCTGTGGCTGTTGCTGCTGGTGGCCGCGGGCCTCGGCGCCGTCCACGCGCTGACGCCGGGGCACGGCAAGACGCTGGTCGCCGCCTACCTCGTCGGTGAACGCGGCACCACCTGGCACGCCATCGTCCTCGGCCTGGTGACCACCCTCACGCACACTGCTGTCGTCATCCTCGTGGCGCTGGGGCTTTGGCTGTGTTACCCCAACGGTGTGCCCGCCGACGCCCGGGAGAGCTTGCAGACGACGCTACAGCTGACGATGGGCCTGCTCGTCGTCTGCCTCGGCGTCTGGCTGCTACTGCGGCGACTGGCCGGCCGCGCCGACCATGTCCACCTCGGCGGCCCCGGCCATCACCACCATCACCACGGGCAGAACCATCACCACCACGACCACGTACACGCCGATCGCGACCACGACGCCGAGGGCCACGCTATCCCGCGGCGCCCGGTGGGCTGGTGGGGGCTGATCGTCATGGGCATGACCGGCGGCATCGTACCGTGCTGGGACGCCATCTTCATCCTGCTGCTGACGGTCGGCACGAACGAGCTGTGGCTGGCCCTGCCGCTGGTGCTGGCCTTCAGCGCCGGCCTGGCCGCGGTGCTGGTGCTGATCGGCGTCCTGGTCGTCCGCGCCCGCGGCTTCGCCGCCTCGCACTGGGGCGAGGGCCGCCTGGTCCGTGCGCTGCCGATCCTCAGCGCCCTCGCGGTCACCGGCCTGGGGCTGTGGCTGTGCTACGAGGCCGTCCAGCCGCGCCAGGCGCCGCCGCAGACCGCCGCGGCCGCCGTCCATTCGCGCCCTTGAAAATCCCTCGCCGGGCGGCCACAATACGCCCTTGGTTTCGTGAAAGGGCGTGCGATGCGCGTGGTCGAGCTGACGGCGTTCCAGGTGCGAATCCCCCTGCGGAAGCCCTTCCGCCACGCCTCCTACACGCGCACCTCGACCGACAACGTCCTCGTCCGCTGCGTCCTCGAAGATAAAACGGTGGGATATGGCGAGGGCGTACCGCGCGCGTACGTCACCGGCGAGACGATCGACTCGGCCCTCGACCTGCTCGGGCGCAGCGACCTGGCCGCGCAGCTGGAGCCGTGCCAGGACTTCGCCTCCGCGGCGGGCCTGGCGGAGCGGCTGCGGCTGGCCCCCATTCCCGGCGACACGCGCGGCTGCCAGGGCAACGCCGCCCGCTGCGCCGTCGAACTGGCCCTCCTCGACGCCTACGGCCGGCACTTCCGCCTGCCGCTCAGTAAGATCCCCGCACTGCTTGCCACCGACCTGCACGCGCCGCGGCCGTGGGTGCGCTACAGCGGGGCGATCACCACGGGCAAGCGCTTCAAGCTCGGCCTGCTGGCGTGGGTGATGCGCTGCTACCGCTTCCGGCAGGTCAAGGTGAAGGTCGGCATCGCGGGGCAGGACGACGTCTACCGCCTGCGCGTACTGCGGCCGCGCCTGGGGCGGAAGATCGACGTGCGCGTGGACGCCAATGAAGCGTGGACGCCGGCCGACGTGGTGCGCCGCATCCGCGAGTTGCAGCCGTTCGGCGTGACGGCGTTCGAGCAACCGGTGCCGCACGCCGACGTGGCGTGTCTGAAGGAGGCGCGCCAGGAGACCGGGGCGGCGGTGATGCTGGACGAGTCGCTGTGCAGTCCGTTCGACGCCGAGCGGGCGGTCGAGGGCGGCACCTGCGACCTGTTCAACATCCGCCTGTCGAAGTGCGGCGGTTTCATCCCGAGCCTGCGGCTGGCGCAGTTTGCACGGCGGCACGGGTTGGGGTATCAGCTCGGCTGCCAGGTCGGCGAGACGGCGCTGCTGTCGGCGGCGGGGCGGCACTTCGCGGCGAGTGTTCGCGACATTCGCTATCTGGAAGGGTCGTACGACCGCCACCTGGTGCGCGAGGCGCTGGGGACGAAGGATCTCACGTTCCGCTGGGGCGGCTGGGCGCCGGCGCTGCCGGGGCCGGGGTTGGGCGTCGAAGTCGATGGCGCGGCGCTGGAGCGCGTGACGGTGCGGCGGCAACCGCTCCTGTGATGGGGCTGCTGGCGGTCTGGCGCTCTTGAACCGCGCCGCTTGTCCGGCGGACATCGAGATGGTAGGGTAACTCGCGACGGGGGCCTTTTTCAGAGTGAGGTGGATCATGCCGTTCCACAGAGACGAGAAGTACGGAGCCGAGATCGGCAGCGCCTTCGGCGAGTACCTGACGACCTTCGTCAGCGAACCCCAGGGGCAAGTACGAGCCTACATCTTCCGCAACGGCAGGCGCGTCGACGCTCACGTCTCCTTCGCGACGGGCATCTCCGGAAGCACCGTGACGGAACCGTATGTCCGCGCGCTGCGAGAATACGCCCACAAGGAAGGGTTCGCCGATCAGTTCCACCTCATCATGTCCTGAAATTGAAGGACCTGGACTCCATGCCGGAACTGCAAGTCCATGTCTTGCTTCCCTACTACCTTCAGCTGGCCGAGGGGGATTATCAGTCAGAGCACTGTGTTCCAGCCCGCTTCAGCGGGCTTGCCGCGCAGCGGTGCAGGCCCGCCCTTGAGGGCGGGTTGAGCGAGGACACCAAGCACTCCTGAGCCCCCTTCAGGGGGCTTCTCGCGGTTGGGCTTTAACCGCTTTCTCTGGCTAATTCTACTGTGCTGGATTGCGCAAACGCCGCAGAAATAACTGGTTGCGTCGATCTTGATCTAGAGTGGCTATTTGTCTACAATGTGAACCTCCGTTAGGTGGTATCGCCTGTTCAGTGTTTGCCGAGCCTCCCAAATGCCTGGAAAAATGGCCCCCTGTGGACAAATAGCCGGATTCGGACCAAGATTGGTAACATCTCAAAAACCCTGGGGAAGAGGCGCAGCTGATCGGGGGTCGCTTCCCTATTCTGGAAAGTATGCGGATCGAGATTCCCGTTATTCCCCCTGGCGAACGCACCCCCCTCGT
>JBBRPS010000134.1:0-16181 GCA_038227745.1 Gemmatales bacterium | reverse complement strand
GGCAGGGCGCGACCACGGCGGCCCCTCCCACGACCACGGCGGCTGTTCCCTTAATTACGATAGGAATATTATTTATATTCTAATATTTAGGGCGGCCGCAAGCGGCTGCCGGAATAGGGCTTGCGCGTAACAGCGACATTCCAGCCTGACACCTTTTCAACTTGACACTTTTTCAACTTGACCTTTTCAACTCGGCGGCTTGCAGACACGAGCAAGCAGCGTCAAGCGCCCTTCCAAATATCGGCCGGAGGCAGTTGCTGTAGATGCGGCGGCGCAGCTGGCATGTTCATCGGGGGGAAAATACCAACCGGCAATGGCGTATCCTCGGATGAAGCCGCACGCTTTAGATTTTCAGACGCCGCGTGAAAGAGAAAGGTGTTGATAAGTACCCCACCAACTCCCGTCGGAAGCTCAAGGTTTCTGGCCGCGAAACGGGCGTACAAAAGGGCCAGTTTCTGCGAGCGCACGATTGCCTTTTCCTTTTGAACTCGGCGATCCAGGTCTTTTCGTAGAGTTTGGCATTCGTATTCAGCGGCTTTCAGCCTGAGTTCGGTTGCTTGCCGCTTGATGTCCGCCTCGTGCTTTTGGCTCTCGGCTGTTGCAAGTTGCGTTTCCGTCTCGTACTTTTGTATCTTGGTCGTTTTCAACTCGCCCTCGGTCTTGTGAAGACCAAATGCCAAGAAACCATTGAAGGCAATTGAAAGAAGCAAGATCGCGAAGAAGATGAATCTGGCCATGGTGACTTCCTCGAGGATCGGGCGTGTCTCAAAACTACTGCCGCCGAACGCCGAGTTCAGCGACAAGGGAGAAGGGACATTCGTCTTATTCAGATCGTCGGAAAGATGAATACCTCCTTTGTCTGCTAGCCCTGGCCCCAGCGTCTCCTCCCTGCGGACTGCTCAGCATTTGATGATGTGGCGGGCCAAGCCGTCCTTGATCTCGCGGTGTCGCGGGACCGGCTGAGAGACTCCAGTAGTCGGGTTGCGATACCAGTCGTGCTTCCCGCCGTGCCGCTCGAACTCGCAACCGAACCCTTCGATCTTACGGATCAAGTCGGTTCACTTCAAGAGACGACCAAATCATCGACCTTGCGAATGTCCGGCACCTGCCCCCCCGTCAGGTCTGCGTACAGGTCCCGCAGGTGTTCCTTCAGGTCGTCGAGCGTCTCACTCTGCGTCCAGTAGTCCGGGAAGTCCTGCAGGTAGCCCAGCCAGGCCCCGTCTTCCTCCCAATAGACGTACTTGTTTGCATCGATCAGCCTCCTCGGTCTGCGGGGCGCCGACGCGATTATTGTACCCTACAGCGTGTCCGATGCGTGAACAGCGTGCAGCTTTCGCACGACCCGCGAACTTGTCGCTCACAACGCCATTCTCCCGTGCCCTTTCCGCCCGTCAAGCAGTTTTTCGCTGCCCACCCCGGATCCGCTCCCCCTGCGGCCGACCGGCCTTACCGGCTGCGAGCCGGCGCGCCGCCCGCGGCCAGTTTCGCCGCGAGATAGCCGTCGAGCGCCTCGCCCAGTCCGGCCAGCGAATCCGCGTTCAGCGCCACGTCGCTGGACAAGAATACGCCGGGCACCTCGGACGCATCGACGCAGTGATCGCCGCTCCACTTCTTCCGATTCGCCTCGGCGGTCGCGGCCGGCACCGCGCCCAGCGCCGTCTCCCATGACGCCCGGTAGCCGCGGCGGTAGCCGATCAGCAAGTCCGGCATGTGGCGGTGTTCCTTGCCCTGATAGAGGTCGCGCGTGCGATACATCTTCTTGATCGCGGGCTCGCCGGTGCCGGGGTCCTTCCACCGCTCCAGCGCCTTCGTCACCACATGGGCCACCGCGTCCGCCTCGTTCGCCGGCACAGCACCCTTGCCCTCGCGGCCGACGAGGTTCAGATAGAGGGCGTTGAAGCCGACGGCGTACGCCTTCGTCCGATACCAGTCCACGTCGCGCAGCAGCTCTGCGGAGGTCGTCTTGCCATCCTTGAGCACCAGCAGGCCGAGGTTGCGCAGGATCGCGTTGACGTGGACGGCACGGCGGAACGGCCCGAAGCCGTGATCCGACATCACGACGACCGCGGCGCCCTCGCCCAGCGCCGCCCGCGCCCTGCCGAGGATGCTGTCGTACTGCTCGTACATCTTCGGAATGGCGTCGCGGTGCTTCTGCGTCGCGGGGTCTCCGTGCAGCGGGTGCAGCGGGTCGATGCCGCGCCAGAACAGGTGCTGCACGATGTCGCTGCCCTCGAAGTAGGCGAACAGCAGGCCCGATTTGAAGCGAACCAGTTCGTGGTGCAGCATCTTCTCGCTCTCGTCCGTGATCTGCCGCACCTGCTCCAGGAAGTCCTCGTCGGAAAGGACGCCGTCGTTGACCGCCTGGGTGTCGAACGGCATGCCGCGCGTCGCGTACAGGCCGATGGCGTCGGCCAGCTCCGCCGAGTAGCCGCGCGGGTGGCTGAGTGGGTAAAGCGGAGAGCGCGGGTCGAAATTGAGCGGCGAGACGTACAGCGTGACGTCCGCCCCGTCCCGGCGCGCCAGCACGCGCGTGACCGCCGGCACCTTCTGGAGACCCAACGGGCCGATGGCGAACGTGATGCGGACCCAGTCGCTCCACGTGCCCGGCGTGAGCGCGTGGTCCTTGCCCTGGACGCGGAGGGTGAAGCCTTCCCCCTTCGGCTCCAGGGTGAACGGCTCGCGGATGTCGTCGGCCTGCCCGGCACGGTACGGCCCCGGGATCGCGCCGCGCAGCACGGCGCCGTCGCGGCGCAGGGGGAACAGCATCCCGCGCGCCCCGGGGCGGTCGAGCGCCGCCGTCGAGTAGAAGAAGTAGGTGCCCTCGGTGCCGCGCACGTCCCAGACGCCCATGCCGGCGAGGATGCGGCCGTTGAGCCGCGGCGGTGGGAAGACCATCGGCAGGCGCTGGGCGACGGTGCCGAGCTTCTTGAGAGTCGGGCGCTCCCAGAAGGGCGTGCCGCGCCAGGGCAGGGCCAGCTTCTGCCGGTCGGCCAGCGACAGGTCCGGGAGGTAATTCGCCGGGTCGCGCTGGATGAAGTCGAAGACGCCGTGGCCGCCGGCGTCCTCGCCGGTGATGCAGGTACACCAGGCGACCGGGCTCTGCGGCGCCATGCAGGTCGGCAATGGATGGTACAGTCCCTCGCGGGCCAGGCGGTCGAAGTTCGGCAGCCGGCCCTCCGCCCGGTACTGCTCCAGCAGGCGCGGGTCGAAGCCGTCGAAGGCCAGCACCAGGACGCGGGGGGCGCCGGGCGGTGGGGCCGGTTCGGAGCGGCCGAACCACCAGAAGGACATGATCCCTCCCACAAGGATGAGAGCGGCGAAGAGGGAACCGCGGCGGTTCCGGCCGAGGAAGGCGAGGAGCCGCGCCCCGAACAGCTTCGCCGACGCGAGCCCGGCGCCGAGCGCAGCGAGGAGCGTTGCCAGGATCATCCCCCACGACGACGGCGGCAGGCCGCCCGTCGGGTCGATGTAGCCCAGGAAGCCGGCCGACACGGGGGGCATCTCTCTACTCCACGTCTCCAAGCCCACCCGTTGCAACGGGTGGGCTTGACAGGCACCTACTCCAGGTACCCCAGGCACTTCATCTGCCGCAGCACCTTCTCGCGCAGCGCCTGCTCCGCGGCCTCCTTGAGGTCGCGCTCGACCAGGGCGGCGACGTAGGCGTCCGCGGACGACAGCCCCAGTTCCGCCGCCCGCCGCGCGGCCCGGTCGTACAGCGCGCGGTCGAGGCGGATCTTGCAGCGGCCGAACATGGCAACTCCCTCGCAAAGCGTTACCATGTACATCATCGCGAACGGGCAACGGTTTGGCATCGGCCTCCCACGGAGCACCCTCATGAGCGGTCCCCTCAGCCGCCGCGGTTTCCTCGAACTAGCCACCCTGACCGGCGCCGGCGCCCTGGCCGGCGCCCTCCCCGCGGCGCAGAAGCGCCGCCCCAACGTCGTGATGATGATCGGCGACGATCAGGGCTGGACCGACTTCGGTTTCATGGGCCACAAGGTCATCCGCACCCCGCGCCTCGACCGCCTCGCCGCCGAGAGCGCCGTTTTCCCGCACGGCTACGTGCCCTGCTCGCTCTGCCGCGCCAGCCTCGCGACGCTGCTGACGGGCCTCTACCCGTACCAGCACCGCATCTGCTGCAACGACCCGCCGGCCGGCGTCGATCGCACCGCCATGCACCCGTTCATCAAGAGCGCGCCGGCCCTGCCGCGCCTGCTGGGGCGGGCCGGCTACCGAAGCCTGCAGACCGGCAAGTTCTGGGAGGGCCATTACAGCAACGCCGGCTTCACCGATGGCGAGACGACGAACAAGGACCGCCACATCGCCTCGCGGCCGCACCCGCAGATCGGCCGCGACACCCTGCAGCCGATCCACGACTTCATCGACAAACACCGCGACACGCCGTTCTTCGTCTGGTACGCGCCCATGATGCCCCACTACCCGCACAACCCGCCCGAGCGCCTCCTCAAACACTACGCCGTCAAGGGCCGCGACCTCAATGTCGCGAAGTATTACGCCATGTGCGAATGGTTCGACGAGACGTGCGGCCGGGTGCTCGACCACCTCGACCGCCGCAAGCTGCGCGACAACACGCTCGTCGTCTTCGCGATCGATAACGGCTGGGTCCAGCCGACGGTCGCGGACAAGAACAAGGGGCCGTTCGGGGGGCCGCGCGGTAAATTCTCCCCTTACGAGATGGGCATTCGCACGCCGCTATTGATCCGCTGGCCGGGGCACACGAAGCCGGGGCGCTACGGCGACCTGGTGACGACGGTGGACGTGGCGCCGACGGTGCTGCGGGCGTGCGGCGTGGAGGTGCCGCGGCAACTGACCGGGCTGAACCTGCTGGACGCGGCCGCCGGGAAGGGGCGGCTGAAGCGCACCGCGGTGTTCGGGGACATCTACCGCCACGCGGCCCGCG
Source organism: Gemmatales bacterium (assembly GCA_038227745.1). Lineage (GTDB taxonomy): Bacteria > Planctomycetota > Planctomycetia > Gemmatales > Gemmataceae > DASPXY01. The sequence continues at coordinate 11,260 of JBBRPS010000134.1, read as the reverse complement.
ACCTGAACCGGCACCGGCTGGACGTGACGTACCGCTGGGTGCGCGCGGGCGACTGGAAGCTGATCCTGCCGGCCGACCCGAAGCGCGGACCCGAGTTGTACAACCTGGCGCGCGACCCGCACGAGAAGAACAACCTCGCGAAGGCGCAGCCGGACCGCGTCAAGCAGCTGACGAAGTTGATTGAGGAGTGGTGGGCGGGGCAGTAGTCGTCCCCGGCCACCGTTCTACGTCTTCTTCCGGCGCTGTTTCCGTAACTGCGCCCGGAGCCGCTTCACCTCGGCCTCCAGGGTATCGGCCCGTTCCTCCGCGGTGAGGAGGCGCCCAGTTCCAGGGACGGCAGGCCGGACCAGTCCGCCTTCTCCCCGAAGGCGCAGGCCCAGTTCCTCGCTCGTCAGACTGCCATCCGGGTCAGCCGCCATGCCGACGTAGCGCCCCCCTCGGAGCCGGTAACCTTGCAATGGCGGAGCGAGGTTCCTGGCCTCCGGGTCGAAGACGAAATACTCCGGCACGCCGAGCCGCGCGTACAGATCACGTTTGGGTTCCCTGTCCGCATGGAGAGTCTCCGGGCACGTGATCTCCACAATCACCTGCGGGCAGACGCCTTCCTCCCAGAGCCTGAACTGCCGCCGCAGGTGAACGCGGACGCCCTTGACGACCATCAGGTCAGGAGTCACGTGGACCTCGGCGTTCTCGGGGTCGTGGTAGAGTCCCAGTCCCACCGGGATGTAAACGCCCTGGTGACGGAAGTGATGCTTCAGAGTTGCGGAAAGCTGTACGAGAGCTTCAAGGTGGAAATCACTTTGTCCGCGGCCGTTCCCGTCGGTTTCGGGATAGACCGTCGGGTCCAGACTCGGCATGGCGGTGTCGTCGTGCATCCGCATCGCTATCCCTCCCGTGATCCTGAGCGCAGCTTACCCGCGGCCGGCCCGCGTCACAATGCGATTCGCAGCGGCGATTTCCTTGACGGGCCGCGCGGCCAGCGTTACCACAAACAGCGAGACGCCCGCCACCCTAACCGGAGATCCGCCGTGAAGAAACGCCTCGTGGCCCTCGCCATCCTCTTCTGTGCCCTGGCGCCGCTCGCCCTCCCTCGACCCGGCGCGGCCGGCGATGCCAAGATCGCCTTCCCCGCCTTCCGCCCGCAGGAGATCGAAAAAGGACTGAAGGTCGGCTACGCCGTGCTGCTCGTGGACGTGGACGGCGACGGCAAGAAGGACATCGTCGTCGTCGATACCACGCGCGTCGTCTGGTACCAGAATCCCACCTGGAAGCGGCGCGTCATCATCGAGAACCAGACCAAGCCCGACAACGTCTGCATCGCCGCGTACGACATCGACGGCGACGACCAGCTCGACTTCGCCCTCGGCGCCCAGTGGAATCCGGGGAACACCAAGTCCGGCGGCACTCTGCAATGGCTCAAGCGCGGCAAGACGCTCGACGACAAGTGGACCGTCTACCCCATCGACACCGAGCCGACCCTGCACCGCATCCGCTTCGCCGACCTCGATGGCGACGGCAAGGCCGAACTGATCGCCGGGCCGCTGTTCGGCAAGGACAGCAGCGCCACGAACAACCACGTGGACGGCGTGCCGCTGCGCGTCATCGCCTACCGCATTCCGAAGGACCCGACACGCGACCGCTGGGTGCCGGAGGTGATCGACCAGAGCCTGCACGTCATGCACAACTTCTGGCCGATCCCGTCGGCGACCGGCAAGGGCATGGACATCCTCACTGCCAGCTACGAGGGCGTGAATCTGCTGACGCGCGACGCCGCGGGCAAGTGGAGCCGGCGCCAGCTCGGCGCCGGCAACCAGGAAAATCCCAAGGGCAAGCGCGGCGCCAGCGAGATCAAGATGGGCAAGCTCAAGAGCGGCAAGAAGGTGATCGCAACCATCGAGCCGTGGCACGGCGACCAGGTCGTCGTCTACACCGAGCCGGATGAGCCGGGCAAGCTCTGGGGCCGGCACGTCATTGACAGGGAGCTGCGCTGGGGCCACGCCGTTTCTTTCGCGGACCTCGATGGCGACGGCGGCGACGAGCTGGTCATCGGCGTGCGCGACGACCTGAGCAAGAAACCGGGCGAGCGCCGCGGCGTTCGCATCTACAAGGCCCTGGACGAGCGCGGCGCCCGCTGGGCGCGGCACGTCGTCGAGGACGGCGGCGTCGCCGTGGAGGACCTCGCCGTCGCGGACCTCAACGGCGACGGCCGCGTGGACATCGTCGCCGTCGGCCGGCAGACGTTCAACGCCCGCATCTACTGGAACGAGGGCGTGCGGAAGTAGGCCGATTTCCCGTAGCACAGGCGGGACGCCTGTGGGCTGTGCGAGAAGCCACAGGCGGGACGCCTGTGCTACGGAATGCCGCAAGGGGATCGCGGTTGACAGCGGAAGTCGCCTCGGGCTATAACACGTTCCCCGCTGTCTTGCCGCGAGAAAAGGGCCGCTGTGGCAGAGCACGCGACATACCTCCACAGGCTGATCGGAGGCAGGCAACGCGGCCCCGCCGCCGCCCTGCTCCGCGGCGGTCTGCGGCTGCTGAGCCTGCCCTACGGACTGGCGATGCGGCTGCGGAACCGGCTCTATGACTGCGGCTGGAAGCGCAGCCACCGGGCGACCGTGCCCGTGGTCAGCGTCGGCAACCTGACGGTCGGCGGCACCGGCAAGACGCCCTGTGTCGAGTACGTCGCCCGCTACTACCGCGAGCAGCAAGACCTGCTCGTCGCCATCCTCAGCCGCGGCTACGGAGCGGCCGAGGGGCAGAACGACGAGGCCCTCGTGTTGGCGGCCAACCTCCCCGACGTCCCCCACTTCCAGGGGGCCGATCGCGTGGCGCTGGCCCGGGTCGCCGTCGAGGAGTGCGAGAGCGAGGTGCTGGTGCTGGACGACGGTTTCCAGCACCGGCGGCTGACCCGCGACCTGGACGTCGTCCTGGTCGATGCGACGCAGCCCTGGGGGTACGGCTACCTCCTGCCGCGCGGGCTGCTCAGGGAGTCGCCGCGAAGCCTGGCCCGTGCCGGCGTCGCGGTACTGACCCGCTGCGACCAGGTCGGGCCGGACGAGGTGGCGCGGCTTCGCGAGCGCGTCGGGCGGCTGGCGCCGGGGCTGCCCGTGGCCGAGACGGTACATCGGCCGGTCGAGTGGGTCAACGCGGAGGGGACGGCGGCGGCGCTGGAGGCGCTGCGCGGCCGGCCGCTGGCGGCGTTCTGCGGAGTAGGCAACCCGGAGGCCTTCCGCCGCACGCTGCTCGACCTCGGGGCCACGGTTTGTGCGTTCCGGGCCTACCCGGACCACCACCGCTATTCACGGACGGACGTCGAGGACTTACGCTCCTGGGTTCGGCAGCAGGCAACGGAGTGCGTTGTCGTCACGACCCAAAAGGATCTGGTCAAGTTGCCCCTGGTCCGGATCGGCGAGCGCGAGCTGTGGGCCTTGCGCATACGGCTCGCGTTCCTGGCGGGACAGGATCTGCTCGACCGCAAACTCAAGGAAGCACTCGGGTGAATGGACGGAACCTCCCCGATGGGTGTGCTCGCACGGCGGTGCCGCCGTTCGACCTGCACGGGCTGAAAACCTACGAACTCAACGCGCGCCCCTCGAAGGTCTTCGTCGAGGACCTCGGCCGCCCGGTCGAGGCCGGCGCGACCGTGAGCGAGTGGCTCGACTCCCTGCCGCGGCAGCTCGCCGGCAAGGACCTCCGCCGCGTCTGCGCCCACCTGTGTCGGGCACACGTGCAGCGGCGGCCCGTCGTCGCGGCGCTCGGCGGCCACGTCATCAAGACTGGGTGCGCCCCCTACCTGATCGACTGGATCCGCCGCGGCCTGCTCAAGGCGGTGGCGCTGAACGGGGCGGCGGCCATCCACGACTTCGAGCTGGCTGTGGCCGGCAAGACGAGCGAGGACGTGGCCGCGCAGTTGCTCGACGGCCGCTTCGGCATGGCACGCGAGACGGCGGACGCCTTCGCCGTCGCCGCCCGCGCCGGGGCGGAGAACGACCTGGGCCTGGGCTGGGCGCTGGGGCAGTACCTCGACGGCCTGCAGGCGCCGCACGCCGACAGCAGCCTGGTACTCGCCGCCTACCGGGCCGGCATCCCCTGCACGGTCCACGTGGCGCTCGGCACCGACATCGTCCACATGCACCCGCACGTCTCCGGCGCCGCGCTCGGCGAGGCGTCGATGATCGACTTCCGCCGCCTCTGCACGGTCGTCTCGACGATGGCGCACGGCGTCTGGCTCAACCTCGGCAGCGCCGTCGTGATGCCCGAGGTGTTCGTCAAGGCCGTCGCGGTGGTGCGGAACTTCGGCCACGACCTCGATGGCCTCATCACGGTCAACGTGGACAAGCAGGCGCAGTACCGTTCGCGGGTGAACGTACTGGAGCGGCCATCCTCGGAGGGCATCGAGCTGATCGGCCATCACGAGGTGCTGCTGCCGCTGCTGCACGCGGCCGTCGCCTGCCAGCTCGCCGCACAGCAGTCCGTCACGACCGAAGCAGCCCAGGCAGCCTAGAAGTGGCTTCCGTGGGTCAGAACTCCGATCCTGACATGGCCTGTCAGGATCGGAGTCCTGACCCACGGCCCGAATCCGCCTCTGAATAGGGTCCACACTTCGGCTTTCCTTTAGAGAGGGGGGACAGGGATGTCCGCAAACCTCATTGATCTCGTCCAGCGCCTGGGCCAGCCGCGCGTGCTGGTGGTCGGCGACCTCATGCTCGACCGCTACGTCTGGGGCGATGCCGAGCGCATCAGCCAGGAGGCGCCGGTCATCCTGCTGCACGCGGAGCGGCGCGAGGAGCGTCTCGGCGGCGCCAGCAGCGTCGCCACCATGCTCCGCGCCCTTGGCGCCCGAGTCGCTATCGCCGGCGTCGTCGGCGCCGACGCGGACGGCGGCCGCATCCGCCAGGCCCTCACCGACCTGACCATCGACCATGAGGGCGTCCTCAGCGACGGCACCCGGCCAAGCACCGTCAAGGAGCGCTACATCGGCCGCGCCCAGCACAAGCACCCGCAGCAGATGCTGCGCGTCGATTACGAGGTCCGCACGCCGGTGGCCGAGCCGATCCAGGCGGAACTGGGCCGCGCCGTCACCGCCCAGCTGCGCCGAACGGACATCGTCCTGATCAGCGATTACGACAAGGGCGTCTGCACGCCTGGCCTTCTCGCCGCGGTCATCGCCGGGGCGCGGGCGCTCGGCCTGCGCGTCCTCGCCGACCCGGTCCGCGGCTCGGACTACCGCAAGTATCACGGTTGCTCCGCGATTACACCGAACCGCCTCGAAGCGGGCCTGGCGACCGGCCGCGTGCTGCAATGCACCACCGCGCAGGTGCTGGACGCCGGCGCCCAGTTGCAGGAGCAACTCGACCTCGAAGCCGCCGTCATCACGCTCGACAAGGACGGCATGGCCCTGGTCCACCGCGACGGCCGGCGGCAGGTGTATCCGACGCGGCCGCGGCAGGTCTACGACATCACCGGCGCCGGCGACATGGTCCTGAGTGTGCTCGCGATGGCGCTGGCGGCAGGCGCGGACTACGACGCCGCCATTCCGCTGGCGAACGTGGCCGGCGGCCTGGAGGTCGAGAAGATCGGCGTGGCGACGGTGACGCGCGACGAGATCCTCCACGACCTGCTGCACGGCGGCAGCCGCGTCGGTCCCGGCCAGGGCGACGGCAAGCTGGTCACGCTGGACGGCCTGTGCCGCGACCTGGAGGACCGGCGCCGCCACGGCCAGCGCGTGGCGTTCACCAACGGTTGCTTCGACGTGCTGCACGCCGGCCACGTCCAGTACCTGCAGGAGGCGCGGGGGCAGGCGGACGTGCTGGTGGTGGGCCTGAACAGCGACGCGAGCGTGCGCCGCCTCAAGGGCGAGGGCCGGCCGGTCAACCCGGTCGAGGCACGGGCGCAAGTGCTGGCCGGACTGCACGCGGTCGATTACGTCACCGTCTTCGACGAGGCGACGCCGCTGCGGCTGATCGAGGCGGTCCGGCCCGACGTGCTGGTGAAGGGGGCGGACTACCGCGCGGACGAGGTGGTCGGCGCCGAGTTCGTTGAGTCGTACGGCGGCCGCGTCCACCTGGCGCGGCTGCGGGCCGGCTTCTCGACGACGAGCGTGTTGCAGAAGTTGCAGGCGGCGTGAGTCCCGGCCGGCACGGCGAACGATCTGACGAGCGGCGGGGCTTGTCCCCGCCGTTGGACGCCCCGGACGGCGGGCGTAAAGCCCGTCGCTCGTCGGACATGAGGGAGTTGGCGGACCATGAAGATCGCCGTCTTTCTGCCGAACTGGGTCGGCGACGCCGTCATGGCCACGCCCGCCGTGCGCGCCCTGCGCCGCCACTTCGCCCCGGTCCGCATGATCGGTATGGTCAAACCCTACGTCGCCGGCGTCCTCGAAGGCTCGCCCTGGTTCGACGCGCAGGTCCCCCTTGACACGCGCGGCCCGTGGTCGCGGCGCTGGCCCGCCGTGGCACTGGCCCTGCGCCGCCAGCGCGTCGATCTGGCAGTGCTGTTCCCGAACTCGTTCCGCTCCGCCCTCGTCGCCAAGCTCGGCGGGTGCCGCCGTATCGTTGGCTATGCCCGCGGCGGCCGCAGCTGGCTCCTCACCGATGGCCTGCGGCCCGTGCTCGCCCCGGACGGCGGCTTCCTGCCCAGCCCCGTCATCGACGCTTACAACCTCCTCGCCGAGCACGTCGGCTGCCCCCACCCCGGCTTCCGCATGGAGCTGTTTACCACGTCCGCCGACGAGCGCGCTGCCGACGAGGTCTGGGAGCGGGCGCGGCTGGATCGCCATTACGAGGTCGTCTGCCTCAACCCTGGAGCGGCCTACGGGTCGGCGAAGCACTGGTCCACGGAGTCGTTCGCGCACCTGGCGCAGCTCCTCGCCGACCGGCGCGGCAGCGGCGTGTTGGTGCTGTGCGGGCCGGGCGAGCGCGACCTGGCGCGCGACATCACCAGCCTGGCGAACCGCCCCGGCATCCATAGCCTCGCTGACGTACCCCTGTCACTCGGTCTGACCAAGGCGTGCGTCCGGCGGGCGGACCTGCTCGTCACCACCGACAGCGGCCCGCGCCACTTCGCCGCCGCCTTCGGCCGCCCCCTCGTCACCCTCTTCGGGCCGACGCACATCCCCTGGACCGAGACGTATTACCAGGGAGCCGTTCACTTGCAGAAGGAGGTCGCGTGCGGCCCATGCCAGCTGCGCACGTGCCCGCTCGACCACCGCTGCATGCGGTTGCTGGAGCCGGGCGAGGTGTTCACGGCGGCGACCGACTTGCTGGCGCGCTTCTTCCAGCGAAAGGCGGCGTGATGGCGTTCGTCGCGCTCAACCCCCGCTACCGCGAACCGCTGGCCCGCCTCGGCCTGCGGACGCCGGGCGACTTCCTCGGCCTCGCCGGGGTGATCTACTGCGGCCATCCCGACCGGCACGTCCTCCGTGTCGCGTTCGGGGAGGAGGTGGGCGGCGCCTTCCTCAAGCGCGAGCACCGTGTGCCCTGGCGCGACCGCCTCGCCAACGCCTGGGCCGGCCGCGGTTTCGTCGCCAAGGCGTATCGCGAATTCCTCACGCTGCGCGAGGTGGCCGCCGCGGGCATCGGCTGTCCCGAGCCGATCGCCGCGGGAGAAGACGGGGCCGGCCGGGCGTTCCTGCTGCTGCGCGAGCTGCCCGGCTGCAGCGACCTGCGGACGTTCCTGCGCGACAGGGCGTCGGGGGAGCGATGCGGACTCGCCACCTGCCTGGGGGTCGAGGTGGCCCGCATCCACGCCGCCGGCTTCGACCACCCGGACCTGTACTCCAAGCACGTCTTGATCGCTGCCGGGGCCGACGGCACGCCCGCGTTCCACTTCCTCGACTGGCAGCGCTCGCGACGCCGGCGGCGCGTGAGTTGGGCGGTGAGGCTGCGCGACCTGGCGGCGCTGGACGCGACCCTCGCCGCCGACCTCGTCGCCGTCCGGGACCGCCTGGCCTGCCTGCGCGCGTACCTCCGCCACAGCGCTGCGACCGGCGCCGCCGACACGCCCTCCCTGGCCGAGGCCGTCCGGACGGTCCGCAAGCGGGCGACGGCGCTGCTGCGGAAGCGGCGCATTCGCGAGCTGCGCCGGCCGCCTCTGGAGTCGGGCCGGCAGAACCTCGTCTGGCTGGACGGCGAGGCACTGTGCGTCACGCGCGAATTCCGCGATGAGCTGAACGGGCGCGTGCCGGAGTGGCTGGTGCTCCCCGGCCCTTCCCGGCGCGGCGGCGCCCTCGTGTGGCACTGTGTCGTCAGCCGTGCGGAGAACCGGCTCGCCCGGCTGGTGCGCCGCAGCGGCAGCCGGCCGCTCGCCTGGTTCTGGGCCTGGCTGCGGCGCCGGCCGCTGACGTCGCCGGAGCTGGAGCAGGCCGCGACCCTCTTCCGCCTGGAGCGCTACGGAGTCGTCACGCCGCGCCTGCTGGCGGTCGGGCAGAAAACCTCGCGGCCGGGGCGCACAGAGTCGCTGCTGCTGACTGAGCCGGTGCGCGGGGCCGTGCCGTTCGCCGCGTGGCTGGCCCGTACTGCCGACCGCGCAACGCGCCGGGAAGTGCTGGCGCAGGCTGGGGCCGTCCTCCGCCGCGTCCACGACGCCGGCCACGTATTCATTTCCGAAAGTTCGGCCGGCGACGCCCTGCACGTCCGGCCAGCAAGAACGGCCCGCGTGGTCCTGGGCTGCGTCAGCGGGCTGCGGAAAATGCGCCGCTTCCGGCCGGCCGACGCGCTGCGCGATCTCGCGGCGCTCCAGCGGGAACTGGGCCTCACGTGCAGCCGCAGCGAGCGGCTGCGCCTCTTGCTCGCCTACTTCGGCCTGCCGCGGCTGACGCCGGCCCTGCAGCGGCTCGCCCGGAAGCTCCTGAAGCCCCCCCGACAGGAGCCGTGCGGTACGGCGCCGGCGGCGCCCGCGGCCTGGGATTGGCGGCGCCGCGCACGGAGTACGGCGAGATGAGCGATACCCTCTGGCGGCGCCTGGTCCGCGGCGTGCGGCGGCTGCGGCAGCGGCCGGACTGGGCGGAACTGCTTGGCCCGGGCTGGCCTGACCGCATCATGGACGTGACCGTCACCGACCGCTTCCACGCCAAGCAGGGCCGCTCCACCGGGCGCTGGATCCTCGACGCCGAGGGGAAGCGGCTCGCGGTGTACCTGAAGCGGCACTACCGGCTAGGGTGGTGGCGCGGCATGGCGGCGGCACTCTGGCCCGGCGCCGGCTGGTCCCCCGCGCTGCAGGAGTCGCGCCACCTCGACTGGGCGCGGGAGCAGGGCCTGCCGGTGCCCGCAGTCGTCGCGGCGGGCGAGTACATCGGCCCGTGGGGACGCCTGCAAAGCTTCCTCGCGGTGGAAGAACTCACCGACATGCTGCCGCTGCACGAGGCGGTCCCCGTCGCCGCCGCCCGCCTGGCCCCCGCGGAGTTCCGGCGCTGGAAGCGCGACCTCGTCACCGAGGTGGCGCGGCTGGCGCGCGCGCTGCACGACCGCCGCTGCTTCCACAAGGACCTGTACCTGTGCCACTTCTACGTCCCGCGCCGCGACACGGAGGGCGCGGTGGCGGAGTGGCGCGGCCGCGTCCACCTGATCGACCTGCACCGGCTGGCACGCCATCCGTGGACGTGGCGGCTGTGGCGGGTCAAGGACCTGGGGCAGCTGCTGTACTCCTCCGAGGTGGCCGGCGTCGATGACCGCGACCGGGCGCTGTTCTGGCGCCGCTACCTCGGTGCGGCGCGGCGGACGCACGGCGGGCGGCTGCTGGGCTGGCTCGTCCGGCTGAAATGGCGCCGCTACCGGCGGCACAACGAGAAGAAAGCCGAGGCCCGGACATGAAGATCGCCTTCTGCTACGAGAGCGTGCTGCCGGCCCGCGGCGGCTGTGAGACTTACATCGCCGACCTCGCCCGGCGCCTCGTCGCCGACCGCCATGAGGTCCACCTGTACGCCTGCCGCTGGGACGAGCACGCCCTGCCTGCCGGCGTGCGCTACCACGCCCTGCCCGCGCCGCGCGGCCCGCGCTTCCTGCGCCCGTGGCGCTTCGGCGCCCTGTGCGAGCGCGCCCTGCAGGAGGGCACGCACGACGTCTCGGTCGGCTTCGACAAGACGTGGGGCCAGGACGTTCTCTACCCGCAGGGCGGCCTGCACAGCGCTTCCGTCGAGCACAACCTGCGCAAGTATCGCAGCGGGCTGGCGCGCGGCGCCGCCCGCGCCGTGAAGTGGTTGGACCTGGCCTACTGGTCGTTCCGGCGCCTGGAGCGGCGGCAATACCTGATGGAGCCACGGCCGCTCGTCGTCGTCAACAGCCACATGGTCCGCGGCCACTTCCAGCGCCATTACAACGTGCCCGCGGAGGACCTGTACGTCGTCCGCAGCGCGATCGACCCGAACCGTTTCCCCGAGGCGGACCGCCTGCGCCGCCGGCTGGAGTGGCGGCAGCACTGGGTCATCGCCCCGGACGAAACGGTCGGCCTGTTCGCGGCGATGAACTACCGCCTCAAGGGCCTCGACCCGCTGCTGCACGCGGTTGCCCGGCTCCCGCGCGGGGCGGGGCCGCCGTTCCGCCTCCTCGTGGTCGGCAACCCCGAGAGCGGCGCGTACCAGCGGCTGGTGCGGCGGCTAGGCATCGCCGACCGCGTGCGCTTCGCCGGCCACTGTCCGGAGATGCGCAACGCCTACTTCGCCTCGGACTTCCTCGTCCACCCCACCTTTTACGACCCGTGTTCTCTCGTCGTGCTGGAGGCCCTGGCCTGCGCGCTGCCGGTGATCACGACGCGCTACAACGGGGCGAGCGAGTTGTTGCGGCCGCTGCAGGAAGGGTACGTCATCGACGACCCGCACGACCACGACCGCCTGGCCTGGGCGATGGCCCAGCTGCTGGAGCCGTCGCGGCGGTCGGCGTGTGCCCAGGCGGCACGGCGGACGGCCGCCCTGTGGACCTTCGAGCACCACTATCGCCAACTCTTGCAGGTCTTCACCGAGGCCCTGGCGCGGAAGCGAGCCGCGTGAAGCCGCCCGCGAATCCGGCTACTGAGTCCAGCGCGGAGAAAGGCACCTCGTTTAGCCGCGGTTCGGAGAACCGCGCTCGCCGAACGCGGTTCTCCGAACCGCGGCTAAACGAAGGGAGGCGCGCGGCTAAACGGCTACAGATTGCCGCCGCGGTGTACTAGTGTTTCTGGCACGAAAACTTGCATCCAAGTCGGTAGCGATGACAGTGTGGTGTCACTCTTCGGAAACCGCAGAATTCATGCGGAAAGCGCGACAACACGGGCTGTCGCGGCTCTCCTG
>JBBRPS010000133.1:0-16222 GCA_038227745.1 Gemmatales bacterium | reverse complement strand
GCGCAAGCGAGGGGTGGTCCCTCGCTTGCGCTTCGGGCTTGTGTCCGACCTCCCCGCGGCGGGTGTTCCTTTTTCACCAGGACCTGACACACAGAGTGGAGCGATGAGCCATCGTATCCGGCGCAAGCCGACCGCGAAAACGTCGAATGACTACGCACTGCCCGCGGCGCCGCAGGCGCGGGGCGCCCGGCCGTGGACGAACCGCCGGCGCCTGGTCGTGTTCGCCGCGGCGCTCGGCGGACTGGTGCTGGCCTGGTGGCTGTTCTTCCCCGACGAGTTCCATTACGCCACGCGCTTCGTCAAGGGCTGGTTCCACTCTGCCCCGAAGACCGAGGAGGTGGAGGAGGTCGCGCAGGTCAGCGACGCGCCCGCACCGGGGCCGGCGCCGGAGGGGATGGTGTGGATCCCCGGCGGCAGCTTCTGGATGGGTTCCGAGGAGTTCCCCGACAACGCCGAGCCGGTCCACCTGGTCCACGTCGATGGCTTCTGGATGGACAGGACGGAGGTCACCAACGAGGAGTTCGCGAAGTTCGTCCAGGCGACCAGGTACGTGACCCTTGCGGAGCGCAAGCCGAACCTGAAGGACTTCCCGCACCTGAAGCCGGCGGCCCTTGGCTTCCAGCCTCTCTACTTCCACGCCCTGGCTGCCGCCCCCGGACAGGGCGTACCCGGGACGGTGCCCTGGGGCGGCGTGGCCGTGGTGTATCCGAATCCGGAACCGTTCTCCATCGTCTTCGCGCCGCCGCGGCGCCTGTTCGGTCTCGACGACCACAAGCAGTGGTGGCAGCCGGTCAACCGGGCGAGCTGGCGGCACCCCGAGGGGCCGAAGAGCGATCTGAAAGGTCGCGAGAAGCACCCCGTCGTCCACGTCTGCTACGAAGACGCGCTGGCGTACTGCAAGTGGGCGAAGAAGCGGCTGCCGACCGAGGCCGAGTGGGAGTTCGCGGCTCGCGGGGGCCTCGACCGCAAGCGCTACTACTGGGGCGACGAGGCGGAGCCGGGCGGCAAGTGCATGGCGAACATCTGGCAGGGCACCTTCCCCGTGGAGAACACGTCGAAGGACGGTCACCAGGGCACGGCGCCGGTGGCGTCGTTTCCGGCGAACGGCTACGGCCTGCACGACATGTCGGGGAACGTGTGGGAGTGGTGCGGCGACTGGTACACGCCGGACTACTACGGCAAGGGGCCGAAGCGCAACCCGCAGGGTCCGGAGGCCAGCTTCGACCCGCACGAGCCAGGCGTGCCGAAGCGCGTGCAGCGCGGCGGCTCGTTCCTGTGCTGCGACAACTACTGTGTGCGCTACATGGCGGGCGCCCGCGGCAAGGGCGAGCCGACGAGCGCCGCCTCGCACGTCGGCTTCCGCTGCGCCCGCTGAGGGGAAAACACGGGAAAGACGGCGGGCGTAAAGCCCGCCGCTCGCTGGCCACTTTCCCCCTGGCTTGGCCTTATTTCGGCTCGCTGGGCGCGGGTGGTTCCTGCAGCCAGGTGAGCCGGTACTCGCTGGACAGTTGCAGTTCCTTGCGGACCTCCGCGGCCGCAGCGTCGATGAGGGCGCGGGCCTCGGCGAGGGTCACCCCCGGCGCGGGGTTGGCGGTGACGTGGACCATCGGCTGCGTGTCGAGGCGATCGATGGCCGCCGGGGCCTGAATTTCGCGGACCTTCATGAGTTCGCCGAGCGCGATCATCTCCCCCTTGCCGTTGCGGACCTTGAGTTGCCGGATGTCCTCAGGCCGTTCGCGCAGGCGCGGGGTGGCCTGGACGCGCACTTGCCAGGTCCGGCCGAAGTGCTTGAAGTCGTTGACCGACCCGAGGTAGACCTGCAGGGTGGTGGAGATTTCCGCCGTGGTCACGCCCTGGCGCTTGGCGGCGGCCCTGTCTATCACGAGGGAGAGTTGCGGCCGGGGCGTGGCGTCCGGATCCTCCCACACGTCCGTCAGCTTCTTGCCCTGGCGGAGACGCTCGGCGAGCTTCTTCGCCAGGCCCCGCACACGGTCCGCCTCCGGCCCGGCGATGGCCAGGTCGAGGGGGTAACCGTATTGAGGGCCCCCCCCAGGCCCCGACAGGTCGCGCACCCGCACCGCCATCTCGGGGATCTTTCCGAGCCGGGTGCGGATCGCCTCGGTGATCTTCTCCGGACTCGACGCCCTCTTGCCGGGGGGCGCCAGCCGCACCAGGATGCAGGGCCGCCCCCGCGCGGAGTCGAACGGGTTATCGGTCATGCCAAGGGTGTCCTGCACTCCCCCCACGTCACGCAGGACTGCCTGGCAACGTCGCAGCACCTCCAGGGTGCGTCCCCGCGCCGTGCCGGACGGCAAGGTCAAATCGAGCTGCAGATACGCGGGAGCCGTCGGCCGCCCCGCGGCTTCCAGGTTCGGGGTGGAGTCAAAGGCGACCTCGATGGCCATCCCCTCGGGGAGGCGGGCGCGCAGTCGCCCCAGTTCCTTGCGCAGGGCTTCACTCAACTCCCGCGGCCGAGCTTGGGGAGTCGGCTGAACTGCCAGGAGCACCACCGCGTCCCCGTTGAAGAGGGCGTCGCTCGCCCTGGGTGCGTTCGTCACCTCGACGCGGGCCACGTCTTTCAGGCGGACGGTACGGCCATCAGGAGTGGTCTTGAGGATGAGGTTTTCCAGCGCCTCCGGCTCGACTTCCCGACCGGGAACCTTGAGAACGAGCGGCTCGTCCGGCGCCTTGCCCTTCTTCGCGCCGCCGCCGACTTGCAGATTCTGTTCCTCGATCGCCCGGAGCACGTCGGCGCCGTCCAACTTGAGAGACGCCATCCTCGTCGGGTCGAGCCAGACACGGATGGCCTGATCGGGCCGGCCGAGACAGATGACCCGCGTGACCCCGGGCAGCCGGGACAGAGGCTGTTGGAATTGGAGGGCCGCGTAGTTGCCCAGGTAGAGCGTGTCGTAGCGGCGGCTCGGGGAGAACACTTTCACCAGCAGCAGCACGCCGGCCGGCTTCTGCTCGACCGTCACCCCGCCGCGCTTGACCACATCCGGAAGGATCGGCAGGGCGAGATTGACGCGGTTCTGCACCAGAACGCGCGCCAGCTTGACATCGACGCCGTGGCGGAAGGTAACCGCGAGGGTGTAGCCGCCGTCGTCGGTACACCGGGACGCCATGTGGAGCATGCCCTCGACGCCGTTCACCTGCTGCTCGATCGGCGCGGCGACGGTGTCGGCCACCACCTGCGCGCTGGCCCCGAGGTAGACCGCCTGCACGACGAGGACCGGCGGCGGTTTTCCCTGTCCGGACCTGGCCTGCGGCAGCCCGCCGTGAGCGCCGACAGCGGCCAGGAGCAGTGCCGGTAGGACACAGCGAAAGGTCCGTTGCCCGTGAGTCATGGCGTTCGCCCTTCTTGAGTTCGTGCAGACTCCTTGCTTCCGGTCATTGTATTCCCTCGGCAGGCAAGATCGTGACACAAGCCCGACGCGCCAGCGAGGGGATTCCTCGCTGGCGCGTCGGGCTTGTGTCACGACCTTTCGCGCCGGAGGAATAGGCGGGGGAGGCTTCGCGGACGGTGGGCGTCAGCACCCGGCGTGCCGTTTCGGAGGGGCGTTGCCGCCTGGTCAGCGGGACATCATGGTCAGGAAGGGCGGAATGAGGTCGGGGTCGAACTGCGTGCCGGCCCCGGCGCGGAGGAGTTGCAGCGCCTCGGCGCGCGGCAGCGGGTCGCGGTACGAGCGGCAACTCGTCAGCGCGTCGAAGCAATCGGCGACGGCGATCATGCGCGCCAGCAGGGGGATGTCCGCGCCGGCCAGGCCGTCGGGGTAGCCGCCGCCGTCCCAGCGCTCGTGGTGGCCGCGGATGGCCGCCAGCACCGCCGGCCGCTGGATGATCGGCGTCAAGATGCGCTCGCCGATCACTGGGTGCTCGTGGACCACCGCCACCTCCGCCGCGGTCAGCCCCTCCGGCTTGTTGAGGATCGCCTCGGGGATGCCGACCTTGCCGATGTCGTGCAGCTTGGCCGCCAGCGCTAGCCGCCGCCGCTCGCGCTCCGGCCAGCCCAGCGTCTCGGCCAGGCGCACGGCGTAGCGGCGCACGCGCAGCGAGTGGCCGCACGTCGAGGGGTGCCGGGCCTCCAGGGTGCGCACCAGGCTGTCGATGCCCGACAGGAAGGTGTGCCGCAGCTGGCGCGTGCGCCGCTGCACCATCCGCTCCAGCCGGCGGCGATAGCGCTCGCGCTCGCTCTGCACCTGGTAACTGCGCGATGTCACCTCCAGGGCGTGGCGGAACTCGTCGAGGTTGATCGGCTTGAGGAAGTAGTGGTGGGCGCCGGCACTGAGGCAGTCGCTGACGGCATCGACGTCGTGGCCGGCGGTGATGACGATGACCGACACCTCGGGCCAGCGCCTTTGCACCTCTTGCACCAGCCAGACGCCGCCCCGGCCCGGCATACGCAGGTCGGTCACGACGACCGGGGTCAGGCGGCGTTCGAGCAACTGCAGGGCCTGCTCGGCACTGGCCGCGGCCTGGCACTCGAACGCCCAGGAGCGCGCCGCCCGGACCAGCACGTCGCGGGCGGCGGGTTCATCGTCCACCACGGTGACGGCGTTTCCTGCCGCGACCTTGGGGCTTGTCATGGCCTCAGTCCCTCATCGCGAGTCAGGCCATCGTCGTCCGGCGGAAACGGGCCGCGCGGCAGATCGACGGCTGGCGGGGGCGGCGGGCGGCGCACGTCGTTGTGGCTCGGACCGCCGGGCGGTTTGGCTGTGGACGTCAAGGGGCGGAGCGGCCGGCGGCCGTGCCGGGCGTCTGCGAAGACACCTTCGGAAGGTGTGGCTGTATCTCTCGGAGTTCCGGAGAAAGTTGCCTGCTCCGCTCCCACGGGACATCCGAACTTTCGCGTACTCTGCGCTGGGAAAGCACAAGCACTGTAACCTGCGCATCTTCGCCTCGCAAGATGGGATCGGTCGAAAAGTCCGTGGCGGTGGACGAGCTGCGCCGTCCGTGCGGGTTCTCCCCGTGCGGCGGGTTGCGTGAGGTGTGCAGGAAAGGGGGGAGGCCGTGTTTTGGCGAGCCGGGGCGAGGGTCGCGGGGACCGGCTGGACGTAGACCGGGGCGGGAAGTGACGAACACGAGCCGGGGAACGATGACCACGGGCGGCGGGGCCGGGGCCACGATCACGGGCCGGGGGGCGACGACCACGTAAGGCCGGTAATACGGGCGGTATTACTCCGGCAGGAAAGATCCTCACACAAGCCCGACGCGCCAGCGAGGGGATCCCTCGCTCGCGCTTCGGGCTTGTGGGATCACCTTCCGCGCCGGAGTAATAGTGGTGAAAGCGTCCTCTCACTCGGCCAGGGAAGCGAGCGCGTGCCGCAAGGTCGGCTGCACCTCGAACAGGCTCAGCAGCCACGTGGACCGGAACCAGTCTTCCGTCTCGCGTGACAGGCCGTACAGGACCAGTCGGCCGCTCCTCTTCTGGAGCCGCCGGCGCAGTGCGAGCAGCGGCTTGAGCAGGGCGAGGTCGGGGGCGAGGCCCTTGAGGTCGAGGGCGGCGTGGCTGCAGCCGGCGCGGGTGAGCGCGGCGAGGGCCTCGCGCACCAACCCATTCCCCGGCGGCGCAGCGGTCAGCGTCAGGACGGCGACCCCACGCTTGATACGGCATTTGAACGGCGTCATCGCGACCTCCTCCTATATAAGTGCCCGCACGACGGCGTTTCACCGCACCTTTTTTCGGGATGTCCGCGTTTTCCCGGTTCGGGGCGAAACCCAAAAGACGCCGTCAAACCAAAGGCGGCCGGTTGTGGTCTCCGCCAGGTCCGCCGCCGAGCGGTCGCCGCCCTTGCACCCCGTCGCGGTCTCCTCTACGATGGGAACGCTCACGACCCGGCCCGCGCGGGCTCGGCGGCGGAGCGTACCCGCACCGTGTCGCACCCATGCTCGGCCCCATCCTGCGCCAGGAACTGCTCGTCGGCTACCGGCGGAAGCGCCTGCACGTCCTGCGCTGGTGCTACGCCGGCTGGCTCGTTCTGCAGATCTTCTGGCTCTACATGGCCGAGCTGTTCACGGTCGCCGCCTTCTACGGGCGCTCGCTGGACTGCGGCGACTTCGCCGAGTTCGCGCGCGGCCATGCGGAGACCTTCGCGACCCAGCACTTCCTCCTGCTCGTCCTCGCCACCCCGGCCCTCACCGCGGGGGCCCTCACCGACGAGAAGACGCGCGGCACCCTGCAGTACCTCCTCACCACCGACCTGCGCCCGTCGGGGATCCTCCTCGACAAGCTGCTGGCGCGCTCCGCCCAGGTTGGGTTGCTGGCGTTGACGGGACTGCCGGTGCTGTGCTTCCTCGGCGTGTTCGGCGGGCTCGATGTCGCCATGCTGCTCTCCGGCGCCGTGGCCTCGGTCCTGCTCGTGTTCGCGTTTGGGTCGGCGAGCCTGCTCGCGTCGGTGCTGTGCCGCCACACGCGCGACGCCGTCCTGGCCGTGTACGCGGTCGGGGCCGCCCTGTTCTTCGTCGGCCGCGAACTGCACGGCTGGCTCGCCGACCTGGAGGCCGCGGCCGGGACCGGCGAGGGCGCGGAGGCCCCGAGCCTGCTGCGCTGGCTGGTCGGCGTCCTGGATTGTTTCGACCCTCTGCACCCGCTCGGCAGTGGTAGCTGGATGCTGGCCGACGCGGGCGAGCGCGGCCGGCGCCTCCTCGCCTCGCTGGCGGCGTGGGGGTCGCTCGGGACGGTCTGCCTGGCGATCGCGGCGTGGCGGCTGCGGCCCGCGTACCTCCGCTATTTGGAAGCACGCGACCGCAAGGCGCCGCGCTGGTGGCGGGCCCGGCGCGGCCCGGTCGGCGACGACCCGATCCGCTGGAAGGAGCGGCACGTCGAGGGCATCGCGCCGCTGGCCGTCCTGCGCTCCTTCCCCGGCTGGCTCGGGCTGCTCCTCGTGGTGCTGGCGACGACCGCTGCGTCGGGAGCGATCTTCTTCGCCCACTCCCCGACCGCCTTCGGGGAATGGTGGCGCCTGCTGACGAGCCTCGACTTCCAGGGACTCTCCGCCGCGCTGGTGGCCGTGCTGCCGGCAGGGAATGCGTTCTACTGGCAGGGCATCGTGGTCATGCTGCTCGCGGTGCTGGTGGTCGGCGCCCGCTGCTCGGGGGCGGTGACCGGCGAGCGCGAGCGGGGCACCTGGGAGGCGCTGCTCCTGACGCCCCTGGAGACGCGCGAGCTGGTGCGCGGCAAGTACTGGGGCGTCCTTGGCGCGGCGGTGCCCTACCTCATCGCCTACGCCGTCCCCGCCGTGCTGATCTCGGCGCTGTGCGGC
The DNA here is from genome assembly GCA_038227745.1 of Gemmatales bacterium. Classification (GTDB taxonomy): domain Bacteria; phylum Planctomycetota; class Planctomycetia; order Gemmatales; family Gemmataceae; genus DASPXY01. Next base: position 8,960 of record JBBRPS010000133.1, on the reverse strand, counting down.
GTGGGGGCGCTGGTCTGGACGCTGATTTGCCTGGGCGTGACCTGCCTGGGGGTGGCGTTCGGTGGGGCCGCGGGCCTGTGGTGCTCGGCCCGGTCGCGGAATTCGTGGCGCAGCCTGCTCGGCACGCTGGGCTTCGTCTACCTCAGTGGGATGCTGGTGTCGTGCGTCGGCGGGACGGTCGTCGCCTTCTTCCTGTTCCTCATCAGCGCCTTCCTGATCCTGCCGGCAGGTGGCGGCATGGGCGGGGTCTTCTGGTTCATGCAGGCGCAGCAGTTCGCCATCTGCCTGTGCCTCGCCGGCCTGTTCGTCCTGGCCGCCTGGCGCCTGCTGGGCCACGCGGAGTGGCGGCTGGGGAACGCGGCGCGGGCCAGGCTCTGGCGGAAGACGGCGCGCGACCTGGCGCGCTGGGAGAGAAACCGGCTGGTCCGCTCCGCCCCGCCGCCCTACGCCGACGAGCACGAGGGGGAGCCGTGATCGCCGTCAGCGCACGCTCGAATTGTAAACCTGGGCAAGGGAACCCGATGGCGGTATCTGCCCTGGAGAGACTTCCAATTGCGGCCCCGTCCCGTTGGTATGACTCCGGTGCGAATCCCGTCGGGGTCAATTTGTCGTCTCGCATAATAACCACCACCACGCCAGCACCCGGCTCTGGCCCTGGCTCTTTTGAGCAGTTTGCGGTCGAGTGTAGCGAGGGAGTGGGTGCCATGCTTTCGCGGCCCCTTCCGGCCTGGGAAAGAGTCCCCGACGAGCAGGGGCCGCGAAAGCATGGCACACTCGGCACCCTACTCTACTCGACCGCAAATTGCTTTAGAGCGACTAAAAGAACGTGGCGGCAAGTTGGAAACTTGCCGCCACGTTCTTTTAGGGCCTCTTAGCTGCGCGCACGGCGAGCATGGCCCACCGCTCGGCTGGACATTCCAGGGCTAGCGACGCGGAGCCGGCGTCAGTAACTCACCGAGCATACCTCGGTGGTCTCGTCCTTGCTGGAGAGGGTGATCGTGTAGCGCTGGGTAGACTCACGCGACGTGCCGACGTAACGCCGTACCACCACCGTCGCGCGCGTCGGCGTCTGCTGCCCCTTGGCGGGGCCGCTGTAGTAGTGCAGCTTGATCCGGTACGTGCCGGGCACGGCGCGGGCCATCTGATACTCCTCCGGCCCCGAGCCGTCCGTCACGTCCTTGAGCAGCTCGCCGCCGTTCTTCGTGACCTTCGCGCCGAAGTAGCACCGCGCGCCATCCGGCTCGATCACGTGCAGGTCCACGTCGGTGGGCGTGTCCCAGGTGACGGTGACGTGCAGGTCGGGCCGCAGCGTTTCGCCCAGCCGCCACAACCGCGCCGTCTTGTCGAAGCAGCCGGACAGGGCGAACCGGCCGTCGCGCGCCACCGCCACCCGGTAGACGAGGTGGTCGTGGCCCGCGAAGCACTGCACCTCGCGGCCCGTGGACAGTTCCCACACACGCATCTTCTTGTCGTCGCACCCCGACACCGCGTAGCGGCCGTCCGGCGTGAACGCCACGCCGTTCACCTCCGTCGGGTGCCGGAAGCGGCGCACCTCGGACCCCGTCTGCAGGTCCCACAGGCGCATCGTGCCGTCCGCGCTGCCCGACAGGCCGAACTTGCCGTCCGGCGAGAGGGCGACGCCGTAGACCGTCTTGTCGTGGGCCATGCGCCGCTCCTCCTTGCCCTTCTCGATGGCCCAGTAGCGCACCGTGTTGTCGCCGCCCCCAGAGAGAATGCGCCAGCCATCCGGGCTGATCGCCACGCTGAACACCGCTCCCGTGTGGCCCTGAAAGCGCCAGCGCTCCTTGCGCGTCTTCAGGTCCCAGAGCAGCACGAGCCGGTCGGCACTCCCCGAGACCGCCCACTTGCCGTCGCGCGACAGCGCCACGGAGTACACGGGGCCGCGATGGCCGTCGAAACGCGCCACCTGCCTGCCGCTGGTCACGTCCCAGAAGCGCACGCTCTTGTCCTCGCCGGCGGACGCCAGGACGTTGCCGCTCTCCGCGAACGCGACGCCGCAGACCGCCGCGGTGTGGCCGGTGCAGGTCCGGACGAGCTGGCCGCTGAGCGTGTCCCACAGGCGGATCGCCTTGTCGCCGCTGACGGTCGCGGCGAGCCGGCCGTTGGGCGACAGGGCCACGTCCCAGACGTTGGACCCGTGGCCGCCGAAGCTGTGGACGGCCCGGGTCGGCGAGGGCGCCGGCGGAACGAGGACCGGCGGCCTTTCAGTGGGCGGCCGCTCGATCGTGGCCAGCGCCAGCGCGCCGCGCAGCGTCCCGCGGAACTCCGGGCCCTGCCGCACCTCGAACTCACGGAGGACGAACTTCGGCACCTTGTCCTGCACGTAATCGAGGAGCTCGGTCAGGATGATCTTGCCGTCGCGGTCCTTGTCGGCCGCCCCCTTGAAGCCCTCAATGACGAAGTGCGTGAAGACACTGCTGCGCAGGCCGTCGTGCTCGTAGGCCTTCTCGCCCGCGGAGCAACTGATCAGGGCCGCCGTCCCGCCCTCGCTGACGTTGTCGGCGCGGAAGTTGCTCTTGAGCTTGACGTGCGGCAGGCCGCCGCTGCGCGAGCCGCCGCGCGACTGGTCGGCCAGCGGGTCGTTGCGGCAGGCGTCCATGAGCAGGACCTTGAAGCCCGCCTTGCAGCCCTCGAGCAGCGCGAAGACCTCGCCGGCGGGCAGGAGCGTCTTCTCCGGGTCGGCGAGTTTCGCGTCCGCGGGGCAGAAGTAGTGCTCCTTCGCGCCGCGCGGCTGCACGCCGTGGCCGGCGAGGAGGAGCAGCACCGTGTCGGTCGGGCGGCGGGCGTCGAGCCAGCTCTTGAGGGTGGCGCGGAGGTTGGCGAGCGTCGGCGGCAGGCAGCGGCCGGCGGCGGCGGCCTTCTGGGTGATGAGGACGATGTTCTGGCGGCGGTAGCCGGCGGCGGCGAGGACATCGGCGAGCGCCTCGACGTCGGTCTCGGTATAGGGCAGCTCGCGCAGCTCGTTCTTGCTGTACTGGCGCACGCCGATGAGCAGGGCGTGCTTGTCGCCGCTGCCGGGCTGCTGGGCCGAGGCGGGAGGCGCGAGGAGCGCGGCGGTGAGGAGGGCGAGGCAGGTGAACGCGCGGGGTCGGCGGAGTGTGGTCATGGCAAACCTCGCGGATCGGGAGGTCACTCGGGTCATTGGCACCTCCCCCTCGACCCTGGAGCGGGGTCGAGGGGGGAAAGAGGAGCCGGAGTTATCTCTTGGAGTAGCGCACGGTGATCGCCGCGCGCATCTGGCCGAACGAGCGCTCCAGGCGGACGTAGCGCTCCTCGACCGGCGGGCCAAAGCCCGTCGCGTTGCCCGACAGCGTGCCGCCCTCGTCCGCCGGCGGGTTCGCGCCCTTCGGCCAGCACGCCTTGAAGACGCACGTGATCGAGCCGATCTTCGCCGTGCTCTTCACCAGCTGCGCCGCAGCGCTGTCCGAGTAGCCGGTCACCATGAACGAGTCGGATTTGCCGTTCTTGCGGTACCAGCCCTGCACCAGCGCCGTGCCGCGCTTCGGCACGATCACGTGGAACTCCTTGCGCACCACGCCGTCCGGGTCGGGATCCTCGTTGAACGCGAAGACGTCGATGCCGTCGATCGCCACCACCACGCCCGCCTCGTAATCGCTCCGGTTCGTCAGGCGGAGGGTGTAGAGTTCGCCGCGCTCGACGCGGACGAACGGCAGGTCATCGCTCATCCGCGGCAGCCGCGCCACCTCGTTGACCAGCAGCTCAACGGCGTAGGGCCGGCCCTTGCCGTTGGTCACTTTCGTGCCTTCGAGCGCCACGCGCGGGTTGTCGAGGTCCTCCTCCATCTGCTTCTTGCGCTTCGCCGGCGTGCCGGGCACCGGCGGCTCGGAGTTGAGGCCGCACAGCACCGCGATGTCGGGGGCGCCGAGGATGCCGTAGCTGAAGACCTGCAGCGCCTTGTTCACGCTGTTGACGACCTTGACCTTCAGCTCCATCGCGAGCTGTTTGCTCTCCTCGTCGGTCACGGGCCGGAACTCGCCGCTCAGGCCGAGCTTGGCCCGCGCCTTGACGGCAACCTTGAGCTTGACCAACTCTTCGTTCAGGAGGAGGACCAGGCCGGGGCCGGGGTTGCAGGCAAGCTGCGGCGGCCCGGTGAACTCGCCGACGGCGATGGACGTTTCGCCGCGGCCGTCCAGGAACTTCTTGACGTCGCGCGCGAACTCGGCCATCTGCTTGCGCAGTTGTTCGGAGGCATGCACCCGGCCGGACGGCAGCCAGGGGAGTACCAGGGCGGCGACGAGGGCGGCGGCGGCCCAGTGGCGTGGGGTGGCGAGGCGTTGCATGGCTCTGCTCCTTGTCTCAATCTTTCGTGTAACGCACGGTGATCACATCGCTGACCGGGCGGATGTCGCGGTCGCGGGTGACGTAGCGCTCCTCGACCGGGGCGCCGAAGCCGGTAGCGCTGCCGGGGCTGCTGCTCGGGCTGCTGCCCGAGGAGTTGGCGGGGGAGGTGGGAGCTTCATCGGCGGCTGCCTCGGCGGCGTCCGCACTCTTGAACTCGCGCTTGAAGGCCAACGGGGCGGACGGGGGCCGGGGCGGGGGCGGAGCCTTGGGGCCGCTCACGCTGAACATCGCCGTGATCGTCCCGACGCGGGCCGAACTCTTCACCTGGGCCGCGGCGCTCTTCGCGTAGCTCGTCACCTGGAACGAGTCGGATTTGGCGTTCGCCCGGTACCAGCCCTGCACCAGGGCCGTCCCGCGCGGCGCGATGAGCACACGGTAGTCCTTGCGCACGCGGCCGTCCGGCTCGGGATCCTCGTTGAAGGCGAAGACGTTGATGCCATCCACGGTCAACTGGACCGCCGCCTCCTTGTCGCTGTTGTTCGTCAGGCGGATGGCGTACATCTCGCCGCGCGTGATGCCGACGAACGGCAGCCCCTCGGAGAGCTGCGGGCGGCGCGCGGCTCGGCCGATGAGCACCTCGACGGCGTACGGCCGGCCGGCGATGCTGTACACTCGGCTGCCGCGGACGAACACCTGCGGGTTCTCCAGGGCCCGCCCGAGCTGGCGGTTGCGCTCGGCGTCGGTCCCGGGCGGCAGGTAGGCGTTGGCGCCCGTGAGCTGGGCGATGTCGGCGGCGTCGAGCACGCCGGCGCTAAAGACCTGGAGCGGCCGGTTGCTGCGGTCCACGACCTTGACCTTCAGCTCGACGGCGAGCTGCCGGCTCTGCTCGTCGGTGACATCGCGGAACTCGCCGGACAGGCCCAGGCGGGAGCGCGACTTGAGGACGACGCCGACTTTCTCCAGCTCCTGCGCGAGCATCAGCGCCAGGCCGGGGCCGGGGTTGGCGGCGAGCTGCGGCGGCCCCATGAACTCGCCGAGGGAGACGGCGGTCTCGCCGCGGCCGCTCAGGAACTTCTTGATGTCCCGGGCGAACCCGCCCATCTGCCGGCGCAGCGACTCCGAGGCCTCGGCCCGCCCCGCCGTCAAGGACAGCAGGGCCGGCAGCAGTCCGGCCAGCAGAAGCATCCGGGCCATCCGGGTCGTCTTGTTGAACAGGACCATGCTCCACCTCTTTCATCCTTGTTTTCGTGCCGGCTCCCGCGGCGGGGCCGGCGATCAGCGGACACGGTACGGCGTGCCGAGGTTCAGCTCCAGCGCGGCCTCCTGGAACAGCGACGCCGCGCCGCCGACCGAACCCCAGTCGTCGCGGGCCACGGTGTCGCCGTCGAGGAGCGGGGCCAGGCCGAGCCGGGCCAGGCGCGGCGTGGCGCGGATCTTGTCTTGCAGCTTGCGGACGTCGCGCAGGCCCAGTTCGCGGGCGGCGTCGGCGGCGGTCAAGGCCTGCCGGTAGCGGTCGGCCAGGGCGGTGACGAGGGCGGGCGGCTCGCCGGCGGCGTCCGGCCCCAGACGTTCCCGCAGCTGGGGCCGCAGCGCTTCCGCCAGGAACCAATCGACGCGGACGAGCGGCACGTCGGACCCGGACAGATCGGTCACCTCCTCACCGGCGGCGGCCACCTCCGGGGTGCCGGCGCCGCTGTAGAGCAGGCCGTAGGGGTACGCCTTCAGGACTTCGCGCCAGGTGGCGGGGCGCTCCCAGCCGAAAGCCCGCAGGTCGATGGCGAACACCGTCTTCGCCGCGTTCACCGGCTCGACGCGGGCGTTCTGACGGTTCGGTTGCAGGTAGCGGAACAGCGCGACCAGCGCCGCCCGGTACTGGTCCAGGTCCTTCGCCAACACGCGCGGGTCGTTGTGCAGCGGCTCCAGCGTGAAGTAGCGCATGAAGACCCGGTCCTCCACCCGCGTCTTGAGCAGGTGGTTGTGGACGGAGGTCAGGACGGCCCGCGTTTCCTCGAAGGTGCGCGGCCGTTCGCGCTTCGGGGGCGGCGGGTTGTCTTTCTTCTCGGACCCGTCCACCGCCGGCGGTGGCTGCTTGCCGGCCGGGGGCACGCCGTCCTTCTTGTCGGGGACCTGCTTCGCCCCGTTCTTGTCCAGCGCCGGGTCGCCGTCCTTCTTGGCGGCCAGTGCCCCCTGCTCCTTCTTGGCCGCGGCCGCCCCGTCGCCCTTCTTCGCGGCGTCGGCGACCGCCAACTTGTCGGGGCCCACCTTCTTGCCGGAAGATGCCGGCGACGCGGACCAGGAAATCAGCCCCAGCTGGTTGACCAGGAAAAGGCCGTTCCCCACGAGCAGCAGCACCACGAGCAGCCACACGCCGGTATGCCGCCGGGGCGCGGCGGCCACGGGGGCGCCGGCGGCGGGCTGCGGGGCGGGCGCCAGCAGAGGCACGCCGACCACCACGGTCGGGGCCGCGACGGCGGCGACCGTCGGCAGGACGGGCGCCGGTGCCGGAGGCAGCGGTGCCGGGTAGATGACCGGAGCAGCCGGGGGGGCCTGCTGCACGGGCGGCGCCTGCTGCACGGGAGGGGCCTGCTGGAAGAGCGGGACCTGCTGGGCGGGCGCCGCGGGGCAGATCGAGTCGTCCACCGTGAGCGTAAAGAAGTCTTGATCCGAGGCCATTCCAGTAACTCCCTTGGTCCGGGTGCCGGCGGCGGAAGGCGTCCCGAGGGACGTGCCCATGCCGACGGGCGCCGCCGTCACGCGGGCCACCGGGAGCACCGTCCCGCCGGACGGGGGCGCCGGGGGCGGGGGCGCCGCGGCGACATAGGGGTCGCCCCCGGGGGTCTGGGCGAGTACACACCACGGGCAGTCCGACAGCCCGCCGTGGTAGAAGTGCCGGTCGCTCGCCGGGCAGACGTGCAGCTCGGACTCCACCGCCCCGAGGACGCGCTCCCAGGCATCGGCGTCGGGGCACTCCCCGGGGTTATTGCGGCCCTGCGCGGCGCAGAGCTTCAGCAAGGCCTCCACCGGGGCCGGCAGGGACGGCGCGCCAGCTTCGGCCGCCGGCGCGAACTGGCCCAGCGACACCGGCACGGCGGCCCGCAACCCCGGCGTCAGCAGCCAGGAGACGGCCACCGCCAGGAAAAACGCATCCTGTTCCGGGCCTTGCGCCGCGGCGGCGTCCGGCCCGCGGCCGGGGAAGACGAGCAGGCCGTTGCGCACCTGGAAGGAGTCCGCCGACACGAGCGTCAGGCGGCCGTCGCCATCGAGAAGCACGTGCGCCGGGCTCCAGGAGCCGACGGCGTGGCCGCGGGCGTGCAGGGCGCGGACGGCGGCGGCGAGCTGGCAGGCGGCGCGGAGCTGCTGGCCGAAGTGGGGACGCGGCCCCGGCTCGGCCGCGGGATCGAAGAACCGAGTCAGCGACTGGGCGCGCTGGGCGTGCGGCATCAGGTAGCCGACGCAGTTCTGGAACGAGCCGACGGCCAGGAGACGCTCCACCGGCCAGGCGATGCCGGCGTGCGTCCGGCCGGTCTGTGGGTCGAGCGGCGGGTTGGCGATCATCGCCGCCAGCCGCTCCGCCAGCTCGGCCGGCGGCCGGTGGAAGACCTTGGCGGCGACGCCCGGCGACTCCGGCATTTCGCGGACGACGGCGGTGGTGCCGCTGCCCAGCACGGGGCCGTCGAGGGTGACCGCCTGCAGTTCGCTCTCCAGAAGGACCTGCCGCGGCGCCGTGGCAGTGCCCTGGGGACGGCTGGTGGGAGCGGAGGTTCCGAACATAAGTCCTTCCTGGTTCAAGGTGCGGGGCCGCGCAGACAGTGATATCCGGTGCGATCGGACCCGCGCGAACGGAGAGTGAGGCCGCATTCATCAGCCTACCAAGTATATTCCCTTTCAGGGGCGATACCGGACAAAATTCCCCGAGGATTCGTTCCGCCCGGGCTTCGGCGCGCACCTCAGCACGGGCGGCAGAGAGAGCGTCCCTCCCGGTGCCGCCCCCAACTCCTTGCCGGGCCTCATTCTGAGACACACACCCAGGTGCCGGAGTCGTTCCGGTCCGCCGCCTTCACCCCACCTCGGAAATCATGTGCTCCGGGTCGCGGGGGTACAGCCGGTGGTTGGTGCAATCGACAAGCAAGTCCAGATCTTCCAGCACGATGGCCCCGATCAGCGCGGTGCTCCGATCCGGCTCCACGACCGCGCGGAAGACACTGGAGCGGCCGTGCAGTTCCACGCTCACCTGCTCCGCCACCGCCCGCGTGGCTGTCCGGTTGTCCGCGTACCGGACTACCCCGTGGGTGGGTACCGGCAGACCGAGGTGCTGGACAACGGAGGCCGGCAGGACCAGGTGATTCGCGGCGGTGTCCACGACGCCCTGCATGGTAACTCGACGGATCTGTTCGGGCGGTAGAGCGCCCCTGCGAAACATCACGAGATCCTCGTTGTTCGTGAGGATGAAGTCCACGATGACGCGACCCATACGGTTGTCTCCTCGCCGGGCCACAGGGACACGAGAGAGCGTGACCCGTGCAAAGATGTCTGTGATCTGAGCCGCTATCGACTCTGCTTCAGTATACGCACTTTTCGCCCCTCGATCCGCAACCGCCCCTCCGCGAACAGCCGGATCGCCTCGGGGTACGCCTCGT
>JBBRPS010000132.1:0-16254 GCA_038227745.1 Gemmatales bacterium | reverse complement strand
GTCACCTCCCATGACCTCGCGAATGCGAGGACATGGGGGAGAGCGGCCGACGGGCCGTGAGCACGGGGCTTTTGAGGTACGCCAAAAGCCGCCCGGCCCGGGCGCTTTTTACGTCCCGCAGAGGGGGTCGTTGGAGTTGGCGCACCGCTTCAGCCGCTGGGCCTTCTCGGCCTCCTTGAGCCACGCGCCGAAGTCCTCGGCGGTTTCGTGGACGAAGACCTTACCGATCATGCGGTAATGGCCCCAGCCGCACAGCTCGGCGCAGGCGATCTCCCACACCTTGTGGACGTCCTTGGGCTGGCCCTTGTCGTCATGGCCGCCGCCGTCCTGCCAGTGCGGCCGGCCGTTTTTCTGCGTCTTCACCGTGTTGCTCTCCGTCGGCGTGAACCACACCGGGATGATCTTGCCCGGCAGCGTGTCCTGCTTGACGCGCATGTGCGGCAGATTGAAGCTGTGGATGACGTCCAGAGTGTGGACGTGGACGAGGACCGGCCGGCCCTTGATGGCGTGCAGTTCGTTGACCACGTGGACGTCGTCGGAGTGCGGCGTCTTGACCCACGACTTCGGGGCCTTGTCGTCGCCCTTCCAGCCCTGCCAGGTGTCGTACCGCGGATAGCGGATACGCCACTCGAATTGGCGAGCGCTGATGTCGGCCTGCACGGGGAACTTCGCCTCTTCGGGGGCGCCGGGCGCGGGCATGCGCGACTTGTACTTGGCGTCGGCCCAGGTGCCGACCTGCGCGAACGCGATGTACAGCAGGATGGCCGCCGGCACCAGCGTCCAGGCCAGCTCGACGCGGTGCTGGTTGTGCAGTACCGCCGACACCGGGCGGAAGATCCGCTTGAAGAAGGTGGTCCAGAAGACCTTCTTCTCGTCGGCGTGGTGGCCGAAGGTGTGCGGGTGGTCGCCCCGTTTGGCCGCGTACTTCCACATGAACACGACGAGCAGGGCCTCGGTCAGGATGAAGAAGAAGCCGGTGATCGCCAGGATGATGTAGTAAAGGCGGTCGATGTCCGGGGCGTGCGTCGATTGGGGCGGCTGCAGCCAGCAGCCCAGCAACGGCGACGCCACCCAAATCGCCCCGCAGGCGAACATCACGACGGCGAAGAGAATGCTCCACCCTTTTCCCACAACGATTCTCCCTTATCGGCGGCTTTCTCTTCCTCCCCTCTCCCTCGCTTCGGAGGGGAGGGGGTTTGTAGGAGGGGGCTCCGTCCCCCGACCCTCGCAGATCGGCGGGCGGAGCCGCCTCCTACAAACCCCCTCCCCCCCGAAGCGAGGGAGACGGGGAAGAGGATGTCTCAGTCGATGTCGATGCCGTAGCGCTGGCGCATGACCGGGTATGGCAGCGCCTGCAGGAAGTTGACGACGTCCCAGGTGTCGTCGGTGCCGAGCGCGCCCGTGGTCTTGCCGTCCTCGTTGGTGAACTTGGCGAGGGGCGGCATGCCGGACGGGGCAACGCCCGAGTGGATGCGCCAGTACAGGTCGATCGGCCGCCGGCCGCCGCGGTAGACGCCGCGCGTCAGGTCGGCCGGCCGCACCAGCGTGCCCCACCGATCCGCCTTCCACAGTGGCTGCCGGCCGTAGTCCTTGTGACAGGCGCCGCAGTTCGGCACGAACAGCCCGTGGCCGCGCTGCACCGACGCCTTCATTTCGTCCGGGTCGAGCGTCTTGTACGGGCCGGGGATGATGGCCTTACCCTGCGAGCCGGCCCAGTCCTCGACGATGCTCTGGATGCGCGGCTTGCGGCCCGGTGCCCTGGTCACGAGGTAGCCCTCGATCTCGCCCTGCTTGTAGGCGACGGTCTTGTTCTCCTCCTTGGCGTCCCGCTGCTGCTTGGCGAGCCGGCGCAGGGCGTCGAGCTCCACCTCGCCGCGGATGCTGAGGTGGATCACGTAGCTGACCAGCGTCTCGATGTCCGGGTCGGGCAGCATGTTGTGGGCGGGCATGGAGGTGCCTTCGACGCCCTCGTGAATGACGTGGAACAGGTCGTCGCGCCGCGGCTTGCGGCTCTTGCCGTCCGACTGGTCCACCGACGTGAACTTGAACATGCCGGCGCGGTAGTCGCGCGGGTGTGGGTTGACCCACTTCGAGGTCGGGCCGCGGCCGTCGCCGGTCAGCCCGTGGCACTGCATGCAGTGCAGGCGGTAGAGCCGGCTCCCCTGCTCGAGGGTGGCGGCGTCCAGCCGCAGTGTCGCGACGTACTTCTCGGCCTGCTTGGCGGGGATGCCGGCGTATTCCGCGTTGAAGTTCGGGTTCCGGGGCGAGCCGAAGGCCTTCTCCAGGGCGCCCTCCAGCTCCTTGCGCTGCTCGGAACCGAGGGAGGTGGGGTCGAACAGGATCTTGCTCAACTTGTCGCGCAGCGGGTAATAGGGACTGCGCGGGTCTTCAAGGCCGCTGACTTTCATCAGCGGCAGCTGGCCCGGCTGGTCCGGGTCGGGGAGCTCGCCGAGGAAGAAGGCATCGACGTCCGTGATGATGGGGTCGCGCCGGAGGGGGTAGACCATGCTCTCGTTGTAGGTGTCGTCGCAACCCGGCAGGAAGACGGCGGCGAACAGGACGAGGGGCAGCACGAGCAAGAGCCTGGAACGCTTGAGATTGGACAAGCGATGATTCACCGACGTTCCGGCGCGTGTCCCCGGCCCAGGGCCGGGAGGCGGCGCCGCCTCCATTGTTGACAGGTGCTGAGTGTACGCGCTCCGGGGAATCCATCCACCATTGGAACCGTCCGGCGGGGACGGGAGTCTTTGTAGGTGCGAGCAGTTCGGTGTCAAGAAGTTTGTCCAGCGGCGGCGTGCGGGCCGCGCGACCCCCTGCCCGAAGCAACTCGCATGCCGCCCCCCCGCGGGGCCGTAGAATGACGGGCGTTGCGGGCCGGCCGCTCGCGGCGCGCGGTCGCCGACGGCGGAGGCGGGCCGTGCGCTTCCAGAAATGAGAAACCGGCGCGGCGCTCTTCTCGCTTGCGAGACAGTGCCGGCCGGCCGAAAAGGGAGAGAGGGCGTGCTGTACAAGCTGGCGCGGCTGCTGCAGTTCGTGGGACTGGTGATCCTGCCGGTCGCGATCGGCGGGAACGTGGCCGAGAAGTTGAGCCTGAAGGATTCGCTAATGCTGTCGGGGGTGGGCGTGGCGGTGTTCCTGGTGGGTTACCTGCTGCAGCAGGGGACGCGGCCGCGGTAGGATCGTGGGCGACTCGCTCCGCGAGTCGCGCTTGGGGCTGCGACTCGCGCCGCGAGTCGCCCACGAACCCAGAACAGCTTACTCGGGGAGCGGCTTGCCGCGCGTCTCCGGCGCCAGCCAGATGATGGCGATGCCGACCAGGTAAATCAGACTCATGATGGAGCACGCCACCGGGTAGCCGCCGCTGCGCGCGTCGTCGCCGCCGAGCACGCGGATCAGGTTCCCCGTCTGCAGCGCCCCCACCGCGGCGAGGATGCGGCCGAAGTTGAAGCTGAACCCCTGGCCCGTCGCCCGCACCCGCGTCGGGAAGAGTTCCGGCAGGTACAGCGGCAGCCAGCCGTAGAACGACGCCGTGAAGCCGCCGGCCAGGAAGGCCCCCGCCAGGAACAGCGGCCCGTACTCGGCGTCCATCCACGGGCGGAAGAAGAACAGGCTCGACGCCAGCGACCCCACGCACAGCACCGTGTACGCGATGCGCCGCCCCGCCCAGCCGCCCAGCAGCGCCCCCAGGATGGTCCCGATGATGGCCCCGGCCGCCGACCAGAACTGCGTGTCCGCCTTCGCCTCCGGGATGCGGCCGCCCACGAGCTTGTCGGCCCACACCGAGGCCCACTGGATCGACGCCCACGTCCCCAGCAGCGCCACGCCGCCCAGGGACGCCCCGAGGAACATGCGCCGCAGCGTCGGCCCCAGCTCCGGGGCGCGGGCAGCGTCGCCTCCCCCCGCCGGCTCCCGCGCGCCTTCGCCCGTCCAGTCCCGGGAAGGCGGCGCTTCGCCGGCAGGGACGGCGCCTGTCGCGGCGGAGAGGGCAGGCGCCGGCACGGTCTGAAGCACCTCGGCGGCGGCGCTGCGCTGCAGGTAACGGAGGACCGGGTAAGTGTAGCCCACCGCGACCACCGCCAGGGCCAGCAGCGAGAGCGGAACCTGGACCAGCAGACTCAGGTCCGTCGCCCAGAGATAGATCAGCGCCAGCGCTCCGAGTGCCCCGACGCCGACGCCGGCCAGGTCGCGCGCCGCCCAGTTCGAGGTGGTTCCGCGGCGCTGCTCCTGCTCCCAGCGCTCCGACTCCGGCACGAACAGGCGGATGAAGAAGGTCAGCAGCGCCGGCACCGCCCCCAGAAGCATCAGCAGGCGCCAGCCCGAGTGGCGCACCAGCGGCTCGACCCAGTCCGCGGGCAGCCCCAGCCCCAGGAGGCCTTTCCCGATTGCCTCCAGGTTCGTCGCCACCCAGGCGCCCACCAGCCCCATCAGGAGATAGCCGACGTTGGCGGCGGCGCCGATCAACCCCGCCAGGAACGCACGCGAACTGTCGGGCCAGATTTCCATGACCAGCGCCACCCCCAGCGCCCACTCGCCGCCCATGCCCAGGGCGGACACGAAGCGGAGTATGGATATCTGCTCGGGGGATTGAGCGAAGGCGCACAGGCCGCTGAAGACGGAGTAGGTGAGCACCGACAGGGTCATGGCGCGGACGCGGCCGACGCGGTCGCCCAGCCAGCCGAACAGCACGCCGCCCGTGGCCGCCCCGACGAGGAACGCCGCCGTGGCCACGGCGAACCAGCGGCCGACCTCGCGGTCGTCGGTTTGCTGGAGCAGATCACCGATGGCCGGCCGCGCGACCAGCGGGAACAGGCCCATCTCCAACCCATCGAACATCCAGCCGAGCAGCGCCGCCGTCAGCGCCAGCCACTTGCCGCGCCCATCGCCCTGTCCCCCCCGCCCGCCCATCGCACGCCGCCTTTCGTCGAGTAAGCTTGCGCCGGCCACGCCCCTCTCGCGACAGCATAGTCGGTGCGCGGGCCGGGTCAAACAAAACTCCCCGTGGCCCAGGCGGCTCAGGCGCCCTCCGCCTCGCGGGCGCGCTCGGCCACCACCTCCAGCAGCAGCGGGTGCGGCCCGAGCGGCTCGGCCAACCGGAACTCGACCCCCGCGTGCTCCGCCGCGAGCTGCTCGCGCAGGGCAGCCAGGTCGCGGCGGACGTGGACGCCGGCCGACAGGAAGTACGGCAGCAGGATCACCCGCCGCGCCCCCCGGGCCACGCACGCCGCCGCCCCCTGCGGGACCGTCGGCTCGGCGAGCTCCAGGTACGACGCCTCGACGATGGCGTACCGCCCGCGTCGCGTCATCTCCCCAACGACGCGGTGCAGATCCGCGTTGGCCTCGTCCTGCCGGCTGCCGTGCGCGATCAACAGCAGGGCCGTCCTGTCCGCCGTCCGTTGTCCGTTGTCCGTTGCCACGACGCCCTCGCCATTGTGTGCCGCTATCGTCTCTCCCAGCCTCATGTTACTGGGTCCCGCATGGCTAAACGAGCGCGCTTTGACCGTGCTGCCCTCCGTAGGGCGCCGGGGCGCCGCACTGCCAACCTCGCCGCGTTGTGGGAATCGGCAGGGGGATCGGATATGCTGAGGGAAACCTGTCTCAACGGACCACGGGCCATTCCCATGATCGGCGATCGGCTGGGCAAGTGGGTGATCTTCAAGGAACTGGGGCGCGGCGGCATGGGCCGCGTCTACCTGGCCCAGGAGGAGATCGGCGGCCGTCAGGCGGCGCTGAAAATCCTCGCCGCCGAGCTGGCCCAGGACGTCGGCTTTCTGCACCGCTTCCAGCGCGAGATCGAGACGCTCAGCCAGCTCGACCACCCCGGCATCGTCCGCTTCTACGAGTCCGGCTTCGAGAACGGCCAGTACTTTTACGCGATGGAGTACGTCGAGGGCCAGAACCTCGAGGACATCCTGATGGAGCAGCGGCGGCTGCCGTGGCAGGAGGTCCTGGACATCGCCCTGCAGCTCTGCCCGGCGCTCAAGCACGCCCACGACCACGGCGTCATCCACCGCGACATCAAGCTCCCGAACGTCCTGCGCACGCCCGACGGCAAGATCAAGCTGACCGACTTCGGCATCGCCAAGGTCTTCGCCACCAACCACCTGACGGCGACCGGCGGCATCGTCGGCACCGCCGAGTTCCTCTCACCGGAGCAGGCGGCCGGCAAGCCCGTCAGCAAGCGCAGCGACCTCTACTCGCTCGGCGTCTTGCTCTACACCCTGCTGACCGGCCGCACGCCCTTCGAGGGCAACACCTTCCTGGAGCTGCTCCACAAGCATCGTTACGCCCAGTTCGACCCGCCCCACCAGATCGTCGAGGACGTGCCCTACGAGATCGACGAGATCGTCTGCCAGTTGCTCGCCAAGGACCCGGCCGAGCGCCCCGCCGACTGCCTGGTCCTGGCCAAGCAGCTCGACGCCGTCCGCCGCAAGCTCGAGCGCAAGGGCCTCTTCACCGAGGCGGGGGCCCAGCGGGAGGCGACCATCGCGGAGAACAAACCGGCGCCGGAGTTGTTCGAGGGCAAGCCGGGGCCGGCGACGCTGATGAGCCGGCTGATGCGCGAGGAGCTGGAGCGCGCGAAGTACGGCGGTCCGGTGACGCGGCTGTTCAACCGCGCCTGGGTGTTGGTACCGCTGCTGCTGCTGAGTGTCGGGCTGATCGTGTGGCGGTTCATGGCCGACAGCGACGAGGCGCCGCCGCCGCCGCCGCGTGAGGAAGCGCCGGCGATGAGCGCGGCCCAGGGCTTCTACCAGCGCGGGGAACGGCTGCGCCTGGAAGGCGACGCCGCCGCGGCGCGCAAGGTGTGGGGAAACCTGGTGGCGGTCTTCCAGGGCGTCGAGTCCGAGAAGGAGTGGGTGCACCGCGCCGAGCAGGGCCTGGAGCAGCTGGACGACCCGGCCACGGCGAAGGCGCGCTGGGTCTCGGTGCGGAAAGCGTTGGCGAACGCGGCAGCGCTGCGCGCCGAGGGCAAGGCCGCGGCGGCGGAGCGCATCTGGGCGGGCCTCGAGGCGCTGTACACGCCGGACGAGCCGGGGGCGCGGGAGATCCTTCGCCAGGTGCGGGAGGCGCGGAACAAAAAGTGAGGAGTGACGAGTGAGGAGTGACGAGTGAGGAGTGAGGAGTGGCCGCACTTTTCACTTTCCACTCGTCACTGATGTCAATTCCATTCCGCGACATGCCGCCGCGCCTGGTCCAGCAGCTTTCGCACGGCCTCGGCGTCGCCGGCGTCGGGCACCGCCTTCAGGTAGGCGCTGAGGTGGTCGATTGCCTTGCCGGGCTGGTCGGCGTGGAGGAGGCTGGCCCCCAGGTCGCGCCGCTGCTCCGCGTCGGCGGGATAGAGCTGGAGCAGACGCTCCATCACCCGTACCGCCCGCGGGAAGTCGTCCCCCTTGAGGTAGACCGCCTTCAGGTTATTCAGCATGCGCGTCACCATCGACCCCAGCGGGATGGCCCGCAAGTTCAGCGCCGTGGCGTGGAACGGTTGACCCGTCGCCTGCCGCACCAGCGTCTCGCAGTCCGCGGCCGTCAGCCGCCGGCCGCCGTGGAACGGGTCGAACAGCTCTTCGCGCCCATCGTGTACCGCCTTGACGACGAAGTGTCCCGGCAGTCCGACGCCCTGCACCTCCAGGCCGGCGCGGCCGCCGACTGTCATCGCCACCACGGACAGGCTGATCGGGATGCCGGTGCGGCGGTCGAGGACGTCGTTGAGGTAGCTGTTGCGCGCGTCGTAGTAGTCGCAGCCGTTGCCGCGGAAGCCCATCTCATGGAACAGGTAGCGACACAGCCCCGTCACGCGCGCCGCCAGGTCGCCGCGCAGGTAGTGCCGCGCCTCGTGCGCCATGGCGTTCAGCTCGGCCAGGTACGCCTCCACGTCGAGGTCGGGGTACTCGTCGCGCGCCAGGGCGAGGGCCAGCTCCGCCAGATCGAGCGGGGCGGCAGGGTCTTCGGCCAGTCGGCGCAGGGCAAGGTTGAGGTCCATGAGGTTATTGTAGTTCACGCGACAACGGCGCC
The DNA here is from genome assembly GCA_038227745.1 of Gemmatales bacterium. Taxonomy (GTDB): domain Bacteria; phylum Planctomycetota; class Planctomycetia; order Gemmatales; family Gemmataceae; genus DASPXY01. The sequence continues at coordinate 8,244 of JBBRPS010000132.1, read as the reverse complement.
GCCGTCGTCGGCCGCGGCTGCGCGGCACCTCATCAAGATACGATTGCCGGGACTCGCGCCTATTGCATTATCAAATGACCTGTTGGCGAATGGCCGTTCGCCAGGGCGGCGATCGGGTCGGGGAGTTCCATGCGAGGGGCGCAAAAAACATCCGGAAGCGTGCAAGTCCCAGGGGGGCTCGGGACCTACTCCGCTTCCGGAAGGTTCGGCGCAAAGATGGCGGAGTTTGGGGGACTCCGTCGTTCAGGGAAACTCCTGGTCGTTCAAGTCGTCGCCGTCCGTGGGCGATGAAGGACGTGTTCAGCGGTCACCCAGATGGGTCCACAATCAAACGCTCATGCCCATTCGCGGAAGTGTCCTGGAATGGGGGGAGTGTTCATTGGGCCGAACTGTTTCAAGAAACCTTCCCACACTTGATCCTAGACAGGAGTGGTTGAGGGGTGTTCCCACCAACCACCCGTATATTACGATCCGGGGGGAAGCACTGTCAAGGCGGAAAAACAAGAAATCTTGGACCGGCGCAGGGGTGGTGTCTCTGCACTATTGCCAAGATGACGTAAGTCCATTGTGGGCAGGCGGTTATCAGCTCGGCGCCGAAAAGTCGGCGCTCCAGCAGTTCGCGGAAAAAGCTGGCATTTTGAAGGTTGGCAACCCTGCAGGGACACCACCCCTGCGAGCCAGGCCGGAATGGGCGGAACTCCTGCCGCACTTGAAGCAGATCGGGATTCAGGTCGTGTCCCAGGAGGCTCTGCCGAAGTGGGATCGTGCCTTCGGCGATCTTTACGCCCGAATGGAGTAGGCCAGGTCAGCACGAGGAGCTAAACTGACCCAAGGGTAACTGTCAGCCGAGGACTCCGCAGCAACCGAGAAGGAGGGACCGATGGCACGGGCGAAAAAAACAGCAGCGACAAGCGGGCAGCCAGCCGAGCAGGGCAAAGTGCGGCTCTACACCCTGGAGGTCTTCCTCCTCAGCGGCCCGATCACCGAGAAGTTTGCCAAGAAGAATCCGGTGATGTCCCGCACCATCCAGATTCGAGGCGACCAGACCCTCGAAGATCTGCACCATGCCATCTTCGACGCCTTCGGCCGCTCGGAAGAACACATGTATGAGTTCCAGTTTGGTAAAGGGCCGATGGACCCGGAAGGGCCGAGGTATGTATTGCCCAGCGCCTTCCAGACCGAAAGGGGGAGAAGAACCCGCCGGCTGGTCGTGTGGACAGCACCACCATCGAGTCGCTGGCCCTGAAGGTGGGCGACCGTTTCGGCTACTGGTTCGACTTCGGCGACGATTGGTGGCACCAGATCAACCTCGAGGCCATTGAGGAGACGGTGCCCAAGGGCAAGTTCCCCAAGGTGACAAAGCGGGTCGGCAAAAGCCCACCGCAGTACGCCGACAAAGACGATGTCGAGAAGGCTTGACACCGTCGCCGGCCTGCTCATGCCGGCGCGCCAGGGCGAAGGTTTCCGCGCGCGTTGCCCTGAGGCTCTCCGCGCCGGCGCTCGCCCGCCGCCCCCGCGCTCGCTATCCTCTCCCCTGTGGCTTCGACCGGTGTCCCCCTGCCCTGACGGTGCCTTCTCATGCGCGTACTGTTGACCGGCGGCTACGGCTGCATCGGGAGTTGGATCGCTCGCAACCTCCTCGAGCGCGGCGACCGCGTCTGGATCTACGACCTCAAGGAGGACCCGCGCCGCCTCCGCCAGATCCTCGACGACGAGCGCGTCCGCTCTGTCGGCTTCGTGGCCGGCGACGTGAGCGACCTCGCCGGGCTGCGGCGGGCGCTCGCGGACCACGGCATCACGCACCTGGTCCACCTCGCCGGCCTGCAGGTGCCCGTCTGCCGCGACAACCCGCTCCTGGGCGCGCAGGTCAACGTCGTCGGCACTCTCGCCGTCTTCGAGGCGGTGCGGCAGTCCGGCGGGCAGGTGCAGCGCCTCGTCTACGCCAGCTCGGCGGCGGTGTTCGGGCCGCCGTCCGACTACGCCCCCGGCGCGCTCGGCGACGCTGTGCCGCTGACGCCGACGACGCACTACGGCGTCTTCAAGTGCTGCAACGAGGGCAACGCCCGCGTCTACTTCCAGGACCACGGCCTGTCGAGCGTCGGGCTGCGACCGTGGACGGTCTACGGCGTCGGCCGCGATTTCGGCATGACCAGCGAGCCGACCAAGGCGATCAAGTCGCTGGCGCTGGGCCGCCCCTATCACATCAGCTACGGCGGCCGCCAGGACCTGCAGTACGTCGATGACGTGGCGAAGATCTTCCTGCGCTGCCTGGAGGCGCCCTACACGGGGGGCAAGTCGTACAACCTGCGCGGCGACGTGGTCGAGATGCCGGCGTTCCACCGGGCGCTGTGCGAGGTCGAGCCGGCCGCGGCGAAGCTGATCACGTACGGCGACCGCCAGCTCGCGATCGCGTACGACCTGGATGACAGCGGCCTGCAGCGCGACCTGGGGCCGATGCCGCACACGCCGCTGGGGGAGGGCATCCGCCAGACGCTGGAGCAGTTCCGCAGGCTGCGGGTTGAGGGGAGGCTCGACACCGCCGACCTCGATCGGTGACCGCGCCGCGAACCCCTCAATCCTTCCGCCTGTCTTGCCGATCAGGGAAAGTGGGCATTTCCCACTTGTGCAGGGACCCGGGACAGGGTAGGATCAAGCTGGGACGAAAGGGGCTGCCTCATGAAACAGATTATCCGAACCGCCGACAGCAAGGGCCGGGTCGTCTTCCCGGGCTTCGCGAACGCCACGCTCATCATCGAGCAGGTGGACGAGACGGAGTACCGCGTCCGCAAAGCGCAAGTCATCCCAGAGAAGGATTTGCACTTCCACGAGGAGGACTTCCCTGGGGAGCTTTCGGAGCGAGACGCCGCGGCGTTCGTCAAGGCGCTCGAAGACCCGCCCGCTCCCAAGCGGGCGGCCCGGCGCGCCGCCAAGAGGTTCCGCAAGGACTATGGCTGATTGGGTCATTGAACGGCTGGACAAGTCTCACGAGAGGGGGGCTTTTTGCTGTGGCAAAGAGCCCCTCGATACGTTTTTGAAGGCCCTCGCGGGGCAGTACGAGAAGAAGCGGGTCGGCCGCACTTTTGTCGCGACGGCCTGCGGGGACAAGAAGGTGCTCGGCTACTACACCGCCGCCACAAACTCCTTCGCGCTTGATGCCCTCCCCGCCGGCAGGCGGAAGGGTTTGCCGAAACACCCCATCCCGACGGTCCACCTCGGCCGGTTGGCGGTTGATCGCTCCTGTCAGGGTAAGCGCCTGGGCGAAATTCTCCTGTACCACTTCCTGCACAAGGCCCTGGAATTCTCTGAGGAATTAGGCGTCTTCGCGGTCGATGTGTGGGCGATGGACGAGCAGGCTCTTCCCTTTTACCTGAAGTACGGGTTTATCCCCCTGGAGGACGCCCCTCTGCACCTCTACCTGCCCATAGCGACCGTGGAAACAATGTTCCGCGAGTAGCTTTGGAAACCGAGCTGTCCTTGCGGCCTGTCGTTGTCGGCTCGCCCGTGGCGAGCCACTTGACCCGGCAGGAGGGTAAGATGACCGAGAAAGAAATGATCGAGCGGACCCGCCAGGCGCTCGCGGACTTCAGGCGACTTCCGCCCGAAGAACAGGTGCGCAGGTTGGTGGCGAACGGGACGATCAACGAGAAGGGCGAGGTTCTGATGGGCCTCCAACGGGATGAGACGGAGCCGCAACCTGATGGGGAGGGCGGTGGGGCGGCCGGCAAGTAGCGGCCGAACCGCGAGCACGGACAGAAGCGGCAGGCCGGCCCCAAAGGGCCGGCCTGCCCTGTTCAAGGCAGGTGATGGACCCGGATTGCTCCACTCCGTCATCCCGCAGTGGAACACCGGGCTGCGGCCCCGCCATCTCATCAAGGGGGCTGGACCGCGTGCCGCCCGCTCACCCCCGACCCCTCTCCCCCGCGTATAGGGGCGCGGGGAGGAAGAAGTCAACTTCCGCTGGGACGGGCCTTCCCTTGTGGGCAAGACCGCCATCGGACGGGTGACAATTGCTGTCCTGGAGATCAACTCCTCTGAGCGTGTGCTGTTGCGGCAGTCGCTCATCGAGGAAGGCGTCTTCCCACCGGCCACGCCATGAAGGGGTCGAAAAGGGGTCGAAGAGGCGGCGCATCTCTTTCCCCAGCCTCTTTTCCCAGCCGAATCGCCAGCGCTCGCCTGGCGCAAGACCGCGAGCGAAAACTGTACGAGGGGGAGTATGTACCCGATGGATGATGAGCTGAGGCCGGAATACGGCGAGGCTGTCCTCAAGGGCGGCGGGCGGGGGGAGTATGCGAAGCGCTTCGCGGCAGGAACGAACCTCGTGCGGATCGACCCGGAGTTGGCGGCAGCTTTCGCGGGTGACGAGGCGCTGCGGTGGGTGCTGCAACAGCCGGGGGCGGTGGAGCGACTGAAAAAACGCTGCAGTGAACAGGGGCCACCATGAGGGCGGAGGGGAAAAGGGCGAAAAGGCTACGGTGCGCACGGCCACGGAGCGAGGAGGCGAACCTATGAGTCAGGGCCTGCGCCTCTCCGGCGTCGATTGGCAGACCTACGCGCGGTTGCTCCGCGCGTTCGCGGAGCGACCCGGGATCCGCCTCACCTACGATCGCGGAGAACTGGAGATCATGTCGCCCCTGCTGGAGCACGACAACGATGGCCAGTTCCTCGGGCGCCTGGTCGTGGCCTTGACTGAGGAAATGGGCCTGCCGATCAAAGGGGGTGGATCGACCACGATGCGCCGCCGCCGCCACCGCCGTGGGCTGGAAGCGGACGAGTGCTACTGGATCGCCAACGCCCCCCGCATGGCGGGGCGCCGCCGCCTCGACCTGCGCACCGACCCGCCGCCGGACCTGGCCCTGGAAGTGGACGTCACCTACAGTTCGCTGGACCGCATGGGCATCTACGCCGCCCTCGGCGTCCCCGAGGTCTGGCGCCTCGACGGCGACACCCTTACCTTCCACGTCCTCGGCAAGGACGGCGCCTACGCCAGCGAGGCCGCGAGCCGATCGTTTCCCCTGGTGACGCCGGCCGACCTGTTCGGCTTCCTGCAGCAGGCGCGCCAGGCCGGTGGCGAGAACACCGTCGTCCGCCAGTTCCGCGACTGGACCCGCCAGCGCCTTGCCGCCGGACCTTCGTCGGCTAACCCGTGACCCTGGGGCGAAAAGTCCCTTTTCCCAGCAGTTGACCGGGGCCGCCATGAGGGCGGAAGGGGGCTGTAGTTCGGAGGGTACAGGTATGGACACCCTACTGTCTCGCATCTTCCGTGCGCTTCGGGCTCATGTGCGGGCCTTCACGGCGCCTGCTGCGGGTACTCCATCGGCACCACCATCCGCTCCAGACGGCGGTCGCCCCGCATCAGCACCACGACTGCCGGCACGTCCACCGGCAACTGCGTCAGCACCTTGTGCAGGTCGTCCACGCTGGCGGTCGGCTGCTCGCCGAGCACGACGATCAAATCATCCTCCAGGATGCCGGCCTGGTCGGCCGGCGCGTCCGGCTCGATCGCCTGCACCTGCACGGCGCCGGTCTGCGTCAGGCCGTGGCGGCGCGCGAAGGGCTGAGGCAGCGGCACAGTGCGGGCGTGCAGGCCGAGGTAGCCACGCACCACCCGGCCGTGCTTCATCAGCTGCGGCAGGATGTGCTTCGCGGTGTTGATCGGGATCGCGAAGCAAATGCCCTGCGCCGGCATGATGACGGCGGTGTTGATGCCGATGACACGGCACTGGCTGTCCACCAGCGGGCCGCCGCTGTTGCCGGGGTTGAGCGCCGCGTCGGTCTGGATCACGTTGTCCACGAGGTGGCCGCTGACGCTGCGCAGGGTGCGGCCCACCGCGCTGACGACGCCGGCAGTGACGGTGGACTCGAAGCCGAGCGGGCTGCCGATGGCCACGACCAGCTGGCCCACCCGCAGCGCCGCCGAGTCGCCGAGGGCGGCGTGCGGCAGGGCGGCGGCGTCGGCCTGCACCACGGCCAGGTCGGTCCACGGGTCGGAGCCGACGAGGCGGCCGGACAATTCGCGGCCGTCGTTGAGGCGGACGCGGACGCGGGCGTGGTCGCGGACGACGTGGGCGTTGGTGAGCAGGAAGCCGTCCGGCGTGAACAGGATGCCGGACCCCGAGCCCTCGCCGCGACCGCGGCCGCAGCGGAGGTTGACGACGGCGGGGCGGAGCGCGTCGGCGACGCGCACCACCACGCGCGAATAGGCGTCGAAGGCCTCGAGCTCCTCCGGGGACGGGCCGGAGGGCGGCGTCGGCTGGACCGGGCCGGGACCGTTGCTGATGAAGTGTTCCCAGAACTTGGTCGGCATGGGATGCTCCCCGCAAGGTGGTGTGGGCTGTCCCATTGTAGACGGGCGAGTCAAGGCGGCGCCTGCCGCTTGAGGATCATCCGCACCAGGCCGGCCTTCGGGGCCGCAGGCACGGCCTTCGGCGCCTTGCGGCCGGGGAGCGGGATGCAGAGCGCCAGCGTGTCGCCCTCCAGGGCGTAAACTCCCTTGAGCTTCACCACCTCGCCCCGGCCCCCGTCCCGACTCAGCTCGATGACGTTCGACTTTTTCGTCCGCTTGAGGACGTACTTCGCCTCGTCGGCCTGGCCCTCCTCGACGCGGAACTGCAGTTCGGGCCGCACCGTACCATCGGTCAGCTTCGGCGTCCGCTGCACGCTCAGTTTCGGCCGGATGACGACCCGGTCCGCGCCGATGGTGACGCTCATGCGCTTGACGATGGCCCCGGGCAACGGCGTGCCGTCCTGGTCGTACTCGACGACGACCCAGGCGCCCCGGATGAGTTTCCGGTCGCGGCCGAGGTCGTCCGGCTCACCGCCACCGCCGACTCCGGCACCGACCGCGAACAGCAGGGATGTCGCTACTCCGAGAAAACGCCAGGATCTCATGGCACACCTTTCGGGAAACAAGGGAGCCGACCGCTCGGCATGCTGCGACCATGCTAACGCCGCGCGCGAGGGAACGCCAGCACGTCTGCCCGCCGGTGGGGGGCGCCTCCTATGTTAGTGGACACCGAGCGGACCGATTCGCCGAAACCGAGGAACAGGCCATGCTCTCCGTCTTCTGCTCACCGACGCGCTACACGCAGGGGAAGAACGCCACGGCCGCACTGGGCCGCGAGATGGCCGGGCTCGGCCTCGAAGGCCCGGCGCTGGTCCTCGCCGGCCGCTCCGCGGTCCGCCTGCTCTCCGACACGTGGGAGCGGACGTTCCGCGAGGCGGGCATCGGCCACGCCGTGCAGTCATTTGGCGGCGAATGCTCTCTCGCCGAAATCGAGCGCGTCAAGGAGGCGGCACGGCGGCACAAGGCCCGCGCGATCGTCGGCGCCGGCGGCGGCAAGGTCCTCGACGCCGCGCGGGCGGTCGCCGCCGACCTCGCCCTGCCCGTCGTCAACTGCCCGACGGTGGCCTCCAGCGACGCCCCCTGCAGCGCCCTGTCGGTCCTCTACACCGAGGAGGGCGTCTTTCAGGAATACCGCTTCTACCGCAAGAACCCCGACCTCGTCCTGGTCGATACCCAGGTGATCGCGCAGGGGCCGCCGCGGCTGCTGACGGCCGGTATGGGCGACGCCCTGGCGACGTGGTTCGAGGCGAAGACCTGTGTGGCGGGCCACGTCAAGAACATGCGCGGCGGCGCCTCGACGCGCAGCGCCCTGGCCCTCGCCGAACTCTGCTACCGCACCCTGCTGGACGACGGCGCCGACGCTCTGCGCGCCGTGCAGGCGCGGGTCGTCACCCCGGCCCTGGAGCGCCTGGTGGAGGCGAACACGCTCCTGTCGGGGCTGGGGTTCGAGTCGTCGGGCCTGGCCGCGGCCCACGCGATCCACAACGGCCTGACCGCGGCGCCCGGCACGCACGCCTACTTCCACGGCGAGAAGGTCGCTTACGGACTGCTCGTGCAGCTGGTCCTGGAGGGCCAGCCCCGCACCGTCGTGGAGCAGGTGCTGCAGTTCGCCACCGAGGTCGGCCTGCCCGTGACGCTGGCGGAGGTCGGGTTGACGGAACTCCCGGGGGAGTTGCTGCGGCAGGTGGCGGCACGGGCGACGGCGGCGGGGGAGACGATCCACAACGAGCCGTTCGAGGTGCGGCCCGACATGGTCGCCGACGCCATCCTGGCGGCCGACGCGCTGGGGCGGGCGTGGAAGGGGCGCGACGGAGCGATCCGCCCTGCCCGGAAAGAGGGGCCCTCATGAAGGAAGATCGACACAAGCCCGACGCGCCAGCGAGGGGTCCCTCGCTGGCGCG
>JBBRPS010000131.1:0-16306 GCA_038227745.1 Gemmatales bacterium | reverse complement strand
CCAGAGAAAGAAAGAGCGAAAGCGGCGCCGAGCGCCGCACTCCAAAGCGCCCCGCGGCACTCGGCTGCAAAGCGCTCGAGCTTCTGCGGGCACTTTCCACTTTCCACTCGTCACTGTGTTCAGATCCCCGCCGCCTCGGTGAAGGCGGTGTAGCGGTTGCCCGCGGTCAGGAGGCGCTGGAGGATCTCGTCGAAGCGCTCCAGGTGGCTCTGCATCAGGCTGCCCGCCAGCCGCTGCAGTTCTTCCCGGGCGCCGCGGCGCCGCAATTCGGCCGCCTCGGGACAGAACTCGTCCACGTCCTGCTCGAAGCGGGCCTGCAGCCGGGCCAGCGACTCGCGCAGGAACTCCAGCTGTGCGGGGTCGGCCTCGACCAGGCCGCGCAGCTGCTGCGTGCGCCACCAGACGCTGTCCGCGTGGAACAGCGACGCGCCGCAGCCGAACGCCGCCGGCAGCTCGCCGTCGAGGAAGACCGGGAAGTGGACGCTCAGGCACGGCGGGCCGAAGGCGCACCAGGCGACCGGGACGTGCCCGGGGTCGGCTGCCAGGGACACCACCATACTCGCCGCGGTGCCGTAGCGGCCGCCTCCGGGCGCGTGCTGGCACAGCGGCGTGACCGGGCCGGCGGCGTCCAGGGGGTCGATCTCGTAGCGCGTGCCCTCGTAGTGGTCGCCGAGGACGCGGCGCAGGAAGGCCGCGTCGATGTGGCCGTTCTGCTGTTCGAGGAGGTACGTCGCCCGGCCCCAGCGGCGCAGCGCCGAGGCCCGCCCGGTAGGATTGTCGTTGATCGAGCCGGCGAAGTCGAGCTTGCTGCCGTCCTCGGGCCACCAGCCGCGCGCGATGACGCGCTCCGCCAGGCCGGGGGCGAGGCGCGCCCAGTCCTGGCGGATGACGGCAACGTCGCCAGCCGCCCGCACCTGCTGAATTTCTTGCGCCGCCCAGACGTCGCCGGCCGCCTCGACAGTGAACGCCTCGTCCGGCCCGGCGAGGAGGAAGACGTGGTCGTCGTCCGCCTGACCGTGGCGGACGATCAGGTCGGTGAGCACGTCGAAGGCCTGCCGGGCGCTGGCGGCGCGTTCGAGGGTCAGGCGGACCAGTTCGGGGCCGTCGAGGCCGCGGCGCTCGCCGGCGAGCTTGCTGCGCCAGGCGGCGCAGCCGACAGCGACCTGCTTTTCGTTGACGCCGCACTGGTAGCCCCAGGCGTGGTGCGGCTGGCAGCCGAGGACGGTGAGGGTCTGCCGGGACTGCGGCACCTCGGCGTGCGCGGTCCGGACGGTCTCGCCCGGGGCGAAGGCCCGACCCGGCGTCCGCTTCAAGATCTGGCACTCGTGAGGTGGGCGGTGGCAGTTCTGACCGAAGAGTGTCTGTCCGTGTACCGTGGCCCGGCCGAGGGCCACCACCAGATCGCCTCCCATCGCTCGGTGCTCCTGTCGATTCCGGAAACGCACACCCGGACGCAAGGCCGACCTGCGTGGGTTCCCGGGTTTGCGCCCCTGTTGTCCCTGGATGAAGCGCGCGACTCGCTCCTGCCTATTGGAACGCGCCGCCGCCGCCCTGTCCAGTAGGGAGTTTCGCGCTTTCGTCGCGCCTCGGATCTTCCTTGTGGCCGGGGTGGTTCTCCTCCCTCGCCGGCGGCTGACGCGGCAGGGCCGTGGGTCAGGATCGGAGTCCTGACCCACGGCCCTGCCGCGAGGACTATTGACACCATGATGACACTGGTCTCTCCGCCACGCCTTGCCCGGCCCCGCTCGGCGTCTTATAGACTGGTAGGGACCGCCCAGACGCCAACCGCCCGCGGAGGGCCGCTGTGCAGCCCCTGAAGATCCTCTTCCTCAGCGCCGAAATCGCCCCCTTCGCCAAGGCCGGCGGCCTCGCCGACGTGTGCGGCTCGCTGCCCAAGGCCCTCGCCGCCCTCGGCCACGACGTCCGCGCCGCGATGCCGGCCTACGCGAACGTCGAGGCGGCCCTGCACGCCGGCAAGTACGGCCTCCGCGCCCACCCCGTCACGCTCCAGGTGCCGACGGCCACCGGCCTCGTGCCGGCGGGCGTGCTCGAGGCGACGCTCCCCGACAGCGGCGTGCCGGTCTACTTCGTCGCCGAACGCAGCCGGTTCGGCGACCGGCCCTTCTTCTACGGCTACCGCGACGACGCCTACCGCTTCGCCTTCTTCAGCCGCGCGGCGCTCGACCTGGTGATCGCCACCCTCGGCTGGCGGCCCGACGTCGTCCACGCGCACGACTGGCACACGGCGGCGGCCGTCACCTGGCTCGCCACCGCGGGGCAGCACGACGACCGCTACGCCCGCCTGCCGACCGTCTACACCATCCACAACCTCGCCCACCAGGGGATGGCCCCCTGGCAAGTCCTCGATCACCTCGGCACCCCGGCGCAGCGCCTCCGCGAGGAGCGCCCCGGCGAGGTGAACTTCATGGCGCGCGGCATCTACCACGCGACCATGATCACCACGGTCAGCCCAACCTACGCGCGCGAGATCATGAACTGGGAGGGCGGGGGCGGCCTCGACGCCCTGCTGCGCCACCGGCACTTCGACGTCCACGGCATCCTGAACGGCCTGGACTACCAGGTGTGGGACCCCGCGACCGACCGACACCTGGCCGCCAACTTCGACGCCGCGACGTTGGATCGGCGCGCCGAGAACAAGCGGGCGCTGCAGGCGCGGGCCGGCCTGCCGCAGCACGACGTGCCGCTCGTGGGCATGGTCACGCGGCTCGACTGGCAGAAGGGCCTGGACATCACCGGGCACGTGCTCCACCTGCTGCTGAACAACGGCGCGGGCGAGGCGCAGTGCGTCGTGCTGGGGGCCGGCGAGCGCGACTACGAGAGCATGCTGCGGCACCTGTCGGGCTACCACAACCAGAAAATGAGGGCGTATCTCGGCTACGACGCCGAGTTGGCGCCGCTGATCTACGCCGGCAGTGACGTCTTCCTGATGCCGTCGCGCTTCGAGCCGTGCGGTCTGGGGCAGCTCATCGCCATGCGGTATGGGGCGGTGCCCGTGGTGCGCGCCACGGGCGGCCTGGCCGACACGGTCCGCTCCGGCGTGACGGGCTTCACCTTCGAGAACTACTCCGCCGACGACTTCTGGAACGCGCTGCGCGAGGGGCTGCACATCTACCACGTGGACCGCGAGAGCTGGCGCGCCATCCAGCAGAAGGGCATGACGAGCGATTATTCGTGGGAGACCTCGGCGCGCGCCTATCAGCAGGTGTACGAATGGGCGATCGCCCGCGTCCGCGGCTGGTAGCGCGGCCCGGGCAGCCACTGCCCGGCGTCGAGGAAGCGTAACGGCGTTGCCCAGGGAGTGCAAAATGCACGGCCCGCGCCGGCTCTCTACTTTGCCGACGCGGGCCGTCTCGTTGGGGGTGCCACAAAGGTCGCGGGCCGCACAGCGGTTGGACCGCTCGGGGATTGGGCCCGCCACCGAAGGACAGGCATTACCTTCGGCAATCCCGTCTCCGGTTCATGAGGCAATTCCCGACAGGCACACGGCAGCGCCTGCGGCTGTGATCCGGCGGCGGGGAGCGGGCTTGCCGTTTCGCGCTGTCTCGGGTGAGTGCGAAACGGCAAGCCCGCTCCCCGTCTTTTTTCCTTATCTGAATCGAGACACCACGTACACTAGAACCTGTCCCCGCGTGACTCCGACCCGCGCCTGTACCGAAGCGCTCGGGGTGGAGCCGTGAAAGGAGCTTCTCTTGTCATCACGTATCCTCGCAGCAGCGCTGGCCGTGGGCTGGCTCGCCGTGCCGACCCGTGCCGACCCCCCGGCCAAGGTCGTGCCCCCCCACACCCAGCCCTCGAACCCGGACCAGGATCGCCTGTGGCGGGAAGCGCTGTTCCTCGCGCGCCTCCTGGAGCCGTGCGACCCAACGGTGCTGCGGCCCGACGCCGTGCGCATGCTCACCGCCATCCTCAAGGGGTCGCGCATGGGGCCGGGCGATGGCTGGTTCGGGCCGAGCAAGAGCCGCCACGGCTGGGACTGGCTGAGCGCCCGCTGCGGCACCGGCAAGGATGGCCGCATCACGCGCAAGCAGTTCCGCGGGCCGGACGACCTGTTCGACCGTCTCGACCGCGACCGCGACGGCGCCCTCACCGCCGAGGACTTCGACTGGTCGCCCGCCTCGCCGTTCCTGCGGCAGGCGGCCACCGCGGAGAGGTGGTTCGCGGGCATGGACGGCGACAGCAACGGCCGCGTCTCGCGCAAGGAGTGGGAGGCGTTCTTCGATCGGCTCGCCCGCGGCAAGGACCACCTCACCGCGGACGACCTGCGCCTGTCCCTGTTCCCGCCGATGCCGCCGCGCGTCCCGGCCAAGGGGAAGGGGGGGCCGGGCGGGCCGCCGCCGGGGTTGATGCTGCGCTGCCTGCTGCGGGGCGAACTGGGGTCTCCTTACGAGGGGCCGCGCCCGGGCCAGGTCGCCCCGGACTTCACGCTGCCCACCCACGACGGCAAGGGCCAGGTGACGCTGTCGCAGTTCCGCGGCAAGAAGCCCGTCGTACTGGTCTTCGGCAGCTTCACCTGAGGACCCTACCGATCCCAGTTTGGGATCCTGGAGGACCTGCACCGCCGTTACCGCGACCGCGTCGCCTTCGTGTCGGTCTACGTCCGCGAGGCGCACCCGACAAACGGCTGGCGCTTTCCGAGCAACGACAAGGTTGGCATCAGCTTCGCCCAGCCGCTGACGCTACCGGAACGGAGTGAGGTGGCCGGGAAGTGCTGCGCCGCGCTGGAAATGACCATGCCGCTCGTCGTGGACACCATCGACGACCGCGTCGGCCACGCCTACAGCGGCATGCCGGATCGCCTTTATATCATCGACCGCGACGGCAAGGTGGCCTACCAGGGCGGCCGCGGGCCGTTCGGGTTCAAGCCCGGCGAGATGGAGCAGTCGCTGGTGCTGCTGCTGCTGGACGAGACGTCGCGCCGCAAGGAGGCCCCGGGCCGGCCCTCTTCGACGGGGCGGGCGCCGAGCGGGCGGACAGGCGCGGAGTGCCTGCGGGTGGGGTTCCGCAGCCCGTGTGAACTCTCCCCGCGCCCCGTATAACAGCCCTGTGTGTTCGAGTTCAGGCGGTCGCCCGTTTCCCTTTCTCGGAGGAGGTTCTCATGGCGCTCTCTCACTGCTGCGGCCGGCTGCCGGGCAGCGCACTGGCCGTCGCCTTCCTGCTGCTGACGATGGGCGTGGCGGGCGGGCAAGGGGACAGGCCGGCCGCCCTCGACCTGCTCAAGGGCGGCGACCTGTCAAAGCACTGGACGACGACCGGAAACTGGAAGCTCGCCGAGGACGGCGTGGTTTCGCTCACGCCGCGCCCCGGCGAGAAGGGGTGGACGCGCTACGATGCGTACCTGTGGACGAAGAAGCAGTATCGCGACTTCGAGGCCGACTTCGAGTACAAGGTCGCCAAGGGCGGCAACAGCGGCTTCTACTTCCACGTCGGCGACCTGAAGGACCCCGTCGCGAAGGGAATCGAAGTGCAGATCTACGACTCGTACGGCCGCACGGGGAAGCTCAGCGACCACGACTCCGGCGGCATCATTCCCGGGGGTCCGCCGACGAAGAGGGCAGCCAAACCCGCGGGTGAGTGGAACCGCATGCGCGTGACATGCGAGGGGAACGTGGTGGTCGTGGTTCTCAACGGCGAGGTCGTGAACCAGGTCCGGCTCGATCAGGAGCAGCTCAAGAGCCGCCCGCCGACCGGCTACATCGGCTTCCAGGACCACGGCCTGCCGCTGTGGCTGCGCAACATCAAGATCCGCGAACGGTAGGCGGCTGTCCGGGCGAGCGGCGGGACAGACGCGGCCGCTTATCGTGGGCGACTCGCTCCGCGAGTCGCTCGGGGAGCGGCGGGCGCGACTCGCGGAGCGAGTCGCCCACGATAAACAGCCGCGTGCGTCCCAGCGCTCGCCGAAAGCTCTTTTCCAGAGGAACGATGTTCGTCACCCACCTCGAAAGCGCCCTGGACGGCACCCGCTTCAACGCCGGCGCGGTCCACACCGTCCACCAGGGCCGGCCGCTCTGGGTCCGCTACGACCTCGCCGCGGTCCGCGCCGCCGTCCGCCCGGCGGACTTCGCCGCCCGCCCGCCGTCGCTGTGGCGCTACCGCGAGCTGCTGCCCCTGCCGCGCGGCGCCGAGCCGGTCACCCTCGGCGAGGGCATGACGCCCCTGCTGCCGTGCCCGCGCCTCGGCCGCGAGCTGGGCCTGGCGCGGCTCCTCGTCAAGGACGAGTCGCAGCTGCCGACCGGCAGCTTCAAGAGCCGCGGCATGACCGCCGCCGTCAGCATGGCCGCCCACCTCGGCCTGCGCCGCCTGGCGATCCCGACGGCCGGCAACGCCGGCGGCGCCCTCGCCGCCTACGGCGCCCGCGCCGGCATGGAAGTCTTCGTCTTCATGCCCGAGGACACGCCGCGCATCAACCAGATGGAAGCGCACCTGGCCGGCGCCCAGGTTTTGCTGGTCAACGGACTCATTACCGACTGCGGCCGGCTGGTGCGCGAGGGGACGGCGCGCATGGGCTGGTTCGACATGTCCACGCTCAAGGAGCCGTACCGCCTGGAGGGCAAGAAGACGATGGGACTGGAGCTGGCCGAACAACTCGGCTGGCGCCTGCCCGACGTGATCCTCTACCCGACCGGCGGCGGCACCGGCCTGATCGGCATGTGGAAGGCGTTCCAGGAGCTGCGCGAGCTGGGCTGGCTGGCCGCGGAGAAGATGCCGCGCCTCGTCAGTTGCCAGAGCGATGGCTGCGCCCCGATCGTGCGCGCGTTCGAGGCCGGCGAGCGCTTCGCGCCGCCGTGGGTCGATGCCCACACCACGGCGAGCGGCCTGCGCGTCCCTGCGGCCGTCGGCGACTTCATGATGCTCGACGCCATCCGCGCCAGCGGCGGCTGCGCCGTGGCCGGCCGCGAGGGCAGCATCACCGCCTGGATGAAGCGCGTCGCCGCGCTGGAGGGAATCGGCATTTGCCCCGAGACGGCGGTTTGCTTCGACTGTCTCGAACGGCTGCGGAGCGACGGCCTCGTTGGGCGGGACGAGCAGGTCGTGGTCTTCAACACCGGCGCCGCCCAGAAGTACCCGGAGGTCGTGCCGCTGGAACTGCCGCGCCTCGACAAGGACCGGCCAGTCGCTTACGAGCGCCTCGGCGAACTTGCGCAGGGTTAGAGCGGGACCACCCATCACCCGCCGCCGTTTCGTCTTGCCCGTGTTGTCTCGATTTGCTAGACCATACGCGAATTCCGCCTCCCTACCCAGCAAAGAGGGCAGCATGATCCCCATCGATCTCAGCGGCAAAGTGGCGGTCGTCACCGGCGTCGCCAACGACCTGAGTTTCGCCTGGTACATCGCCAAGGCCCTCCAGGCCGCCGGCGCCCGCCTGATCTTCTCCTGCCACCCGCGCATGATCCGCATGGTCGAGGGGGCGCTGACCAGCGACCGGGCCGACGACGTCGCCGCCCGCACTCTCCCCGCCAACGCCGGCACCCTGAAGCCGGAGAAGATCCTGCCGTGCGACGTCGGCTTCGACACCCTCGCCGACGTGCCGCAGGAGACGCGCACCAACCACCGCTACAAGCGCATCGAGGACCAGTACGGCGACTATTCCATCCAGGGGATGATGAACGCGATCGAGGAGTCGCACGGGGCCATCGACATCCTCATCCACAGCGTTGCGTTCAGCCCGGAGATCAAGAACAAACAGGTGGACACCAGCCGTGCCGCCTACCTGACGGCCCTGAGCGTCAGCGCCTACTCGCTGACGGCACTGCTGCGGGCGGCCGGCCCGATGATGGAGGACCGTCCCGACGGAGCGGCAGCGCTGGGCCTGACATACCTGGGCGGCGTGCGCGTGGTGCCGCACTACGGCGGCGGCATGTCCACCGCCAAGGCGGCGCTGGAGATCGACGCCAAGCAACTGGCCAGCAACCTCGGGCCGAAGAACATTCGCGTCAACTGCATCTCGGCGGGGCCGTACAAGTCGCTGGCGGCGAGCGGCATCGGCGACATGGACAAGATGATCGACTACGCCGCCCAGCGCTCGCCGCTGCCGCGCGGCATCAAGCCCGAGGAGGTCGCCAACGCCGCGGCGTTCCTGTGCAGCCCCCTCGCGTCGGCGATCACGGGGCACGTCCTGTACGTCGATTGCGGCTACAACGTGATGGGCGGGTGAGGGAAGGCGTCACTGTTCGCGCCCAAGGATTTCCCGCAGCGCCGCAAGTTTCTTTGGCAGGGGGGACTGCCACAGCCACTCGACGCGCAGCCAGAACCCGGGCAGCGCCTTGCTGTGCAGGATCCCCTTCCGCGGCCGCACTTCCTTGTATTTACCGTCCTTGCCGAGGCGGAGCAGGGTGACCTTCTGCTCCATCTCATCGACGATCCAGTACTCGGGGACGCCGGCGCGCTTGTACTGCTTGCGCTTCTTGTCGTAATCCCTCTCGACGCTGCCCGGCGAGACGATCTCGACGGCCAGGTCGGGACCGCCACGGACGTAGCCCCGCTCCACGAGGTGGAGGCGGTTTTTCCGGACGAAGGCGACATCTGGCTCCGGGCCGTTGCGGATGTCGAGCCGGAAGGCCACGCGGGTGCCGTACAGCTTCCCCAGGTCATTCTCCTCCGCGAAAATGTCCATCACTCCGAGGAGCCAGACAAACAGTTCGTTCGCGTCGGTGTTATCGGGCGAGGCCATGTAAATTACCCCATCAATGAGATCGGCCTTCTCCCCATCCTTGGCCAGGGAACAGAAGTCCTCGAACGTGTAAAGGACGGTAAGCGGGATCGGATTCATCGCCTCTCTCCCTTGTTGGCTGGAGCAGCGGTTGCGCGGCACCTCTTGCCCTTGTAGCAGTAACCCAGGGGTCGAGCAAGTGGCCTCGGCGCGGACGCGGGAGGGCGGCCGGAGAGGCGACTTGTTTCTCCACTCCCTTTCGCCGCCAGCCGATTTTTCTCTCGTTGCCACGCTGCCAAAGTGTCCTATCGGGAAAAACCGCACCGGCCCGGTGAAAAGCTGGGGGAACTGCGTCCGAACGAGGAGCCTGGGGAAATAGCCGTGGGTCGCATTTTACCGAAGAGACGGCTGGGAATCGCCGTCTGTCAGGGTCGGGCTGTTCTCAAAGTACCAAGACTCATGCCAAAGCGGGATGAAAGTGGGAAAAATGCAGGGAGAGCCCCTTGACGGGGGTAGACGGGACGGCTAGGATTGCTAACGATGAGACTCAGCAGCGCCAGGAGTTCATGATCACTCCCAGCAGCGGACCATGGACCGACCGCCGTCCGCCGAGACTCACACCTGATTCCAGCAGGGGAAGGGGATCTTCACCGGCGCGTTTGGCTCGCAAACCCTGTCTTGCCGATCGCAAAGCGCGTGGGAATCAGTTACTGGAACAGCCCCTCGTTTCCAAGAAGGATAGGCGGCGATGCTAGTACTGTCCAGGAAAAAAAACGAAAGTATCGTCATCAACAACGATATCACCGTCACGGTGGTGGAGATCCGCGGCGACAAGGTTCGCCTGGGGATCGTGGCCCCCAAGGAGGTTCCGGTCCACCGGCAGGAAGTCTTCGACGCGATCCACGGCAAACCCGGCGCTGAGCCGGCCCCCGCGACCGTGGCCGCCAAGCCTGTCGATCCGTCCGGGCGTGACGTCTGACACCGTTCCGCAGGCTTTCCCAGGACCCTCTTCCCTTCCGCAGGCCATCGGCCTGGGGTATAGAAGAGGGTTTTCTTTTTCGGCCCCCGACTGCGGCCCAACTGCGGCCTGACCGCGGCCGTGAGCGCCCTCATTCCCCGTTCGCCTCGGGGTGAACGCCGTTCGCGCCCTTGAGCCACTCCGCGCGCGCGATCCCGTACTTCTTCAGTTTCATCGCCAGCGTCTCGCGGGAAATGTCGAGGATCTTCGCGGCGCGCAAGACGTTCCCCTTCGTCTTCTCCATCGCCTGCTGGACCGCCCAGGCCTCGACGTGCTCCAACTTCAGGCTGAGGGGCTGGTCGCCGCGGAGCGAGGGCGAGCCGTCGAGCAACAGTTCGTCCGCGTCGATCACGTCGCCTTCGGACATCACCACCGCCCTCTCGATCACGGTCCGCAGCTCGCGGACGTTCCCCGGCCAGGAGTATTCCGTGAGCCGCTCCACGGCGGCGGGCGACAGCGTCTTGCGCTTGCCCGTCTCGGCGGCGAACTTGGCCAGGAAATGCTCGGCCAGGGCCGGCACGTCCTCGCAGTGCTCGCGCAGCGCCGGCATCTCCACGAACAGGACGCGCAGGCGGAAATACAGGTCGTGCCGGAAGCGATTGGCGCGCACCTCCTTCTCCAGATCTTTGTGGCTCGCCGCCACCAACCGCACGTCCGGCCTGACCTCGTGCTCGCTCGTGCCGCCGACCGGCCGGAACGCCTTGCCCTCCAGGACGCGCAGCAGCTTGACCTGGCACTCCAGCGGCATGTCGCCGACCTCGTCGAGGAACAGCGTGCCCTCGTCGGCCTGCTCGAACAGGCCCTTATGGTAGGCCGTGGCGCCGCTGAACGAGCCCTTGCAGTGGCCGAACAATTCGGACTCCAGCAAGGTCGGGGCGATGGCGCCGCAGTTGGCCACCACCAGCGGCGCGCCGGCGCGCGGGCTGAGGCGGTGCAGGGCCAGGGCGACCAGTTCCTTGCCAGCGCCAGTCTCGCCGTGGATCAGCACCGTCGAGTGGGACGGGGCCGCCTTGGCGATCCACTGGTGCAGGCGTTGCATGGCGGGGCTGTCGCCGATGATCTCCTCCGAGTCGGCGGTTTGGCCGCGGAGGCGGGAGTTCTCGGCCAGCAGGCGGCGGCACTGGCGGAGGCGGGCCAGGCTGGCGGCGGCGTAGCCGGCCGCCACCTCGCAGAAGCGCACCTCGCGGTCGGAGAAGAAGCGCCCCGACTTGTAGGCGTGCAGCGCCCCCAGCGGCGTCCCCTCGGCCTTGAGCGGCACGCACACCGCGTCCTGGAACGGCAGCAGGCTGTCGCTCTGCTCGAAATCCGCCAGTCCCGCCTTGAGCCACACCGCCTGGCCCTCTTTCTGAACGCGCCGGGTGAGCTGCTGGCTCAGCGCGAAGTCCACGTGGGCCCGCTCCGGCAGGACCATCTTCGTCCGCGGCCCTTCCTCGTCCAGGCTGAGGTAGCCGGTCACCGTGGCACGGCTCTGGCGGGAAACCGTGTCGAGCAGTAAGCGGACGACCTCGTTGGCGTCGGTCTTGTTGATCGCCTGGGTCATGAACTCGTGCAGGGCGGGCAGTTCATCGACGTGGACGGTCGTCAGGCCGCTCGCGGACGAATCCGGCGACGAGTCCGGCGCCGGTTCGGGCGGCGGCAGGGGCCGGCCCTCGGCGTCGAGGAGGACGAAGCGGAGGCGCATGTCGGCGATGTCAAACTCCAGGCCGCTGCGGAGGAGGGTCTCGTCCTGGATGCGGGCCGCGTTGATGCGGGTGCCGTTGCGCGTCCCGCAGTCGCGCAGGAACCAGCGGCCGTTGTCCTGGTAGATCTGGGCGTGCTGCCGGGAGGCGTGCTCGTCGTGGAGAACGATGTCGTTCTCGCGGCTCCGGCCGAGGTTCAGGGGGCGTTCGGGATCCAGGTCACACACCGCCGGGGTCGCTTCACCCCGCACAATCGTTAGACGTGCGCGCATGCTGCGGTACTCTACGGGGCGCCTCAGGGAGTCTAACCGAGTACGTTACCTTACTCCGCGCGGGAAAGTCCAGCGCCTTTTCCAAAATGGTCAGACCGGTCGGTGGGGCCGTCCGTCAGGCGCCGGAGGAGTCGCCAGGCATCGGCGAGGCGTCGAGCAGTTCCCCCAACCGCGCCGCCGGGCTGGCGCGCAGGCTCAACACCGGCATCACCCGCACGCCGGCCGACGCCCTCTACGGTACATTGAGCAGGGAGTCCGGGATAGGGAGCAGGGAAAGCCCACGGGCCGCGCCCCGTGGGCCTGGCCACAGGAAGTCGATCGTGAAACGGGATCTGCAAGCGCTCACGGAAGGGACGTTCGACCTCCTCGTCCTCGGCGGCGGCATCACCGGCGCCGGCGTGGCGCTCGACGCCGTCCTGCGCGGCTTCCGCGTGGCGCTGATCGACAAGGGCGACTTCGCCTCCGGCACGAGCAGCGCCTCGTCGAAGCTGGTCCACGGCGGCCTGCGCTACCTCGAACATGCCTCGTTCCCGCTGGTCTACGAGGCGCTGCGCGAGCGCGGCCGACTGCTGCGCAACGCCCCCCACCTGGTGCGACCGCTGCGCTTCCTGCTGCCGTTCTACGCCGGCGCCCGGCTGGCGCCGTGGCAGTGGCGCGCCGCCCTGACCGCGTACGACCTGCTCGCCGGCCGGGCCAACATCCACCGCAGTCGGCCGGTAACGGCGGCGGCGCTGCGGCGCGAGTTCCCCGGTCTGCGCGGCGCCGGTCTGCGCGGCGGCGCCGAGTACTTCGACGCCCAGATGGACGACGCCCGGCTGTGCCTGGAGGTGCTGTGCAGCGCCGCGGCGCTCGGCGGCCGCGCCGCCAACTACGTCGAGGCGGCCGCCTTCACGTTCGACGGCGGGGCGGTGACGGGCGTCCGGGCGGTGGACCGGGTGAGCGGCAGTGATTTTGTCATCCGCGCCCGGCAGGTGCTGAACGCGACCGGCCCGTGGGTGGACGCGGTGTGCGGCCTGGCGGGCGAGGCAGGGGCGAACCTGCAGCCGACGAAGGGCGTTCACATCATCGGGCCGGGCCGCGGCCTGTCCGCGGCGTTCCTGCTGCTGCACCCGCGCGACGGCCGGGTGCTGTTCGTGATCCCGTGGCTGGGCAAGACGCTGATCGGCACGACCGACACAGTAAGCGAGGAAGGCCCCGACGCGCTGGCGGTGCGGCCCGAGGAAGTGGCGTACCTGCTGGAAGCCCACAACCACTACTTCGAGCCGCTGCTCCACGAGGGCGACCTGCTCGGGGCTTTCGCGGGGCTGCGGCCGCTGATTGCGGCGCGGCCGGGCCAGCCGTCGTCGCGGTCGCGCGAGTTCCGCGTGTTCGCGGGGCAGTCGGGGCTGCTGTCGGTCGCCGGCGGCAAGTACACGACCTACCGCCACATGGCGGAGGTCATCACCGACACCGTCGCGCACCGCCTGGGCAGCCGCCGGCACTCGCGGACGCAGGACTTCCGGCTGGACGGGGCCCCGTCCGGCCCCTGGCCGGACTTCGCCCGGATGGCAACCGAGGAACTGTGCCGCCGCCACCGGCTCGACGAAGCGGCGGCGCGGCACCTGGTCGAGCGCTACGGCCGCCGCGCCGCCGACGTCGCCGGCTACCTGGACCACTTCCCGGCGCTGGCCCGCCCGGTCGTCGCGGGAGAGCCGGACCTGCAGGTCGAATTTATCTACCAAAGAGATCAAGAAATGGCGGCGTGCCGCGAGGACTATCTGCTGCGGCGGACGCGCCTGGGGCTGTTTCACCCGGGGCTGCTGCGCGAGGCGGCGGGGCGCTCTCCGGCAGTTGGCCCCCTGTGAGCGCACGGGGGCCGACTGCCGGACGGTTCAGGCGCCGTGCTGCTGTTTCATGAAGGCCTCGGAGCGCCGGCGCATCTCCTCGGGCGACACGTCTTCCGTGTGGGTCGCGATGTGCCAGACGCGACCGAACGGGTCCTCCAGGGTGCCGGAGCGGTCGCCGTGGAACTGGTCCTTGGTACGTCTGACACGCCGGGCCGCTGCCTCAAACCCGATAGTTCAACAGCACCGACACCGTACCATCGAAGTTCCCCGTAACGAGGTCGGGTTTGCCGTCGCCGTTGACGTCCGCCACCACCACCACGGCGAAGACGTCGCTGCCGGTGGGGGAGGGCGGCTGCACGAGGAAGGCGGGGGCGTTGGCCCCGGGCGCCGTGGTGTTCAGCAGCACCGATACGTTGTGGCTGAACTCGTTGGCGAGGAGGAGATCGGGCTTGCCGTCGCCGCTGACGTCCGCCGCCGCCACGGCATTGGGGAAGTTGCCGCCGGCGGGGAAAGCCTGCTGGGGGGCGAAGGAGGCGGCCGCCGCCCCGCGCGCCGTCGTGTTCAGCAGCACCCCCACCGCGTCACTGGAGGCATTGAAGTCGCCAAAGTTGGCGGTGACGATGTCGGGTTTACCGTCACCGTTGACGTCCGCCAGGGCCACGGAGCCCTGCGCGCCGAGGGCGGCGAAGGTCTGCTGGGGAGCGAAGGCGGCGGCGGTCGCGCCGGGCGCCGTCGTGTTCAGCAGCACCGACACCCCTTCGCCGCCGCCGCTGCCGACCACGAGGTCGGGTTTCCCATCGCCGTTGACGTCCCCCACCGCCACGGAGATGGGAGTGCCGCCGGTGGCGAAGGACTGCCGGGGGGCGAAGGAGGGGACCGAGGCCCCAGCCGCCGTCGTGTTCAGCAGCACACTCACCGTACCGTCAGGAGAATCCGCGACAATGAGGTCGGGCTTGCCGTCGGCGTTGAGGTCCCCGACCGTGACAAAGATGGGGCCGGTACCCACGGCGAACGTGACTTGCGGGGCGAAGGAGGGAGTTTTGGCCCCAGGCGCTGTCGTGTTCAGCAGCACCGACACGGTCTTGTTGCGATCGGGGCCGAAGCTGGGTCCGTCGGAGAAGTTCCCGGTGACGAGGTCGGGTTTGCCGTCGCCGTTGAAGTCCGCCACCGCCAGCGATTGGGGAGAAGAGCCGGTGGGGATGGCGAAGGTGGCCTGGGGGGCGAAAGCGGGGACCGCGGCCCCGGTCGCCGTCGTGTTCAGCAGCACACTCACCGTGTCGTTGTTCTGGTTGGCGGCGGCGAGGTCGGGCTTGCCGTCGCCGTTGAAGTCTCCCACCGCCACGGAGCGGGGAAACATGCCGGCGGCGAAGCTCTGCTGGGGTGCGAAGAGGTAGGTCGTGGGCTGCGTGTTGAGGAGTTGCTCGACGTTCTGGTAGCCAACGCGGCTCAGCCCTCCACCCGGGAACGTCGCCACCTCCTGCCCCTGGCCCAGGAGCGTGAACACGTTCTGCAAGGCGCCGCCGCTCGACTGCTTGAAGACCGCCAGACTGTCGTTGCCGGGTCCGCCGTCCAGGGTCAGGCCGGCATAGGCGCTGGTCGGCGTTACCGCGACATCGAAGGCGTCGTCGCCGCCCTGGCCGTAGACCGTCGTCGGCGCGCCGGCGAGTTGGCCCTGCACCACGGCCGTCTCGGGGCCGTCACCCAGCACGAGGTTGACGCCGCCGCCGAAGGTGCCGCCGGTGTCGCGGTAGTACAGCAGGAAGTGGGCGGTGTCGCGGGCGATGCCCCCGCCGTTGAGCCACACCTTGTCCGCGGTGCTGATGTCGTTGAGCAGGACGGTCAGGCGGTTACTGCCGCCGCCGCCGTCCACGGTGAGGGCGCCCAGGCCGCTGTAGTCCAGCGGATTGTCGCCCTGCCGTGCGAACCGCCGCGGCGTCACGAACAGCGCGTCGTCGGCGGCCCCGCCGGAGAAGAGGACGGCGGCAACGCCGGTGATCGACCCGCCAAAGGCGTTGCCGGACAGGCCCAGATCCGTCAGGGCGAGGTAGGCCGTGCCGCTGCCGGCGCTGAGGCCGGTGGCGAAATTGCGGACCGACAGGCCGCTCAACTCCACGGCCGGGGCGGTGATGGCCACGCCGGTACCGCTGCCTGAGCCGGCGACAATCGCGCTGCCCGAGCCGCTGCCCAGGACGCTGACGGACTTGGCGATGGTGAGGCCGCCGGCGTAGGAGCCGGCGGCCACCTTGACGGTGCCGCCGGGGGTGACGGCGTCGATGCCCGGCTGGAGGGTGGCGAAGGCGTCAGTGCCGACGGCGGTGGCTGGGCCGCTACCGTCGGGGTCGCTGCCCGCCGGCCCGGTGAAGGCGGGGTTGACGTACACCGTGGACGGGGACGGGTTCAGCCGGCCCTCCAGCAACTCCAGCGCCAGGCGCAAGGATGGACGCCGGGGGTGCCCTCCAGGACGTGCCGGGCGGACCGCGCTGAAACAACGGCGCCACCACTCTTGCACGAAACGCAACGGCGCGCGGATGGGTCGCATGGTGCCTTTCTCCTATGCATACAGGTTGTTTCTGATAACAAGGGGTTCCGAAAAGGAGGGCAGGCGAGAGGGGCGCGGCCGGCGCTCGTCGGGGCAGACCCCCTCGCCCCTCAGAGGGGCATCCGCTCGTTGATGATTCGGCTCCGGTTTCACAAGGTTCATGCGGATTCGCTCGTGAAACCGGCAGGGGGCACGGCGTTTTCTCCCAGAGGTGGTCCGGACACCGTATTACACCGGCACGAAAGGTCCTCACACAAGCCCGACGCGCCAGCGAGGGATCCCTCGCTGGCGCGTCGGGCTTGTG
>JBBRPS010000130.1:0-16348 GCA_038227745.1 Gemmatales bacterium | reverse complement strand
TCAGCGGGCCCAGAGCTTGCGGTCGAGGGTGCGGTAGGCGATGGCCTCGGTGACGTGCCCCTGCCGGAGGTCCGCCGCCCCCTCCAGGTCGGCGATGGTGCGCGCCACCCGCAGGATGCGGTCGTGCGCCCGCGCCGACAGTCCCAGGTTCTCCATAGCCGCCTTCAGCAGGTCGCGCGCCTCCGCCGACAGACTGCAGTGCGCCCGCAGCCCGCGGCTGCTCATGCGGCTGTTCAGCTTCGCCCCAGCGCCGCCCCAGCGCCGCCGCTGCACCTCACGCGCCTGCGACACCTGCTCGCGCATCGCCGCACTGGTGGTGCCGTCGGCGCCGGCCGACAGCTCCTGGAACGGCACGGCGGGCACCTCGATGTGCAGGTCGATGCGGTCCAGCAGCGGCCCGCTCACCTGCATCGTCATCGCCAGATCCCTCCCCTCCGTGCGTCACCACGGGGCAACGCCGAGGATACGGAGTAATTCATCACGAATTATATCGTCCAAAGAGGTTGCGAGTCCATCGCAAGACGCACGCCAAGTCTGAATATCGGCCAAAATAAGGAACGCGGGTACACCAGTCGGGGGCGGAGTCGCCTTCTGATGGGCTACGGCATTCCGCCAGTAGTTCAAGTGCCCAAGGTGGGTCACCCTGACAGGGTTCGCTGGGTCGGCGCCTGCGAGATCGAGCAGGAAACCGAACGTCACCGCCCTTCACGTAGAGGACGACACGATCCACGAACATAAGCACCTGATCTCACCGGGACAGAGGACACCAGGCCCCGACGCGACGGGCGGGGAGCCACCCCCTCTCTGCTCCCCTCTCTCCATGGTATCCGCTGCGGAGGGTAAAGCGCGGCGGCCTTCTCATCGTACCCTCATGGGCGGGCCGCGGAACCGCGGCGGGGAGAAGCCCAGCGACCCGGAGATCCGGAGAAGGCGGGAGGGAATTCGCTTGACAGGGGAGGGCGGCGCGGGAGAATGGCCCGTGGCAGAGTGCCCGACAAGGCGGCGCAGGGGATGGCGCCACTTCTGCCTGCTGTTCGCGGGAATCAGGCAGAAGCGAGGGCGAAAGCGAGCATTGTGCGGCATCCGTGGCCCCCGGCCCGCTACTGTTGCTTGTTGTTATGGTGTTAGGTTGTGCCGCGGCTGGGATTATCTTGCGCCGGCGCACACTATCAATAGTTCGGCGGCAAGGAGGGAATAAATCCACGCGAATAGCATCCTATTTGTAGAACTGTAGCTCCGGTGCTACGGACTCGAACGACACTCCCGTAAGGAGCAAGCGATGCGTTTGCCGACTCTCCTCTGTTTCGTCCTGTTGGTTGGATGTGCCTGCTGTCTTCCAGCGTTACTCGCGGATGACGCCAAACCGCCAAAAGATGCCAAGGACGATTCCAAGCTGCTCGAGGGTAGTTGGAAAGTAGTCGCCCTGGAAGCCGATGGCAGGAAGACTCCGGCTAAAGAACTCAAGGGGATGCGCTGGTCGTTCAAAGGCTTGGAGGTACAAATTGCCGACGCGGGCGAAAAGTCAGCCGGGAAGTCCTCCCTGAAACTCGATTCGAGCAAGACACCCAAACAGATCGATCTAGTCGTTTCAGAAGGTCCGCAGAAGGGCAAGACGATGCAAGGCATTTTCAAGTTCGAGAAGGATCGCCTCGTCATTTGCTTGCGCGGTTTGGAAGCCGCAAAAAAGGGACGTCCCAAGGAGTTCATGACAGAGGCTGACAGTAGCCTGGGAATGATCACACTGGAGCGTGTCAAGGAGTGAAACATCGAGTGCGGCCGCGCCGAACCAGCCGCTGCACCTGACCGGGGCCGCATTACTGCTTTCGCGCGATATCAAGCTCTTGCAGCGGCCCCGGCAGGTGAGCTTAGTCGCTCCTCCGGCGGGTAAGATCCTCACACAAGCCCGAAGCGCAAGCAAGGGACCCCTCGCTTGCGCGTCGGGCTTGTGTGACCATCTTCGGCGCCGGAGTAATAAGCCGGTTCCTCACGGGGCGGGTTTCGCAGCGGCCGCCGCCGCCCGTTTGAGATCTTCGGGGAAGATGCCTTCCATCATCAGGTTCGCCAGCACCGGCCCGTCCCGCTTCATTGTCACCCAGACGAGATGGTCGAACTCCCCTAAAGGTGCCCCACGCAGCTTGCTGGCGCCGCCGGTCGTGGCCAGCATGTAGTAGCGCTGGCCGTTGCGTACGAAGCGCTCGTACTTGTGCTTGTGCCCCGCGAAGACGGTGTAGCGCCGCCCCGACAGCCTCTTCTCCACCTCCGGCCAGCCCGTGCGGTCGATGCCCGGGTAGGTCCAGACCGGCTTGTGCAGGAACACCAGCGTCCAGCGCACGCCCCGGACCTCCTCCAGCACCTTCTTGACGTACGCCATCTGCTCAGCGCCGAACTTCCCCGACTTGTTCTTCGGCGGGTCCTCGGTGTTGAGCATCAGGAACAGCACGTCCTTGTAGACGAAGTGGTAGTAGCGGCGGCCGAACAGTTCTCCCCAGCGATTGTCCGCCACCTTGTTGCTGAGGTCGTGGTTGCCGGGCAGATAGAAGAACGGCATGTCGAGCTTGGCGATGAAGCCGTTGAACTCCTGCCACTGGCGGTTGATCTTGGCGAGGTCCTCGGAGCCGCCCTGGATCAGATCGCCGACGGTGACGACGAACTCCGGCTGCAGCCAGTTGAGTTGCTCGACGGCGCGCTCGAAGACGCCGGGGCGGGCGCCGCCGGTGCGGTCCGTCACGATGGCGAAGCGGAAAGTGGCAGGGTCGTTGTTGAGCTTCAGGTGGTTCCAGGGGTTGCGCGGCTCCGTCTTGACGCGGAAGGGCGTCGAATCCGGCGCGTCCGCGGGGATGGTGCGCCGCGACAGCAGCACAGCGACCACGACCAGCGTCCCGGTCAGTCCGGCACACAGGCGTTTCATCGGGGTGTCCCTCGGGGTGATGCCCGGGCGTGCCGTGTCGGCGGGGTGGTGCATTCTGCCGCGGGCGCCGTTCAGTTTATCGGTTTGCGGCGGCGCGTCTTCCCCGTGGGACGGTTTGCCGGCGGTCGAGGCCGCAATCCAGGCGGGGCGGGAGGGAGTGCCGAGGCAGGGAAGTGTGAGTGAGCGTTCAACGACACGGGCCGAAAACCGCCGGGCGGCATTTCCGCCCGGCGGTTCTCGGCCCGTGAGTGAGAAGCAGCGTGCTCATCGGGATGCACGCCGACGGCATGTCCTGCGCAGCGAGCAGGAGCGCTACGAGCGGTCGCTCCGCAGCGCCATGCAGACCAGGAAGCCAAGGCCGAAGCCGAGGGCGAGCGTCCCGAAGGGGTAGCGGCGCATGAAGCCCCGGGTGCTGTCCCAGGCCGTCTCGGCGGCGCCTGCGACGGCCGAGGCCGCCTGCTGGGCGCCGTGGCGCGTGGTGTCCCAGGCCTGCCCGGCGGCCGAGGCCACCGAGGAAGCCACGTTCGACGCCAGGTTCTCCGCCCCTTCGATGACGTTCCCGACGCTGCCCATCAGGCCGCCGGCAGACTCGTCCTTCTGCGTGCCGCGATGGGACGTGCTGGGAGAAGGCCCCCCGGGACGCTGCCCGGTTTGCTGCCCCGTCGTTGCGAAACCGCGGTTACCGGAGTCCGGCATGTTACACCTCCCTTGGAGCCTGATTTGTGTGAAGCTCACCCGCCGGCAGGACACCGCCACAGGCGAGCACCGTGAGGAACGTAAGGTGCAACTCACGTGCCGGACTCCGCCGTCGCCCCGCACGAAGCGCGGCGAACTGGGGAAATTTTCCCGCCACGCTCGCAGGGACGGCAGACGCGGACCGCGTTGTAGGGGTTGCTCCAGGTCTCATTCCCATCGCCGTGAAAAAGGCGGCGGGCGGCCGCGCGGTGATCTGTCAAAGGCTCGCGCGGAGTGGCATAGTAGTGTGAAGAATGCTTCGCCGGGAGAGGGCGCGGGCCGGAAAAGAGCACGCCGACTGCATTTTTTCCCTTCTTTTCCCGGTCGGGCGGCGCAAACGGCGGCCACTTCTGCATATCATTAACATAGTAGAGATGCAGCGGCGCAGCCGTTGCCGTGACGAGCACACGTTCCGGGCGGTCGCACTATGGACCTGTCGGGCCGAGCAGGTTCATCGGATCTCATCGACCCAGCGCCTCAACGGAGAACTCTCATGTCAAAACGATTTGCATCATGGTTGGGGGCGGCCGCCGT
The DNA here is from genome assembly GCA_038227745.1 of Gemmatales bacterium. Taxonomy (GTDB): domain Bacteria; phylum Planctomycetota; class Planctomycetia; order Gemmatales; family Gemmataceae; genus DASPXY01. Next base: position 12,171 of record JBBRPS010000130.1, on the reverse strand, counting down.
GGCCACGGCGGCCTTGTTCCTCGGGGGCAGTGAGGCCCGGGCTCAGCGCGGCGGCGGCCACGGCGGTGGCGGCCACAGCGGCGGCGGCCACAGCGGCGGCGGCCACAGCGGCGGCGGCCACAGCGGCGGCAGCCACGGCGGCGGCGCTTACCACGGCGGCGGCGCTTACCACGGCGGCGCTTACCACGGCGGCGCTTACCACGGCGGCGGCTATTACGGCGGTAATTACGGGGGCAATCGCGGGTACGCTTACCGGCCGGCCTACGCCTACGGCGGCTATTCTCGGCCGTACTACAATTCCGGTTTCTACCGGCCGTACTACGGTTCCGGCTTCGGCCTCGGATTGGGTTACGGCTACGGCGGCTACGGCGGCTACGGCGGCTACGGCGGCTACGGCGGCTACAGCGGCTACAGCGGCTACAGCGGCTACAGCGGCTACAGCGGCTACAGCGGCTACTCGCCCTACTATGGCGGGGCCGCGTACGCCTCGGGGCCTGCCGTGGTGTACTCCGCGCCGGGCTTCGCCGGCCAGACGGCGCCGGCGGCGCCGGGCGCCCCGGACGGCTCCGCCCAGAACCAACCGCCGGCCGACAACTCCTCCCACCTGCAGTTGACCGTGCCGGAAGGTGCGGAAGTCTACTTCGACGGTACGAAGACGACGCAGACAGGGAAGGTGCGTGAATTCACCTCGCCGGCGCTGACGCCCGGAAAGGTCTACACTTACCAGATCGCGGTGCGGTACAACGGGCCGGACGGCAGGCCGGTCAACGACACGCGCGACATCCGCGTCCGCGCCAACGACTGGTTCAGCCTCGACTTCACGCGGCCGGCGCAGGGCGGCGCCGCCCCGAAGGTTGCTCCCATGGATTAAGGCGGCACGCCCGGTCGAACGCTTCGAGCCGATCCCCCGCAAGGTCACGCAGTTCAGGCAGTCGTGCCTCGGCCTGCGGGGCCTTGTGCGTAGTAGAAAAACGCTCTCCCGCCTGATACACTCCATTCCATTGAGCCCGCCCTCGGTCACGTTGACCCCACCCTCGCGACCCACCTTGTCTGTGCGGAGAACCGTCTCATGCCTGGTTCCCTGTGGAAGTTCCCCTCGCCGCGCGCGCGGCTCGGCGCCCTCGCCGCCATCGCCGCCCTGTTGCTGCCGGCCGGCGTCAGTCGTAGTGCCGCCCAGAACGCCCCGCCTCACCCGATCGTCCCCGGCTTCGAGCGCTTTTTCACGGCGCCCGGCGCGGACGCGGCGAAGGGCGGACAGCTCCTCCTCGGCGAGCTGAACTGCGTGAGCTGCCACAAGGCGGACGCCGTCTCGTCTGGCCTCGTGCTCCAGCGGCAGGCACCGATCCTCGACGGCGTCGCGAGCCGCGTCCAGCGTGGCTTCCTGCGAAAATTCCTCGGCGACCCGCACGCCGTCAAGCCGGGCACGGTCATGCCGGACGTGTTCGCCGGCCTGCCCCACGAGGAGAAGCTGCTGCAGGTCGAGGCGCTGGTCCATTTCCTCGCCTCCACCGGCGCCCTCGCCCAGGAGCGCCCCGAGCCGAAGACGATCGCCGCGGGCCGCGACCTGTATCAGAAGGTCGGCTGCGTCGCCTGCCACGGCACCCGTGACGCCGACGGCAAGCCCGGGAAACTCTTCCCGACCTCGGTGGCGCTGCCCGACCTCAAGGCGAAGTATTCCCTCCACAGCCTGATCGCGTTCCTGGAGAACCCCCAGCACACGCGGCCGTCCGGGCGCATGCCGGGGCTGCTCACGGGCAAGGAGGCGCGCGCGGTCGCCAACTACCTCCTCCAGGGCATTCCCTTCAAGACGGCCCCGCCGAACGTCACCTACACCTACTACGAGGGCGACTGGGACCGCCTGCCCGACTTCGCGAAGCTGCAGCCGCGGGCGACGGGCAAGGCGAGCGGCTTCGACCTGACCCTGGCGCGCCGGCCCAACAACTTCGCGATGAAGTTCGAGGGCTACCTGCGCATCGACCGCGATGGCGATTACCGCTTCCACCTCACCAGCGACGACGGCAGCAAGCTGTTCCTCGACGGCAAGCTCGCGGTGGCCAACGATGGCATCCACCCGCCGAGCACCGTCGGCGGCAGCGTCAAGCTGACGAAGGGCGTTCACCACTTCGTTGCCGGCGTCTTCAACGCGGGCGGCGGCGTCGAGCTGAACGTCGAGGTCGAGGGGCCCGGCCTGGGTCGGCAGAACGTCGGCCGGCTGCTGTGGCTCACGGCCCAGGGCAATCCGCAGGAGCCGGCCGCCATCGCCAAGGCCGACGAGGACGACTTCCCCCTCGAACCGGCGCTGGTGGTGAATGGCCGTGAGGTGTTCGCCTCGGCGGGCTGCGCGAGCTGCCATCAACTGAATGTCGGCGGCCAGCGCCTCCAGCCCAGGCGGGTTCCACAGGCGCTGGCGAAGCTCGGGCCGGACGCCGGCTGCCTGGCGGCGGCGCCGGGCAAGGGCGTGCCGCACTACGCGCTGACCGGCGTCCAGCGCGCCGCCCTGATCGCGGCCCTGAGGGTGAAGGCGGGTGCGCCGGCCCCGCCCGCCGCCCGCGCGGCGATCGCCCGGACGATGACGGCGTTCAACTGCTACGCCTGCCATCAGCGCGACAAGGTCGGCGGCGCCGAGGAGGCGCTGAACCCGCTCTTCACGACGGCGGAGCGGGAGATGGGCGACGAGGGCCGGCTGCCGCCGCCGCTGGACGGCGTCGGCGCCAAGATGAACCCGGCATACCTGCGGAAGGTGCTCGGCGGCGGCTCGAAGGACCGGCCGTACATGCACACGCGCATGCCGGCGTTCGGCGACCAGAACGTCGGCCACCTGGCGCAGGCGTTCGAGGCGGTGGACACGCTGGCGCCGGTGGCGAAGCCGGTCTTCACCCAGACGCTGCCGCGCGTCAAGGCGGCCGGACGGCACATGGTCGGCAACGCGCTCGGCTGCATCAAGTGCCACACGTTCGCCGGCCACAAGGCGGAGGGCGTGCAGGGCATCGACATGACACTGATGACGCAGCGGGTGCGGCGCGACTGGTTCCACCGTTACCTGATCGACCCGCAGAAGTTTCGCCCCGGCACGCGCATGCCGACGTCGTGGCCGGGCGGCGTGACCTTCCTCAAGGACGTCCTCGACGGCGACACGCTCAAGCAGGTCGAGGCGGTGTGGCTGTACCTGGCGGACGGCGGCAGGGCGCTGCTGCCGCCGGGCATGAAAAAGCACTCGATCGCGCTCGTCCCGGACAAGGAGGCGATCATTTATCGCAATTTCATCGAGGGGGCGGGGACGCGGGCCATCGCGGTCGGCTACCCGGAGAAGGCGCACCTGGCGTTCGACGCGAACGAGGGGCGGCTGGCGATGGTGTGGCAGGGCGCGTTCATGGACGCGGCACGGCACTGGATGGACCGCGGCGCCGGTTTCGAGCAGCCGCTGGGAGACAACATCGTCCACCTGCCGAAGGGGCCGGCGTTCGCGGTGCTGGCGAAGCCGGACGAGAAGTGGCCGGCGAAGTCGGCGAAGGAGGTCGGCTACAAGTTCGGCGGCTACCGCCTGACGCCCGACGAGCGGCCGACGTTCCTGTACACGTACCACGGCGTGAAAGTGGAGGACTTCCCGAAGGCGGTGGCGGGCAAGGCGGCGCCGTCGTTCCAGCGGACGCTGACGCTGACGGCGGAGCGGCCGGTGGCGGACCTGTGGTTCCGGGCGGTGGTGGCGGACCGGATCGAGGCGGTCGGCAACGGCTGGTATCGCATTGACGGCGAGTGGCGCCTGCGGATCGAGTCCGGGGCGCCGCCGCAGGTCCGCCTGAGCAACGGCAAGCAGGAGCTGCTCGTGCCCGTGCGCTTCGACGGCAAGCGCGCGCGGATCGTGCAGGAGCTCGTATGGTAATCGTCATTCAAAGCCCACGGGTGGCAACCCGTGGGCTTTCCCCCTGAATCACTCCCTAACCGCCCCACGGGGTGCGACCCGTGGGCTTTCCCGAGAACCCATCCATGTATAACAGATTCCTGATCGGTTCCATCGCCCTTCTCCTCGCCTGCTCACCCGCCCTGGCGCAGGCCAAGGCGAAGCCGCCGACGGAGGACGATTACTACCGGATCCTCCGCTTCCAGACCCCGAAGGGCGTCGTGATGGAAGCGGGCGCCCTGGAAGTGCTGCCGGACGGCAAGCTGGCGATCGGCACGCGCCGCGGCGAGATCTGGCTGGTCGAGAACGCGGCGGCGCCCGACCCGGCGCAGGCGAAGTTCACGCGCTTCGCGCACGGCCTGCACGAGGTGCTCGGCCTGGCGTCGAAGGACGGCTGGCTGTACGTGACGCAGCGCTGCGAGGTGTCGCGCATCAAGGATACGGACGGCGACGGCAGGGCGGACGTCTTCGAGACGGTCAGCGACGCCTGGGAGATCAACGGCGATTACCACGAGTACGCCTTTGGCTCGCGCTTCGACAGGGACGGCAACATCTGGATCACGCTCTGTCTGACGGGCTCGTTCGACAGCAACAGCAAGTTCCGTGGTTGGGCGGGCAAGGTGACGCCGCAGGGCAAGTTCATCCCGACGACGAGCGGGGTGCGCTCGCCCGGAGGCGTCGGCTTCAACGCGGCGGGCGACGTCTTTTACACGGACAACCAGGGGCCGTGGAACGGCGCCTGCGGCCTGAAGCACCTGGTGCCCGGCGGCTTCGTCGGCCACCCCGGCGGTTTCCGCTGGTATCCCGAGGCGCGGAAGCTGAACAAGGATCTTGGCCCGGCGCCGCAGGTGCCGAAGAGTGGCAGCCGCATCATGACGGAGGCGAAGAAGATCCCGCAGCTGGTGCCGACCGCGATCCTGTTCCCGTACGGCAAGATGGGTCAGTCGGCGAGCGGCATCGATTGCGACCTGTCGGGTGGCAAGTTCGGGCCGTTCGAGAAGCAGCTGTTCGTCGGCGACCAGACGCACAGCACGGTGATGCGCGTGTTCCTGGAGAAGGTGAATGGCCGCTACCAGGGGGCGTGCTTCCCGTTCCGTGCGGGGTTCGGCTCGGGGAACGTGCCGGTGCGTTTCGGGCCGGACGGCTCGCTGTACGTGGGCGGCACGAACCGTGGCTGGGGGTCGCGCGGGCCGAAGCCGTTCGCGGTGGAGCGGCTGGCGTGGACGGGCAAGGTGCCGTTTGAGATCCACGAGATGCGGGCGAAGCCGGACGGCTTCGAGCTGACGTTCACGCAGCCGCTGGACCGCAAGACGGCCGCGGACGTGAAGTCGTACCAGATGAAGACGTTCACCTACATCTACCAGGCCTCGTACGGCAGCCCGGAGGTGGACCAGACGACGCCAACGATCGAGCGCGTGACGGTGGGGGCGGACGGGAAGAGTGTGCGGCTGTACGTGCGCGGCTTGCAGGAGGGGCACATTCACGATCTGCAGGCGACGGGCGTGCGCTCGGCGGAAGGGCTGCCGCTGCTGCACAAGGAGGCGTATTATACGCTGAACTACATCCCGGCGCAGTGAGGGACCCTTGGAGGTGATCAAGGCACTGGCCCAGTCGGCGGCGGCCAAATAGGCCGAGGTCGAGGTGTAGCCGTGCCCAAGCTGCCGGGCGTCAACCATGCCGAACTGGGGCTGAACGTGGTAGAATCAACCACGGCCAGGGCCCTGCCACCGTCCCTATGACGGGAAGGGCAGGCCATCGGGAGGACTGAATCGTGACCGTGCCATCCTTGGTTGCTGAACCGGGCCGCGTGGACGAACCGCGGGCGGCCCAGGAGTATGCGGAGGTGCTTACGCAGGTCGCTGCCGAGCGCCGGCCGGTGATCGTGCGCCGCAACGGCGAGGATCTGGCGGCCGTGATCCCCCTGGAATACCTGGACCTGGTGCGGGAAATCCTCGCGCGGCCGGAAGTCGAGAGGCTGGCCGCGCAGATCGATTGGGAGCGGGCGCGGCAGGCCCTCCGGCCGCCCCAGGAGTGGTTTGACGGCGACGAGCCGAAGCCCTTCTGAGCGAAAGGGGGCGACGGCATGGCGCAACGGCTGGCCACGGGCCGCATCGTCTGGGCGGAGGTCGTGGATGCGAACGGCATTCGCCTTGCAGAGGCAGCCTTGGCGCTCAGTTGGCTTCGGAGTTCTGGTACCGTGAATATGTGATCCACGCCCACAGAGGTTCCGTTATGTCACCAACTGTCCAATCCTTGGGGATCGACCGGCTCACCCGCGAGGAGCGTATCGCTCTCGTCCAGGAAATCTGGGCCACCATTGCCGCCGAGCCGTACCAACCCCTGCTAACCGAAGCCCAGCGCCGGGAACTGGAGCGGCGGGTTGCCGAGGACGACGCGCGCCCCGATGATGTCGTGCCGTGGGAACAGGTCAAGGCGCAAACTCTATCCCGGTTGAAGCCATGAGCCTGCCCTTGGTCTTCCGCTCGGCCGCGCGGGCAGAGTTCGATGACGCGGCGCTGTGGTACGAGAGTCAGAGGCTCGGATTGGGCGGCGACTTCGTCGCTGAGGTGCAGCAGGTGCTCGACACCATCGCGGTCCATCCGGATCGATACCCGATTGCGGCCGGGGATGTGCGCGAGACGCCGGTGTCCCGATTCCCGTATTGCGTGTATTACCGCGTCAAACCGGATCGGGTGGTGGTTATCGCCGTCTTCCATACGTCGCGAGATCCGTCGGTTTGGCAGGGGCGGAAGTAACGGAAGGAACAAGGTGAGCTTGGCCATGAACGACGCACTTGCGGTGCCGGGTGCGCGAGCGAAGTCCCAGCGCCAGCCCGCGCTGACTTGTCGGCTGCGGCCCAAGGAAGTAATCGGCCGCCAGGCGCCTATCCCGAACATGGGCGAGGTGGAACTGGTGAACCGATCGACCGCGCCCCTGGAGATTGAGTATACAATGACGCCTCCAAGCGAGAACACGTGAAGACGGCACGCGACGACTCCGTTACACTCAAGGCAACCCACACACGGTCCACCAAACCGACGCGAGAACCGAAGCCCATGTCAACGTCGCGAATAACCGTGGCGCTGCTGGCCGCTGCCCTCGTCCTCAACGCCGGACTGTTCTGGGCCCGCGCCGCCGCCGACGGCCCCGAGGAGGTGTCGCGCGTGCGCATCCTCCTCGTCATCGACACCGACGGCTTCGCCGCCGACACCAACGGCTTCGCCTTCGACCGCGACAGCGTGAAGAAGATCCTCAAGGAGACGCTGCGCGAACAGAACCTGGAGGACCGCTACACCCTCGACATCCTCCACGGCCCCGACGCAACGCCGGCGCGCGTCCGGGACTACTACCGCAACCTCAAGGTCCAGCCGTCGGAGGCGCTGCTGTTCTACTACAGCGGCCACGGCGGCACCGATCAGGGCCGCGGGCACTTCCTCGACCTGAAGGCGGGCCGGCTGTTCCGCTCCGAGCTGCGCACCGCGATGGAGGCGAAGCGGCCGCGCCTGCTCGTGCTGCTGAGCGACTGCTGCGCCGGCTACGTCAGCAGTCCGCTGGACGCCACGGTCGGCCGCATCGAGCTGGCGAATCCGGAGAAGGACAAGGCGGATGCGAAAAGCAAGAAGAAGCGGGTGGACCTGGCGGCGCGGCAGAACACGCTGAAATCGGTGCGCGGCGAGACGGTCCGCCACCTGCTGTTCCACCACCGCGGCGTCGTGGACATCACCGCCTGCGACGTCGGCAAGCTGGCGCTCAGCCGCCGCAAGCGCGGCGGCTATTTCACGCTGACGCTGACCGGCCTGCTTGCCGCGGACGGCGACCGCTTCGACGCCAACCCCGACGGCCTGATCGGCTGGGACGGGTTCTTCCACGTGCTGCAGACGGCGACGGGTCGGTACGCGAACCGCGACGCCTACGCCCAGACGCCGCGGGCCTTCTCGCTGTCGGCGGTCGGCAGCCGGTGAAGCGCAAGCCCACGGGCTGCAACCCGTGGGCTTTACCGAGCGCGCCAGAACGCCATCGAGATGTGCATCAGACTCCAGTATGGGAAGCTCGACGCCGCCAGCACCGCGCTCACCCACCCCGCCCGCTGCCAGACGTGAATCCGTAAGCCCATCAGCGCCAGGATCACCGCGGCCACCCCTAGGTGCAGGGCCGTGAAGCCCACCGGCGTGCCGCGCAACCAGGCCCACACGCCGTGGCCGCGCCCGGGCCGCGCCTTCAGCTGGTGCCGCACGAACACCAGCCAGGCCGTCACGTGCAGCAGGATGATGAGGTTGAAGCCCGCCGACCCCGCCAGCGCCCCGAGCAGCAGCAGCGACAGGATGCCGGTATAGACGGCGAACAGCGGCAGGTGGGCCGCCCCCAGCGCACGCAGATCACCGTGCAGCCGTCGGCCAACGCGCAGCGCCTGCGCCCCCAGCCACAGCCCCGCCGTCAGCAAGACCGCCACGCCCGCCAGCACCAGCCGCCGCGGTTCCGAGGTGTAGGCGGCCGCCTTCTCGATCGCGCTGCCGTGGACGCTGAACGCCGCCAGCAGCGCCGCCACCGCCAGCAGCGCCACCGCCCAACTCAACAGGTCGAGGAAGCGGCGCCCTGCCGGCCCATCGGACGGGGCATCGCCGTAAACCTGGTAAAGCCGGGTCTCGTCGCGGACCTCGTGGACGAGGAAATAGGCGTAAAAGAACAGCAGCAGGAGCGGATTGCGCCGGCCGCCGCCCAACGCGAACGCGGTACACAGGGCGACCCCCGCCAGCGTCACCACCGCCAACCGCCCCAGCGCCCGCGGCTCGCGCAGCCGCGGTGACGTACCCAGGAACAGCCAGCCGACGACGAAGTGCGCCAGGCCGAGTGTACGCATCATCACGTCACTGGGGCTCTCGACGAGGCGCCGCCCCGGCCGCAGCCCGTACGTTTCAACGGTGTAGATCACGCAGCCCGCCAGGACCGCCAGCACGGCGACGGCGCCGGCCTGGAGGAACTGCCGCACCGTCAACGAGGCGAGCAGCGATTGCCGGACCGGCGCCGTCGTGGCGAGCGACATTCCCTTGCCCTCGTGGCCAGGCGAGACCGCGGGTTCCTTCCCGGCCGGGGATTATAGCCACTCCCTCCCCAGGCGGAAGACGGCTTGTCCCCGTCCCAGGAAATAGAAACCACGAAAGACACGAAAAACACAAAAAAAGACAGAAGAGAGAAAGAGAAAGTCCACGGGTCGCGACCGGTGGGCCTGTTCCTGCTCTCTGCTGTCTTATTTTCGTGTTTTCCGTGTATTCCGTGGTTTCACTCGCCGACGTAGGGCAGCAGGGCCATGAAGCGAGCGCGCTTGACGGCGTCCTTGACGGCGCGCTGGAACGCCGCACAGTTGCCGCTGCGCTTACGGCTGAACAGCTTGCCCTGGCTGGTGCAGAGCTTTTTCAGGCCCTGGACGTCCTTGTAATCCACGAACACGGGCCGGGGGCACCCTTCCTTGGTGCAGAAACGACAGCGGTTCTTGCGGCCACGTCCGAGCTTCTTACGCACTATCGACTCTCTCACTGGAACCTCGATATTTGGGTGTAAGGAAAATGTTAGGGTAGTGCGCGGGCGGGAGGGCGTCAACGGAAGGGGGAGAAAACGAACGCCGTTTAGCCGCTCGCGGCTAAACGGCGTTCGCAGCCGGGCACGGTCACATGCCGAGTTCCTTCTTGACGTTGATGTACCAGTTGCTGAACCAGCCCTTGGAGGTCTTGTAGGCATTGTCGTCGATGATCTCGACGATCATGCGCTTGACCTGCACGTCGGTCCGCTTGCCCTGGGTCGCCTTCTTGCAGAAGCTGACCGCGTCGTTGAACTCCTTCTGGTCGATCTGGCCGTCGTTGCCGGCGAGGGTGTCCAGCAGGTTCTTGGCCTGCTCGCGGACGCGGCTCTCCAGGACGTAGCCCTGCGCGTCGCACACCTGGCCGAGCGCCGCGCGCGCTCCGTCCACGCCGACGCCCTGCTGCAGGGCGATCTGGAGGATCTCGCGCTCCTCGTTCTTGTCGATGTACTTGTCGTCGAACGCCCGCAGCTTGACTTCCTCGACGAACCGCCGTTTGACTGCTTCGAGGTCCATGGATAACTCCTTTGACAAGGGGGGTGAGTGTATTCTGGGCTGCCCGAGAGAGTGAGCGCTACGTTCGCTCCGCCTGCTCGGTGGGCAGACACCAGGTAGTTCGTCAGGGACCGGCCTTTATTGTCCGAAACCTGCCTGATTATAACCTCCCCCCGGGCGAGGTCAATGACCTGGTGAAAGAGGATGGGGAAAAGGCGCGGGCGGCCCGCCGCCGCGGAAATCCCCTGTCGCGGCCGTGCCGATCGTGGTACGCTTTGCGGCCTGGACCGTGTCTGATACAGGATCCGGTGAGGATTTCCCATGACCGCGAACGGGACGACTACCGCCGCGCCGCCGCAGGCCGGGGCGCAGGCACCGCTGCCGGGCGCGCGGACGGCGCTGGCCCTGCTGCTGGCCATCAACCTGTTCAACTACATCGACCGGCAGGTCCTCGCCGCCGTGGAGCCGGAGATCCGCAAGGAACTGCTGCCGCCCGACCGCGTGCCCGAAGAGGAGGCCCGCACCAAGATGGGCCTGCTCTCGACGGCGTTCCTGTTGACCTACATGCTGATCGCCCCGCTGTTCGGCTGGCTGGCCGACCGCACCTCCCGTTGGCTGCTGGTGGGCATCGGCGTCATCCTCTGGAGCCTGGCCAGCGGGGCGTCCGGCCTGAACTGGCACCTCGACCTGGCGCTGGGGTTCTGGATCCTGCTGCTGACGCGGTGCTTCGTCGGCGTCGGCGAGGGAGCGTACGGGCCGGTGGCGCCGACGATGATCTCCGACCTGTATCCGATCAAGGACCGCGGCCGGGTGCTGGCCTGGTTCTACGTGGCGATCCCCGTCGGCGGCGCCCTGGGGTACACCCTCGGGGAGATCGTCCAGAGCGCCTGGGGCTGGCGCTCTGCTTTCCTCGTCGTCGTGCCGCCGGGGCTGCTCCTGGGGCTGCTGTGCTTCTTCATGCGCGAGCCCCCGCGCGGGCAGGCGGACGCGCCCGGGGCCGCGCCGCGGCGAAAGGCCGGGCTGCGCGACTACCTTGCCCTGTTCCGCATCCCGTCCTACGTCCTCAACACGGCGGGGATGACGGCGATGACCTTCGCCATTGGCGGCCTGGCGTTCTGGATGCCCGACTACCTCGAATACCGCAAGGCGGGAGAGGGGTCGCGCACCATCTTCGGCGCCATCACGGCCGGGTCCGGGCTGATCGCCACCATCCTCGGCGGCCTGGTCGGTGACTGGCTGCGGCCGCGCTATTCCGGCTCGTACTTCCTCGTCTCCGGGGTGGCGATGCTCTTCGGTTTCCCGATGCTGCTGCTGTTCCTGTGGACGCCGTTCCCGTGGGCGTGGATCTTCGTCTTCCTGACCGTGTTCTGCCTGTTCTTCAACACGGGGCCGACGAACACTGCCCTCGCCAACGTCACGCACCCGTCGGTCCGGGCGAGCGCCTTCGCGCTGAACATCCTGATCATCCACGCCTTCGGCGACGCCATCTCGCCGCCGTTGATCGGCTACATCTCCGGCAAGACGAGCCGGGACGTCGGCTTCATCGTCGTCTCGACGCTGATGCTGGTCGGCGGCGTGCTGTGGCTGTGGGGGGCGAGATACCTGGAGCGCGACACGGCCCTGGCGATGACGCGCGTGCCGTCGGAGGCGGCGCCGCCCGGCTGAGCACCCATCCGGTGCCACGGGTGGGCTTGGAGAAGGGTTTCTCAAGCCCACCCGTGGCACCGGGTGGGGCCTTCGCGGGAGCGACCTCCATCGAGTAAAATGACCATTGCGGACAGCACACCCAGAGATCGCCCCTGACCTGCGGAGAAGCAACATGGCCTCCGTCCCCGACACGCAATCCCCCCCGGTCACGCCTCCCGCCGAGGGCGTCGAGGAGCGCTTCGCGCGCCTGGCGGCAGCCTGGCACACCGCGGTGGCGCATCACTCGTCCAGCCGCATCCGCCACGGCCACCCGGCTTACCAGGAGATCATCGGCATGGGTCCGGCGGTCGTGCCCCTGCTGCTGCGGGATCTGGAGCGCACGCGGCGGCACTGGTTCGCCGCCCTCTCCGCCATCACCGGAGTCGATCCGGTGCCGTCCGCTGACGCCGGCGACATCCCGCGGATGGCGGAAGCGTGGCTGCGCTGGGGGAGGGAGAACGGTTACCGCTGATAAAGTGGTATCGAGGCGCAACACACAAGCCCGACGCGCCAGCGAGGG